>JAJRUJ010000066.1 GCA_024277855.1 Candidatus Zixiibacteriota bacterium
ATCGAATCCGAGAATGGACGACGTTACACCGGCCATTCGGCCGATTTGGTACGTCGTCTGGCTGAGCATAATGCCGGCCAGTGTAAATCAACCAAGTCCGCACGCAATTGGCGGATCGTTCACACTGAGTCGTTCCACACGTTGCATCGTTAGACTCATCTGGGGCACTCGGCGAGGATGCTAAAGACGGCATAGACTTTGGGGGGGGCAGTTCAATAGCTCTTGACATCGAATTCTACTTCTTGCATTAATCCTATATAAGAATACATTATGATGTAGGGTGTGATGACTAAGACCAAAAAGAGAGAAGTTGACCTGCGGATGAGGGGTTTCGAACAGGTGTGCCGACAGGCTGGCATCAAACTCACCCATCAACGTATCGAGATTTTTCGGGAGGTTGCTCAGACCGGCGACCATCCAGACGCAGAGACCGTATACCAGCGAGTTCGCGAAAGAATTCCGACGATTTCACTGGATACAGTCTACCGGACACTTTGGCGGCTCAATGACCTTGGACTGATTAACACCCTCGGACCTCCACGAGAGCGAACCCGTTTTGACGCGAACCTGGAGCAGCATCACCATTTCGTGTGCGTCCGATGTGGATTGACACAGGATTTCTACAGCGAGGAGCTCAATGGGCTCAGACTCCCGAAGTCGGCGAAGGCCCTTGGCCAGGTAGAATCAACGCATGTGAAAGTATACGGGGTCTGCCGAGGATGCGTTGATATGGAAAAAACTAAACGAAGCAGTACGAGAAACAAGGAGGCAAAGCCATGCCCAAGAAACTAACCAATAATGTAGGCGCACCTGTCGTTGATAACCAGAACGTGATGACCGCTGGGCCCCGCGGTCCAATGTTGCTCCAAGACGTTTGGTTTCTTGAAAAGCTCGCTCACTTTGACCGTGAGGTGATCCCCGAGCGCCGCATGCACGCCAAGGGTTCCGGTGCCTTCGGTATCTTTACTGTCACACACGACATTACAAACTACACCAAGGCCAAGATCTTCTCAGAGGTCAGCAAGAAGACAGAGGTCTTTGTCCGCTTCTCCACGGTGGCCGGCGAACGCGGAGCGGCCGATGCCGAGCGCGACATCCGAGGTTTCGCAATAAAGTTCTACACTGAGGAAGGCAACTGGGACCTTGTCGGTAACAACACACCGGTGTTTTTCCTGCGTGATCCACTCAAGTTCCCCGACCTCAATCACGCCGTAAAGCGGGATCCCAAGACCAACCTACGCAGCGCACGCAACAATTGGGACTTCTGGACTTCACTGCCCGAAGCGCTGCACCAGGTCACTATCACTATGAGCGACCGGGGCATTCCATACTCCTACCGCCACATGAATGGCTACGGCAGTCATACCTTTAGCCTGATCAATGCGAAGGGCGAGCGTTTCTGGGTCAAGTTCCACCTCAAGACCCAACAAGGGATCAAGAATCTGACAGACGAGGAGGCTGAGACGATTGTGGGTAAGGACCGCGAGAGTCACCAGCGCGACCTGTTTGACAGCATCGAAGGAGGTGACTTCCCCAAGTGGAACATGAAGATCCAAGTGGTGCCGGAGAAGGACGCCGCCAAGTTCCCTTTCAATCCCTTCG
Source organism: Candidatus Zixiibacteriota bacterium (assembly GCA_024277855.1). Lineage (GTDB taxonomy): Bacteria > Zixibacteria > MSB-5A5 > WJJR01 > JAJRUJ01 > JAJRUJ01. The sequence continues at coordinate 1,603 of JAJRUJ010000066.1, forward strand.
ATCTCACGAAGGTCTGGCCACACACTGATTACCCGCTCATTGAAGTGGGCGTGCTCGAATTGAACAAAAACCCCGATAACTACTTCGCTGATGTCGAGCAAGCGGCGTTCAATCCCGCCAATATCGTTCCCGGCATTGGCTTTTCTCCCGACAAGATGCTGCAGGGCCGGCTCTTCTCTTACGGCGACGCGCAACGCTACCGCCTAGGTGTCAATCATCACCTGATCCCGGTCAATCGCGCTCGCTGTCCTGTTCACGGCTACCATCGCGATGGCGCGATGCGGGTGGACGACAACTATGATGGAACGCTCGGGTACGAGCCCAATAGCTACGGCGAGTGGCAGGAGCAACCCGATTTCCGCGAGCCGCCGCTCAGCCTTGATGGTGCGGCAGATCATTGGAGCCATCGCAAAGACGATGACGACTACTACTCTCAAGCCGGTGCCCTATTCCGGATGATGAACCCCGAGCAACAGAAGGTACTTTTTGAGAATACCGCCCGCGCCATGGGAGATGCCCCGAAGGAGATCAAGATTCGTCACATTGGAAACTGCATGCAGGCGGACCCGGCATACGGTGAGGGTGTGGCCAACGCGTTGGGTATTCCGATGAGTGAGGTGAAGACCGGCAAGTAATGGCGATCGCATCTCTCAAGGAGAGGTGAGAGGGGGCGACACTTGTCTGTCCAAGAGGAGACAATCCATGCTCACGTCGAATCTGCTCTCCTGCCGGATTGGGATTTCATCGGAGATTGTTGCGGCGGCCTTTTATCCAGGTAAGTTTTGTCCGGAGGCGTCGCTTCTGTTTTCCCCGTTTTTCAATCAGCCGGAAATCGAGAGCATACGACCCAGCGCCCAGAGACAACCGGCGATCATCACCAGCGTGCCGCCTGCCGGAATCAACCAGGAAATCCGGGGCAATGCCGCTCGCCAGCCGACTACAAAAAACACGGCAAGCAAAGGCAGTGTCGGGAAAAGATTTTTGCCCCAACTGGTCATCGTGCCCGGAGAATAAGACAGCGTGTACCACAGAGAACCGAAAATACTCGGTATGACCGCAAGCATAATTAATAATAATAGACGGCGATGCTGTCGATGAATCCTCGACCAGCCCCATAATGAGATGAGTATCAGTGGTAACGCGGTCAGGAGATAGACTATCGGCCCGGGAACCGTGTGATAGGTCCGGCCGAAAGCCAGCCAGAAACTCCAGCCGAGATTACGGATTGCCCGCAGGATATTGCCAACAGTCAATCCCCAGCCACTCTCCAGACCCGGATTAATTGCCAGCCAATCACCATAGATAATGATATTTCGTGTCACAAGAATTGTCGCGCCGATTAACCAGCCCAGCAGGACCGGACCGATGCCGTGCCACGGCGATGATTTGTCGGCGGCGGTGCGATTAAAGGCGAGAAAGAGTATTACAGGTAACAAGACCACCGCATTGATCTTGGTCAGCAAGGCCAGACCGCCGAGTAACCCGCCGGCAAAGGCCCTTGATGCACTCCATTTTTTGTTGAGCACAACAAGCAAACAGCAAGCGGATAGCAAGACAACCAATGCATCGTTGTTTACCGATGAGGTGACCCCGACATACGTCGGCAGGAAAGCAACCAATGCGGTGCTCCACAGTCTGACATCTGTGTTCACCCCCGGCAGCAAACCAAACAGGCAATATGAGATGATGATCGTCAATACGCCAAAGAGTACCGACAGGAAACGCAGCAAGAGCAAGGAACCGGACGGAGGAATTTTATCTGGCGATGGAGTATCCTGCCTGCCGCCGAGGGCGACCAGCGGGGCGGCTACGAGATAGTATAACGGGGATTGGAAGGCTTCATAAGCGGGTTCTACCGGTATGCCCTCCGGCAGTGAGCCGTTCTGCGCGATCTGTTCAATATACCAGTAGTGGGCATATTCATCCGGCGCGTCCCAGGCCGGGGTCGCCACAGCCAGCACGACCCGGATCAGCAGACCGGCGATTAAAATCCCCCAGAGCGGCAAACCGAGTCGCTCACACCGTCGCGGCATCTGCCCCCGGTCGGCAATGCCCGTCGGTGGGTTGTTTGACCGCTTCCTGAACATGATTCTGATTAACGGCCAATCCGCCCGACAGTCAATCTGAAACTCCGGTTGTTGTCGCTGCGGGAAACAACTATCCTGAACAGGTGGCGGGGTGTTAGGCACATCGATGCCTGATTGATGACTTCGGGAACCGCCGTTGCGCGACAGGACAAGACTAAACAGACAAGAGGAAAAGATGGCCGAAGCAAAGAAAAACCCCAAACCGATCCGGACGGTCAAGGCATATAATAACGAGAAATTCCTCAACAGCCCGCCCGCCCGGATTTTGCGTGTCCTCTCCGAGATGGTCGAGCCAAACGCGCGGTTCCACAAACAGAAAGTCTGGGATACGGTGGTCTTTTTCGGCTCAGCGCGGATCCGGTCCCGTCGTGAGGCACGGCGCGAGCTCAAGGAAATTGAAAATCGGATGGCCGGGTACCGGACCGTACCGGCAAAACTAAAAGCCGCCCGGCAGACCGCACAACGACATGTGCTGATGTCGCGCTATTACGAAGATGCGCAACAACTGGCCGAGCGGCTGGTCTACTGGTTCAAAGAACTCGAAAAATCCGGCCGTCGGCTGATGATCTGCACCGGCGGTGGTCCGGGAATTATGGAAGCGGCCAACCGGGGAGCCCGCAAAGCAGGCGGCAAATCGGTGGGGTTGAATATCAGCCTGCCGTTCGAACAGGAACCCAATCCATACCAGACCCCCGAACTGGCATTCGAGTTCCATTATTTCTTCATTCGTAAATTCTGGTTTTTCTACCTGGCCAAGGCACTGGCGGTTTTTCCCGGCGGCTTTGGGACACTCGACGAATTTTTTGAATTACTGACGATCATCCAGACCGGCAAAGCCAAAAAGAGAATGCCGGTGGTGTTGTATGGTTCCGATTATTGGAACAACGTCATCAACGTCAATGAAATGGTCAAATGGGGCACGATTTCGCCGGCGGATCTCAAGTTGTTCCGCGTGATCGACAACGTCGATGAGGCATTCGACTATTTGCGCGCTGAGATAACCCGTCTCCATTTACGTAAAAAAAGGCAGAGTGTTCCGGCCATCAGACCGTGATCGGGCGGGCAGAGGCGACGCCATAATCACGCAGGGCGGCCTCGTTGGGTTTGTCGTTATAGGTGAAAGTTATTTTCTCATCGTTGAGGGTTAACCCGGTGCCCGCACCCATCTGCTGCATATTGCCGGAACGCAATATTCTGTTTTTCATAATTAACGTCCCCGATGAATTCGGTTGACAAAACAATCGGCCCGCGTGAAGTTGACCGCTAAGAACGCTGGTTTACCCGGAGACGGGAGACGATGTCCACACCTCAGACGACATACAACTCCCCCTATGCCGATCAACTGGCCGAGGGTTTTGGCCGACTGCGGTTTGGCCGTACGCTGGAGGATGATTTTCGGCTGCACAATGGCCAGCAGAATCTCTGGCGGATGCGCGTTGGGACGTTGATGGTTATGTCGATTTTCGTCCTGTACGGCTGGGCGGAAATGGTGACACTGAGAAATACCTCGATTACCCGGGCGATGATCACCCAATTAGTTGCTGTCCCTCCGTTATGTCTGCTGGCGTACCTGGCCAGTTATCACCGCCGTTTGCAGCATCATCTCACACCGTTTATCATTGCGTACGTCCTGGCAATCGGACTCGGTTCGATCGGGATCGCCCGGATGATGCCGGTTGGGGGATACCTGTCGCACTATTATGCCGGACTGCTCTTGATTACGATGTATGTTTATTTTATCCCGGGATTGTTGTTTCGCAGCGCCTGCCTGGGGGCCGGGCTGTTGCTGATCTTCGGGATTGCCCACGGGATCGACATTGAACTGCCAACGGCCGGTTTTTGGTTTGTTACGATTATCCTGGTCTGCGCCAATGTCATCGGGGCGGTTGGTTGTTATCTGCTGGAATACAAAGTACGGACAATTTACCTCAACACGGGCTTGATTGCCGAGATGGCCGAGCGGGACGGCCTGACTGGACTGTATAACCGCCGGATGCTCGATTCGCGATTGGACCAGGTTTGGCGGCAGGCGACACGTGAAAAAACGCCCCTGGCAGTCATGATGATCGATATCGATAATTTCAAGATGTTTAACGACACTTACGGACACCTGGTCGGCGATGAATGCCTGAAGGGGGTGGCCGGGGCGTTGGCACGGGTCGCTCAACGGCCGTTGGATATTGCCGCGCGATACGGTGGCGAAGAATTTGTGGTGGTGTGGTATAATATCACTCGCGCCCAGGCCGAAGAGCTGGCCAAAGGTTTCCGTCGTGATTTGGTCGGGCAGGCGGTGCGCAAGGCCTGTGTTCCCGACGGGAAACAGGTAACAACGAGCATCGGCGTGGTAGTCGGGGTCCCGGGAGAAGACAGTCCCCCGAAAACGATGCTGGCCATCGCCGACAAAGCGCTCTACGAATCGAAAGCCGGTGGGCGAAACAAGATCACCGTTGTCGATCTACCAACCGGCCAAACCGAATCGGCCGAAAAACCCTGATCAGCCGAAACTCCGTTCACTACCTGCCTGAGTTATTATGGTCGCAAAGATAAGTTGATTGTCGGCGAACCAACAAATATGCACGATGCGGTCGAGGCCGTGCTTCGCTTCGCCGAAATCATCACTATCTGATCAGCGGGCCTGACGCGGATACCCGCTTCGTCCCCCTTGCCGGGCAAATACTCGCCATTTTGTCTCTTGTTGCATCCAACGGCAGGGGACATTATGCTATGTAAACCGGAGATTGATTCCATCCGCGCGGGATTACCGGTTCCCGGACATGCGGATGAGCAGAGGAGAACATGGACGTTTATGAACTGTTAAGTGTGGGCATGGTGATCCTGCTGGGGTTGCTGGGTGGGAAACTGTCTCACCGGTTCAAAATTCCGCGAGTGACCGGATATATGCTGACCGGCCTGATCTTCGGCCCCTCGGTCCTGGGAATGATCTCCTCATCCACTCTACTCCAAATCAACATGATCAATGAAATCGCCCTGGGGATGATCCTCTTTGCCATCGGCGGCGAAATCGAACTCCATCATCTTAGATCGATGGGCAAAAAAGTGATCTTTGTCGCGCTGGCCGAAAGCTTTGGGGCATTCATTCTGGTATTTCTCGTCTCGATGCTATTGACCGGCGACGCCGGGCTTGCCCTGCTGCTCGGCTCGATCAGTATGGCCACCGCTCCCGGGGTCACGCTGTTGGTCACCCGCGAATATCGCGCCCGCGGTCCGCTGACCGATACACTGCTGACTGTCGTAGCCCTGAATAATATTATTTGCCTGATTGTCTTTCGAATTTCATTCGCGATTTTTTCCTTTTCGACCGGTGAGCCGATCTTGTCGACACTGTTGTTGCTGGGCAAGGAGTTGGTTTTTGCGATTGTTCTCGGCGCGGCGGTGGGGGCGGTCATTACTTTCTGGGAACAGTGGATTGACGATCTCTCGGAGTTACTGCTGGTCATCGTTGGCGGTCTGCTCTGCGGAATTGGACTGGCCAAGACCATCGGTATCTCACCACTGATGGTCTGTCTGATTATCGGGGCAGTGACCAACAATCTCTCGATGATGCACCGTTTGGTCTACGCCGAACTGCGCCAGACGGAGATGCCGTTTTATATCGCCTTTTTCGTACTCTCCGGGGCCAGCCTGCACCTTGGCGGTTTGGCCTATTTGGGAATCCTGGGGATTGCCTATCTGCTCGCCCGCCCGGCGGGGAAATTTATCGGATCGTATCTGGCGACAAAACGGTACGGCGCGGAGCCGGTAGTGCGCAAGTACCTGGGGATGGGCCTCATTCCCCAAGCCGGAGTGGCGATCGGGATGACGATGACTGTTGCCGAGGCCCGACCGGAAATGGGGTACATTATCGGAACGGTCGTTCTCTCTTCGGTCATTGTCTATGAAGGTATCGGGCCTTTCCTGACGGAAATGGCATTGGCCCGTGCCGGGGAAATCAAATTACAGGAATGAATATCCGACCAGAAGTTATTGCTCCTTCATCCCAATTTTCAACTCATCAAGATTAGTAAACAAATATCCGGGCCGGGCGGAAACATGATGCGTCATCGGGTGAATCGTCCATCGGCCTTCCTCCAGCGAAGATTTATCTACACTCATTAAACAATGTCTCTCCCGACAAGGCGGGGGAGCCGTCTTGCGTCTTTCCCCACGCCAGGGAGCAGACAGTTTGTCACGGCTTGTCGGAACCCGGTCGGGATCGACTTTCGATCAAGGTATCACAGAAGATGTTCAACAATCGTTGTCCGGCGCCGCTGATTCAAAATCCCAGGAAGAACTTTCCCGGTAATACTCGTTGACCTGCCCCTCGGCCGGTTCAAGTTGATCGAGCCAATAGGCCGAGTCGTTACGACGGCAGATAAGAAACCGCTGCTCATCGCGCCGATATCTCGCGCGGTGATATTTGAGATAGATCTTGTCCCGGTCGACCCCGACAATTTCAATCTTGCCTGATTCATGCGACATCACGTAGCGGACGCGTTTGGCCAGGCCGGAACAATACCGCTTCGCCTCCTCGATCAGGTGATAGGCCTCGACGATAGGCACGATATACGGCTTGTTCCCGACGGTCGGTCGGTTTTGAAAGACGTAATATTGCGGGACGCCGATATACGACAGTTCGCGCCACAGGGTGGCCATCGTCTCGGCATTGTCGGAGATTCCGCGAATAATCGGGTTCTGATTGACGCAAATCACTCCTGCCTGCTGGATATGTCGCACCGCCCTCCGTGCCTCGGGGGTCAATTCGCGCGGGTGATCGAAATGGCACATCAGGTAGATACGGCAACCATGGCGGAAATTCCGTCGCAACATCTCGGTCAACGCCGGATCATTGAGAATTCGGTGGGGATTGAAAGCCGGGATTTTTGAACCAATCCGGATGATACGCACATGATCAATTTCGGCCAGCGCCGTGATGATCTTTTCCAGCCGCGCTGTCGAGAGAGTCAGCGGGTCGCCGCCGGTCACCAGGACATTGGTAATGTCATCGTGTTCCCGGATGTAGGCCAACCCTTCATCGATATTGATGCCGGTCTCGCGGGCATCCTGCAAAAACAGCCGTTTACGGAAACAATAACGGCAGAAGGATGCGCAGGATTCGGTCACCAGGAGGACCACGGTCGTGCCATATTTATGCTGGACCCCTCTGGTTACCGTGACCGCTCTTTCTTTGGACGCATCGAGCCGCCCCCAGCGCTGCAACTCACCGGGATCGGGAATCACCAGCCGGCGGAGCGGGTCGGCCGGATCGTTCCAGTCGATTAAGTCCAGGTAATAGGCGTTGA
>JAJRUJ010000067.1 GCA_024277855.1 Candidatus Zixiibacteriota bacterium
AACTATTGACCTATATCTCCGGACTTGGCCCGCAACTGGCTGGAAATATTATCACATACCGCGATGAAAACGGACCGTTTCGTGCGCGGTCACACATCAAAAAAGTTCCCCGACTCGGCCCGAAGGCCTTTGAGCAGGCCGCCGGTTTCCTGCGCATTCCCAACAGCAAAAACCCGCTCGACCGCAGCGCAGTTCATCCGGAAAGCTACTGTGTCGTCGACACGATGGCCCGCGATCTGGGCTGTACGGTCGATGATCTGGTCGGCGACGAAGAACTGCGAGCGTGCATCGAACCGGAGCGGTATGTCACCGACACTGTCGGACTGCCGACTTTGCGGGATATTCTGGTCGAACTCGAGAAACCCGGCCGCGATCCGCGTCGGCAATTCGAAGTTTTCCACTTTGCCGAGGGTATTGAGGCAATCGAGGACGTTACCGTCGGCGCGAAACTGCCGGGTATCGTGACCAACGTGACCGCCTTCGGCGCCTTTGTCGATATTGGGGTCCACCAGGACGGACTTGTCCATATCAGCGAACTGGCTGATCGTTTTGTCAAAGACCCCGGTGAGGTGGTCAAGGTCCAACAGCAGGTGCTGGTGACGGTGATCGATGTCGACTTGCCCCGCCGCCGGATTGCCCTTTCACTGCGCAGTAACCCGGAAGTGAGACAGCGGCCGGTTGAATAATTTCGCCCAATCCGGGTACTTAAGATTGTGATGGTGGTGAGGATTGTCGTTCTCGATGAAACTCCGCCGATTGTTCTGTGTTGATCATGCGGGGTACAGGAAAGGACGTGAAGACGATGGCCGGGTTCATTTTGTGGATATTATTGTTTTTGTTGTGCTGGCCCCTGGCTTTGCTGGCGCTGGTCGCCTATCCGATTGTCTGGTTGCTCTCAATTCCGTTGCGACTGTTGGGAATTACAGTCGAAGCGGTGTTTCGTCTGCTCAAAGCGTTGCTGTTCCTCCCGGCGCGGCTGCTCGGTGGGCGGGTATAATTACTTGTCTTCTGCGGTACAATCTCCTGTCGTTGCGATTGGGGTAATCCACCCGCAATTCTCCCCGTCAATGGCCGCTTGACACCCCCGGTCCAGGCCTTACCTTATAAAGGGGGAAGGTCGAGTGAAGGGTGGTGGTGTTTTTGCTCTTCCGCAATCTGATTTTGTTCTGTCTTGCTGTCTTATGTTTTCCAAAAACCACATTTGCTGATACAACCCTGCGTCCGGTTCCGGTAGCGACTCTCTATGAGGGTGGCGGCAGCGATGTACTCCTCTGCGGCGATACCCTCTGGCTGACATCACCGGTTGGTTTGGAGATTTTTGATTTTTCAACCGAGAGCGGTCCGCGCCGCCTGAGCCAGGCCATCCGGCTGGACGGCGCCAAAAAAATTTCGCGGGTCGGTGAGACAGTCGCTGTGGTAACAAGCACCGATTCCCTGGTATTTTATTATGTGCATTCCGGCGAGGTCGTCGAACAGACCGGATCAATGCCCTCTTGGTATTCTCCCCGAGCGCTGAAATCGTATCGCGGATATTTTTACTACACCGATAAGTACAGCCTGACCCGAATAAAACCGTCGGACAACCATCGGCCCATAGTCGATTATTGGCAAGATGGGGGTGGCCCGCACGGCGGGTTGGCTTTCAGCGGCGATTCACTGTTTTGTTACTTCCTTGACGGCCTGACCAGAGTTTACGATATCTTTTCTGTGCCCATTGAACTGGGTACCCTGCAATGGCCGTTGGGCTTGGCATCGTTCGTCCATGAACAACCGAGGATCTACGCAGCAAAAGGAACAGCCGGGGCGGCAATATACGAGTATTCCATCTCAAACAACGTTCAACTGCTGGGCGATTATCAGACCTACGGGGATGTTATCGACATATTGCATCGCGATTCGTTGCTCTATCTTGCCGACGCCGTTCGCGGGTTGATGGTGCTGGGTATCAACGATCCCGAGCAATCCTATCTGTATGGCGTCAATGAAGAGCCGGAGGGATTGGCGGCCATCGCGCTGGACGGCAATTTGATTGCCGCCGCAGCAACCAATGGCGCCTATACAATTGATGTTTCCTACCCCTTTCATCCGCAGACCGTGGCGAGTCAACGACGGGACTGGAACGTGCGCGATTTGGCTGTCGACAATGAATTCCTTGTGGCCGTCGTCGATCAGGTTGGACTGGCCGTGATCGATATCGGCGACCCTGCACAACCGCTGGTGGTTTCTGAAACCGCTTTCGCCGAGGAGATACGCGGGGTCGATATTCAGGGCAATCTTGTCGCAATGGCCTGCGGAAGCGAAGGTCTGATCCTGGCCGAGCTGACCGATCCGGCAAGTCCGATGGAAATATTCCGCACAAAGACGATTGGCTTCGCCCTTGATGTCGACCTGGATGGGACATTTGTCACCGTTTCCGACGGTAACGAAGGATTCCGGATTTTCGATATCACCGACCCGGCCAACGCGCGGTTGGTTGGCGGGAAGTCGGTCAATAAAACGATTACCGCTGCAATCCATCGCGGTCGCTATGTCTATGCCGCCGGACCGCAATTCGGATTGGGTGTCTATGATTTGGCGAACATTTTTAAACCCACCGAAGTTTTCCGGATGGTTCCCCACGATTCCACGCGGCACCTCTATATTACGGACAACTTGCTGTTTCTCAGCACAGCCCGACAGGGAGTGCAGGTTTACGACCTGGCGGTTCCCTCGACTCCGGTGTTGATTGATCGATGGGATTTTATTTCGGCTCCCCGGGCCGTTGCCGGTGAGGGATCGTTATACCAGGTAATCGACGATCAGCTGGGGCTGGCGACGGTCGATTATCGCAACACTGGTTCCGCCGAAGTACTCTGCGTGCAGTCACTGGCAAACCGGGCGGGAGCCGTTGCCGTTAACGGTGAGAATATCTATCTCTCCGGACCGGCGTTTTTGCACATGCTGCAACTCGATCCGCCGCTGTTGATCGGTGATTTCGACAATAACGGGGTAGTGGCTCTGACCGATCTTGTCGGGTTTATCAACTTCGTTTTCCGTGATGGACAATCACCGCTGCGGCCGGGTGCGGTCGACTTTGATGGCAACAGGCGGTATAACCTGGTTGATGTTGCTCTCTTCGTTCAATTGCTCTATCCGCGTTAATCCAGGTCCAGATTATCATTAAGCAAAAAAAGCCCCGGCTGCACGATTCGGCAACCGGGGCCGCAATATGGTATGTATGGCGCCGATGGGGTCACTTGCCCCTTTTCCGCCGTGGCGCCTGTATTTAATACGAAGAAATTGTTGCCGGCGATGGTTATTTCGGCTAAGAGGCCGCTAGAGAATCAGTTAGCGAGGAGTACGGCTTGTCTACTGTGAGAGGGTTTTCTGCATAGACGTTATTTACTGTCGATTATATGTCCAGCTCACCGATATACTTGTCGGTGTGTTTCGGGTTGACTCAGTCACCGTTCAGGTACCGGTACAAAACATCGATTGCTATAAAGTAACTTCGCTTGCCATGTCCGGCAATTTGCTCGAGGCAGGCCGGGGCAATGACCGAATGTGCCCGGAATTTTTCGCGCCGGTGGATAGCCGATAGGTGCACTTCAACGCTCGGCAGTCCCGACGCGCGCAACGCATCGTAAATGGCGTAGCTGTAATGAGTATATGCCGCCGGATTGATGATGATTCCGTCCGCCCAGGTCATCGCCTCGTGAATCAAATCGATGATCGCACCTTCCGAGTTATCTTGGGCGGTACGGAGATCAATGCCCTTTTCTTTCCCATACGCCACAAGCTCGGCATCGATCTCGGCAAGGGTGTCAGTGCCGTAGATTCCCGGCTCCCGCCTGCCGAGCAGATTTAAATTCGGTCCATGAATAACGAGGATTTTCATTTCCTGATTCTCTCTAATGCCTTGAAAACCGTCCGCCGATCAACAAAGTCAATCACCGGCCGGCCGATGGCCTTGAGCAAGACAAATCGTACTTTGCCGCCCTGGACTTTTTTGTCGAGTTTTATGGTCTGCCACAGTTGGTCGACTTCTGTTTGCGGAAATCGTTTTCGTTCCAACAGGTCGCGGATCGGCTCGGCCGCGCGTTCAACGACACGTCGTTCGCCATAACCTAGAAGATGCGAAAGCTCCAATGCCGCCAGCATCCCCCAGCCCACCGCCACCCCATGACTGATTTTCCGATACCCGGCCGCCGTTTCCAGCGCATGCCCGAGTGTATGGCCGAAATTGAGAATCGCCCGCCGATTCCGGTCGAACGGATCGACGCTGACAACCTTCGCCTTTTCATGGACGGTCCCCCGCACGACACGGTCCAGCGCTGAGGGCCTTTGTTGCCGGATTTCATCAAGATGATCGACTATATATGCAAATAGGTTTTTATTACAAACCAGCCCGGTTTTGATCGCCTCAAACAGGCCGTCGGATAATGCCTCGTCGGGAAGTGTGGACAACAATTCCGGATCGATCAAAACCTGCCGAGGATTATAAAAACTGCCAAGCATGTTTTTTGCCCGGGGCAGGTCGATAGCTGTCTTGCCGCCGATGCTGGAGTCGATCTGGGCGACCAGAGTTGTCGGAATATGAACAAGGTCGATACCGCGCAGATAGGTTGCCGCGACAAACCCACCCAGGTCACCGACCACACCGCCGCCTAAAGTGATGAGAATCGACTGACGGTCAGCGCCCAGATCAATCAACCGGGCGATGATCTTCTGGTACGTTTGCCGGGTCTTATATCGTTCACCATCATTGATTACAATCGGCGTCGATTTCCGGCCCGCCGCGGCCAGGATGCGCCGTAACCGTCCGAACCATAACTTCTGCACCGTTGTATTGGTCAACACGATCAGCTTGCCGGTCGGCCGCTGACCGACTATCCGGCCGATATCGCTCAACGCTCCCCGTCGGACAGTAACGGTGTATGACGGCGCGGGCGGTTTGCCGTCGACTTTAATTTTCATTACATGCTGTCCTTCCCCGCCATCAGACTGCGGTACATCCCGATAATTTTTGCGGCGACATCATCCGGGCCAAGCTTGGAGGTATCGAGATGATTCGGCAGACGTTGGTAGGCGGATTCCCGCTCAGCCAACAGGGCGTCCAGACCCCGCCGATCCTCACCACCACTCAGCAAAGGACGCGAGATGTTGTCTTCCAGTCTCCGCATTAGTATTTCCGGTGTCGCGGTGAGACAGAAAATCAACCCGGATTGACTTACCCGCTCGACCATAGCTGCATCAAGCAGACTGCCGCCGCCGGTGGCGATGATTCTTCCGGATGACGTTGTAAGTTTACCAAGCGTCTCACTCTCGAGCCGGCGAAAATAACCTTCGCCATGATCGGCAAAAAGTTGAGTGATCGTCAGACCGGTTTTCGCGACGATCAATTCGTCGGTATCGATGAACGGGCGGCCCAACTCCCGCGCGACAATCCGCCCAACCGTGGTTTTTCCCGTGCCCATAAAGCCGGTCAGGATAATATTTTTATCATCGGATTTCATTCTGCAAAAGAGATACCGGATGCCGAGGACTCGAAATTCTCCCGGATCTCATCGATAGAGTCACCGCCGAATTTCTCGACAAAACTCTGGGCAATAATCCAGGCGACCATCGCTTCGGCAACCACCGTGATTGCCGGAACGACGCAGACATCCGAGCGCACATAGGGCGCCTTTGCGACCGTTTTCGATTTCAGGTTCACTGAGGGCAGCGGCTTGCGCAGACTGGAAATCGGCTTGGCAAAGCCCCGAACGATGATATTCTGGCCGTTGGTTACCCCGCCCTCCAGCCCGCCGGCGCGATTAGAAGTACGGGCAATTTTGCCGCCGTGTAATTTGAATGGATCGTGAACTTTCGATCCCCGCCGGCGAGCGTTACGTACGCCCGAGCCAAATTCCATCGCTTTCACACTGGGAACGCTCAGCATCGCCTGGGCCAGCCGGCCGTCGAGTTTTCGATCCCAATGGACATAACTGCCCAGTCCGGGAGGCACATTTGCCACGCAAACTTCGATTATCCCACCCAGCGTATCGCCGTCCTCGCGGGCGGCATCGATTTCGGCACACATTGCCGTCGAACTTTCCTCATCGGCGCAATACACCGGCGATTGCCGAACTATTTTGGTCATTGCCGACAGAGGCAATTTACATATTTTTGCGGTCGTCTTCCCGATAGCCACCGAGTGGCCGAGGATCTCAAGGCCAAACTCGGACAGAAGGCGGATGACCGTTGCGCCGACTGCGGTGCGGATTGCGGTTTCGCGGGCGCTGGCCCGCTCGATTACATCCTGGATATCATCAAACCGATATTTGGCCGCGCCGGCCAGGTCGGCATGTCCGGGACGGGGAACCCGCTTGATCGTCGCCTTTCTGTCTTTGCGAATGGCCCAGTCTTTGTTTTCGATATGCAAAGCCAGCGGACTGCCGATCGTCCGGCCGTTGCGCACGCCGCCGGAGATACTCACTCGATCCTGTTCGATTTTTTTCATCCTGGTGCCACGGCCGTAACAGCGTTGCCGCCGTCGCAGCATCGGATTAATATCTTCTTCGGTGATCGCCAGCCCGGCCGGCAGCCCCTCGATAATTGCCGTGAGACCCTTGCCGTGCGATTCTCCCGCAGTCAGGAAGCGCAGCATGAAGTATCTCCTGTACTTTCCGCTTTCAAGTAACGATAGACTATCCCGTGTTCCAATTGCTGTCCGGTCCAGATTCGAAAACTTTCCGCCGCCTGAGCCGCCAGCAGGTACAAACCATCATAGTAGCGGACTGACCCGGACAGACTCCACGAAGATAGTGCGCGACGGCCGTAATTTAAGTCCCAGACAATGCTGGCGGCAAGGACACCTTGCCGGGCGGGCGGTCTGATGATCGCCGTTAACTCGGCCGGTGTCGATGATGTCGCATTAATTATCAAATGTGGAATATGATTACCGATCTGTGTCTGAAAATCGGACAACCGATGAGCGGTAACCTCGATTCTCCGTGCCTGCTCCGGCAGGTTTGCGACTATTTTTTCCGCCGTTTCTTTTGTTCGGTTGAATACTCTTACTCGCCGGGTCTGCATTCTGCATAGTTCACTCAGACAGGCGCGAGCCGCGCCTCCGGCGCCGAGGAGCACAACCTCAGCGTCGCGCAGATCAAGTTGCAGATAATTGCTGATCGATGCCCGGATGCCGGCAAGATCGGTATTGTAACCGACCAGTTTGCCCGCGTCATTTTTGATCGTATTCACGGCGCCGACACGCGCGGCATCCTTTTCCAGATCGTCCAGGCAGGGAATAACCGATTGCTTGTACGGATGCGTGACATTCGCGCCGCCGAAACCGGCCGCGCGCAACTTCTCAATTCCCGCACCCAAATCATCCGGTTCAAATTCGAATATGCCATACGACGAGCTAATCCCCTTTTCGGCAAAAAAATGATTGTGAATCAGCGGGGAGAGCGAGTGGTCGAGCCGACGGCCGATTATCCCATAAATTATTTTTGTGTTCGGTTTACTCACGATTATCAGTCCACCAGTGATTGTAACACTGCAAAAAACCCGGGATACGAAATCTCGACTGAGTCTGCCTGTTGGACAATTGTCTCACCTTCTGCGATAAGTCCGGCAACCGCCAGCATCATGGCCAATCGATGATCGCCGTGCGAATCAACTGTCGTGCCCCGCAACGGCGTCGGGCCGTCGATTTCGAGCTCGTCCTCGCGCTCGACAATTTCCGCGCCGAGGCGTCTGAGTTCCAGCGCCACGGTGTGCAGGCGGTCACTCTCTTTGAATCGAAGTTCGCGCGCGCCGCTGATCGCTGTCTTGCCCTCTGCCTGAGTGGCCGCCAGCGCCAGCGCCGGTATTTCATCGACAAGTGTCGGTATTTCCGCCGGAAGAATATCGATTGCGTGCAGCGGAGCACGGCCAACATGAATATCTCCCAGCGGTTCGCCGCCGTCGGATCGATCGGTTGAATAGGTAATCTCCGCGCCCATGCGGCTGAGCGCCCGGAGGCCGCCTAACCTCGTGGGGTTAAGTCCCACATCGCGGATATACAAACCGGGACCGGCGATTAACAAGCCGGCGAGAATCAGAAAAAACGCCGAGGAGATATCTCCCGGCACATGCAACGATACGCAATTTAAGTCACCACCTTGCACCGAGATCGTCGTCTTACTTTTATCTATCTTCGCGCCCATCTGCCGCATCATCCGTTCAGTATGATCACGCGATTGGTCTTTCTCGATGACCGTGGTCTTCCCTTCAGCAAGCAAACCAGCGATTAAAATTGCCGATTTGACCTGCGCGCTGGCCACCGGCAGCTCATAGGTGATCGGGGTCAACGCCCCACCGGTGATGCTCAGCGGCGGATTTGTTCCCTCCGCCGCAGCGGCAATCGTCGCACCCATCCGGCTCAGCGGCTCGACGATTCGTTTCATCGGGCGCTTACGCAGTGATTTGTCGCCGGTAATTACCGACGAAAAAGTTTGTCCCGCCAACAAACCACCCAACAACCGCATTGTCGTCCCCGAATTTCCCGCGTTGAGATCGCCGGGCGGCTGTCGCAAACCAAACCGCCCTTTGCCGTGGACAACGGTTGTGCCGTCGGGTCTTGTTTCGATGGCGACGCCCAACTCACGCAGGCAACGTGCGGTTGAGGCACAATCGGCGGCGGTCGAAAGATTAGTCACCGTGACCTCACCAGCACACATCGCCCCAAGGATCAGCGCCCGATGTGAAATCGATTTATCGCCGGGGACGCCGGTCATTCCGCTTATTTTTTTGGCGGGAAATATTAGCTTATCCACGCTGAAGCTCACCTGCTTTTTTCTGAACGTCCGTGACCAATGTCCGCAACGATTTTTCATCTCCCCGGACAATCAACCGGGTAATTTCTGTCAATTCCGCGATAAGCTCATCGACTACTCCGGAGATGTTATGTGGATTGGTCATGAACATATCGACGATCAATTCCGGTGCTGAGGCGGCGACTCGGGTCGCGCTCCTGAAACTCCCGCCGATCAGGTCTCCGAGTGCGGGTGCATGCTCGGCATAATTTTGGGCCAGCCGCAGCAGGGCGAGGGAGAACAGATAAGGGAGATTGCTGGTCAGGGCAATCTGCCGGTCGTGCTCGGCCGCCGGCAATACCAGCGGCTTGGCGGCTAATCCACAAATGAGCTCTTCCAGCCGCGCCACCAAAACCGGCGGAGTATGGTCAGTCGGGGTCAATACGAATGTTGTCTCACGAAATTTATCGCGGGACGCGGCCGCCAGTCCCCGACCTTCATTGCCCGCCAATGGGTGACCACCGAGGAATTTATCCTCCAGGCCCAATTCTGCCACCCGGCGCAGGATTTCGGTCTTGGCGCCGCCGACGTCGAAAATTACCGTGTTGTCGTTGATCTCCGGGGCAATTACCGGTAAGAGACTAATTATCCCCCGCAGCGGTACCGCGAGAATAACCAAATCGACAAGCGGCAGACCTTCGTCGATTGACGAAACCGCGCGGTCGATTACCCGGCGCCTGACGGCCTTTTCGCGAACCACCGGGTCAAGATCATAACCGATGACCTCAGAGACCAGCCGCCCCGCGACGAGATCAAGCCCCAGCGATCCGCCGATCTGCCCCAGGCCGATCAACAACACGGCCATGTCTTGCAGTTTTTTCATAAACCGCGACCTACCGCCTCGGCGATCTGCCCCAACCCGGCCATCAACTCCACAAATTCCTCCGGGTGTAAACTTTGCGCTCCATCGGAAAGGGCTTTCTCCGGTTCGGGATGGACTTCGATAATCAGCCCGTCGGCTCCGGCGGCGATTGCGCTTTTGGAAACCGGCGCGACCAGGTCACGCTGGCCGGTCGCATGGCTGGGATCGACAATGACCGGGAGGTGGCTGAGTTTTTTGATTATCGGAACCGCAGAAATATCAAGGGTGTTGCGCGTGTATTTTTCAAAACTGCGGATGCCCCGCTCGCAGAGTATCACGTTTGGATTCCCCTTAGCGAGGATGTATTCTGCGGCCATTAACAGCTCTTCAATCGTGGACATCAAACCGCGTTTCAGCAGGATCGGTTTGGTGGTTCTACCGACTGCTTCCAACAGTGGATAGTTTTGCATATTGCGGGCGCCAACCTGCATAATATCGGCGTAGGCCGCAACCAAATCGACCGTTTGGGGCGACATCACCTCGGTAACAATGGCCAGCCCGGTTTTTTCCGAAGCCATTTTGAGGATTTTCAGTCCTTCCTCCCCCAGTCCCTGGAAGCTATAGGGGGAGGTTCGCGGTTTGAAGGCACCGCCCCGCAAAACTTTGGCCCCGGCGGCAGCCACTGCCTCGGCGGCGGCCAGGGTTTGTTCGGCCGATTCAACAGCACAGGGACCGGCCATGATCACTACATCATTATCGCCGCCGATTCTCGTGCCGTCCAAAACCACAACCGTCGATTCGCTTTTGAATTCACGGCTGGCTTGTTTAAACGGCTGAAGAATCGGCACAACATTTTCGACCCCCGGCAGGACCAGGAAGATTTCCGGATCGAGATGTTTTTCACTGCCGAGTACGCCGACGATGCTCTTTTTTTCGCCCCGGGAAAGATGCGGTTCAAAACCCAGTTCCCGCACTTTTTTGATTACCACGCCGACTTCTTTGGCGTTGGCGGAAGATTTCATTACGACGATCATCATGAATTTCCTCCCTGCAGGTCGGGTCGGAGCCGGGCCGTTTCGCCCACGTACTGATGTTTGATCTGCTGTTGGGTAAGATCAGTATTAACCTGGAGTAAGATCCGGATGACACCGGCCATACTGCCCGGAACATCAATTTCCCGTGCGCACATCAACGGCACCATCTGCCAGCCAAAATCCCGTGTGGCGCAGGCCGGAAACTCGGCGTCCAAATCGGGCGATACGGTAAAAAACACACTGGCAATATCCTCGGTGTGTACCTGGTTTGCCGTAAGCAGCAAATCAAGTAATTCGCGAGTGGCGGCGGATATTTCCTCTTTCGTGTTGTTTTTCACTTTGATCGCGCCTCTGATGCCGCGCACACTACTCATGGTCGATTCCTTCTCGTATTCGGTGGAGAAACGCGCCAATATTGTTGATGGTTTTACGAGAGCCGTTTGTCCGGCGGACAATGTTTATAATCGCGCTGCCGATGATTACCCCGTCAGCCGCTCGGGAAAGTTCACGCGCCTGTGCCGGTGTGGAAATACCAAATCCGACACAAACCGGGAGCGGGCTTTCCTGTTTTACCTTACCAATCCAGCGAGTGAGACCGCGCGAAAATGTCTGCTGCGTGCCGGTCACCCCGGTGACCGAAACCAGGTAAACAAAACCGCGAGACCGGCGGATAATCTGTTTACGACGGGCCGGGGGAGAGGTGCGGGCAACCAGGTGAATCAGATCGAGATGATGATCGCGACACACCTGTTCGACCTCGCTGGCCTCCTCCCAGATCAGATCGGGGACAATCAGCCCGGAGACACCCGCACGGTAGGCGCGTTCGGCGAATCGGCTCAAACCATAGGCGCGAATCGGATTGTAGTAACTCATCAAAACCAGCGGGACCGGGATTGAAGAGTTGGCCGCTCGCAATGATTGCAGCGTCCGGTCGATGGTTACCCCGGCGGTCAACGCCTGTTGCGAGGCCTGTTGGATAACCGGGCCGTCAGCCAACGGATCGGAAAAAGGAATCCCGACTTCGATAATATCCGCGCCGGAGAGCACGAATTGATCCAGTGCCCGTCGAAACAGTTTTTGATCGGGATACCCGGAGGTCAAAAACGGGATCAACGCCTTGCGTTTTTTGGCCGCGCAGGAGGCGAATGTTTGGGCAATTGAGGTCATGCCGCCCTCGTCTTCCCGGCCCGACCGTTCTTGTTGTTTTTTCCGGGCCGAGCCTTTGTCTGTTCCAGTGACCGTTTGACCGACGAATTGGCGAGGTCCTTATCGCCACGTCCGGAGAGATTGACCACGATAATCGCCGAGGACATTACTTTTCGCGCAGTTTTACGGACATAGGCCAGAGCAAAAGACGATTCCAACGCGGGGATAATCCCCTCGTATTCAGCCAGTTCGGTGAAGGCCCGCAGGGCCTCAGCATCGGTCACCGAAACGTAATCGACCCGGCCGTTATCTTTGAGGAAACTGTGCTCCGGCCCGACACCGGGGTAATCCAGTCCGGCGGCAATTGAATGGGTGGCCTGTACCTGACCATGGCGATCCTGCAATAAATAGCTCAAACTGCCGTGTAAAACGCCCGGCCGGCCTTTGCTCAATGTCGCCGCGTGCAGGTGAGTGTTCAGGCCATTGCCCGCCGATTCTACGCCAACCAACTTTACTGCGGTATCGTCGATGAATCGATGGAAAATGCCGATGGCATTGCTGCCGCCGCCGACACAGGCGACAACCATATCCGGCAGCCGTTTTTCCCGGCGTTTTATCTGCGTCCTTGCTTCCCGGCCGATTACCGCCTGAAAATCCCGCACCATGATCGGGTAAGGATGCGGTCCGACTACCGAGCCGATGATATAATGGGTAGACCGGACATTGGTCACCCAGTCGCGGATCGCCTCGTTTGTTGCGTCTTTCAGGGTGCGGCTGCCCGAGTCGACCGGGACAACTTCGGCATTGAGCAGTTCCATCCGGGAAACATTCGGGGCATGCCGTTCCATATCCTCGCGGCCCATATAGATCGTGCAACGACAACCGAACAGCGACGCCACCGTGGCCACCGCCACGCCATGCTGGCCCGCCCCGGTTTCGGCGATAATCCGTTTTTTACCCATCCGGTCGGCCAGGAGGGCCTGGCCCAGGCAGTTATTAATCTTATGCGCGCCGGTGTGAGCCAGGTCTTCGCGCTTGAGAAAGATGCGCGCGCCGCGATACTTCCGGGTCAGCCGCCGGGCATAATATAACGGGGTTGGTCGACCGGCATAGGTCTGCAACAATTCACGCAACTCGCCCCGGAAATTTCGGTCCCGCCGCGCCCGGCGATATTCTCTTTCGAGTTCCTCCAACGCCGCCATCAGCGTTTCAGGAACGAAGCGGCCGCCGTATGCGCCGAAATAGCCGCGCCTGTTCGGTTGTCCCACTTTTGTACCTCGTGGATAAATTGCTTCAGTTTAACATGATCTTTACGGCCGGGTTCTATTTCCAGACCGCTGCCGGCGTCGACAGCAAACGGCCGGGCAATCGAAAGGGCCTCTGCTACATTAATATCGTCAAGTCCGCCGGAGAGGATGACTCGCCCATGCCGTGCCGCTTTTCGGGCAATCTGCCAATTAAAACTCCGGCCGGTTCCGCCTCGGGCCTGCTTGTCGAATGTGTCTAAAAGAAAATGAGGCAGACCGAACGATTCAATTTCGGTGAGCACGCTCTCGTCCTTAACCCGAAACGCCTTGATGATCGGTATTGATAATTGTTCGAGATATCCGCAATCTTCGTCTCCATGCAATTGTACCGCATTCAAACCGCAGTCGGTAAATAGAGTTTTCACGGTTTCGATGGATTCATTGACAAAAACGCCGATTTTGGTCATAAACGGGGGCAACTGTCGGATAATTTCTTGTGCAGCTTCGGGCGACACCCGACGCGGGCTTTCGGCAAAGATAAAGCCCAGGGCGTGTGCGCCTAACTCGGTCGCCGCCAAAGCGTCGGCAAGATTGGTGATACCGCAGATTTTAATTCTGGTCATCAATGCCCCCGATTAACTCGCGGATTTTTTCACCCGGATCCGGGCTGGTGACAATTGCCTCGCCGACCAATGCGCCGTCGATATGCCAAGCCGCCAGACGTCTGATATCTGCGCGAGTTGAAATACCGCTTTCGCTGATGCAGGCAATCTCGGGTGGGATCAATTCACGGAGCGCTTCGGTCGTCTTCAAATCGACAGTAAACGTCGTCAGGTCCCGGTTGTTAATCCCGATGATTTCCGGATCGACCGTTAACGCCTGTTCGACCTCATCAGCCGAATGAACCTCGATAAGTACTTCCAGCCCGATTCGCCTGGCCAGGCCATGCAATTTGTGC
The DNA here is from genome assembly GCA_024277855.1 of Candidatus Zixiibacteriota bacterium. Classification (GTDB taxonomy): domain Bacteria; phylum Zixibacteria; class MSB-5A5; order WJJR01; family JAJRUJ01; genus JAJRUJ01. The sequence continues at coordinate 14,010 of JAJRUJ010000067.1, forward strand.
AGTTCCTCGACCGAAAGAATCGCCACGATCAATAAAATGGCGTCCGCGCCGATTTGCCGGCTCTCGTAAACCTGCGATTCCGCCAAGATGAAATCCTTGCGCAGGACGGGCAGGTTCGTGTGCTGTTTCGCTTTGCGTAAATCGGCGACCGAACCGGCAAAAAACTCATCATCGGTCAGCACCGAAATGGCGCTCGCCCCGGCACGGGTATACCGGTCGGCCAACTCGGCGGCCGACAGATCGAGTCGCAGGTCGCCTTTCGACGGTGAACGCCGTTTGATCTCGGCAATCACCGCGACCCCCGGCGCGCGTATAAGGCCCTCCTTGAGACTGCGCACGGGCGGCATCTGTGGCAGATCGGCCGTCGTCGGAGCGAGATCGGTGACCGTCGAGGCCAGTTGCCGCCGCTTGTGGGCCACGATCTTATCCAGCATGCTCGAACTCATTGCTCAATTGGATATAGTCATTCAACGCCTGCAGGGCACGGCCGGAATCGATCCTTTCGGCCGCCAGGGCGATGCCATCGTCAATGTTCGCGGCCTGTTCGGCCACATAAAGCCCGACCCCGGCATTTAATAAAACGGTATCGCGTCGCGGCCCGGTCTCGCCGTTTAAAACTGTGAGCATAATTTCGGCGTTCTCCTCCGGCCCGCCGCCCCGGAGATCTTCGAGTGTACACGGCGAAAAGCCGTGTTCGGCCGGGTCAAGCATAAATGTGCTCAAGGAGCCGTTGGTCACGCTCGATACCCGGTTAAGACCGGCGGTCGTCAGTTCATCGACCTGCGCCAGGTTGTAGACAACATATGCTTTCTTGATGCCGATGTCTTTTGCCGCCACGGCAATCTTTTCGGTGTATTCCTCGCCGCAGACACCGATTAATTGATGGGTGGCAAAGGCCGGATTAGTCAACGGCCCGAGGAGATTAAAAATCGTCCGAAAACCCAACTCGGCGCGGGTCGGCGCGACATGTTTCATCGCCGGATGCAACAGTGGAGCAAATAAAAACCCGATCCCGACTTCGTCAATACAGCGCGACATCTCCTGCGGACGCAGGGAGATATTCGCGCCGAGCGACTTCAGGACATCGGCGCTTCCGCAACGGCTGGAAACCGATTTGTTTCCATGTTTCCCGATCGACAAGCCGCAACCGGCCAGGACAAATGCCGCTGTCGTCGAAATATTAAACGTCCCGGAGCCGTCGCCGCCGGTACCACAGTTGTCGAATAGTGTCTCCTGCTGATGCTCCACCCGGCGCACATTCTCGCGCATCGCCTGGGCCGCTCCGCTGATTTCCTCGGCGGTCTCGCCTTTTTGCCGCAAGGCGGTCAGAAACGCGGCAATCAGCGCCGGCGAGATCTCGCCGGTCATGATCTCGCCGAGTACCTGCTTGCTCTCGCCGGTGGTCAAATTCTGCCGGTCGAGTATTTTGTGCAATGCTTCGCGGATCATCGCTTACCTCGAATTCAGGAAATTGCCGATCAGCATTTTGCCGTGTTCGGTCAGGACCGCCTCGGGATGAAACTGAACTCCTTCCACCGGCCGGTCTCTGAGTTGAATGGCCATTACCTCGCCGTCCATTGTCTGGGCGGTCACTTTTATTGTATCGGGAAGTGAGTCTTCTTTGACGATCAACGAATGATACCGAGTCGCCTCAAACGGATTCGGCAAGCCCTGGAACACACCTTGGCCGGAATGATAGATTTGCGAGGTTTTACCGTGCATCAACCGGTCCGCCCGCGCAATCTCGCCGCCCATCGCCTGGGCAATACACTGATGCCCCAGGCAAACCCCAAACACCGGTATCTTGTCGGCGAAATGAGTCACCAGCTCACAGGAAATGCCGGCATCGTTCGGGCCTCCCGGACCGGGGGAGATAATCAGATGTGACGGCTGCAGAGCAATCGCCTGGTCGAGGGTGATTTCATCATTGCGAAACACTTCAAGAGATTTGCCTAACTCGCCGATGTATTGGACGAGGTTGTAGGTGAACGAATCGTAATTATCGATCATCAAAATCATTAGAATCCACCTTCCGCCAGCTCGATGGCTTTCTGCAACGCCGCAAGTTTGTTGCGTGTTTCTTTGAATTCGTTTTTCGGCACAGAATCGGCGACAATCCCGGCCCCGGCCTGCAGAGAGTATTCTTTACCACGCATCAGGATTGTCCGGATGGTGATACACCAGTCGGTGTCACCGGTTAGACTGAAATACCCGACCGCCCCGGCATACGGGCCGCGTTTGATATTCTACAGTTTTTCGATTAGAGACATTGCCTTGATTTTGGGCGCACCGGAGACCGTCCAGGCGGGAAATGTCGCCCGGAAAAGATCAAACTGGTCGAGCCCGTCACGTAACGTACCCGTGACATTCGAGGTCAGATGCATGACATGCGAATAGCGTTCCATCTTCATAAAATCGGTTACCTTGACCGTGCCATAATTACAACAGCGACCGAGGTCGTTGCGTCCCAGGTCGACCAGCATCACATGTTCGGCCCGTTCTTTTTCATCGGCGAGCAGTTCTTCACCCAAGCGGCGGTCTTCCTCGTCATCCTTACTCCGGGGACGAGTCCCGGCAATCGGCCGCACCGTCGCCACGCGATCTTCCAACCGCACCAAGGCTTCCGGCGACGAGCCGATCATCTTCAGCTCAGCAAAGTCGAGGAAGAAGGTATAGGGTGACGGATTCAACATCCGCAGGGCGCGGTAAATCATAAACGGATCGGCGGCGGTCTCGCCGGAGAGACGTTGCGATAAAACCAGTTGAAAAATATCTCCGGCAAGGATGTGTTCTTTGGCCTGTAAGACAGCGTTGCAGAATTCGGCTTCGGTAAAATTGGAAATCACCGCGTTCTTGCCGGCCGACCCGTCAACCGGGTCGGGCAGGCGCAGCGGCATCCGCAGTGCGGCGACGATGTTGTCAAGTTTTTCATCGGCGTCGCTTTCGTTGCCGTCCTCGGCCAGGCACATTACCCGCAACCGTCGCTGCACATGATCGAAAACCAACAGTGTGTCCACGAGGTAGAACACCGCCAGCGGCAGGCCCTGCGGGTCGGGAAGTTGATCGGGGATGCGTTCGAAGAAACGAACCAGATCATAGCTGATATACCCGACTGCCCCGCCAAGTAACCGCGGATGAGACGGCGGCATTGCCAGTTGCATCCGTTGCAGAATATCTTTGACTGCCGTTAGCGGCGATTTGCCGTTTGTGTGCGGGATCACTTGTTGGCCGGCGGCGTTGGCGATCGTCACGTTTTGTTGGTCGATGATGATCCGGGAGTCCGGCTGCAGACAGATAAATGAATATCGCCCGACGATTGTCCCGCTTTCGACGCTTTCCAGCAGTATTTTTGCGCCACGGTCGCGCAGCTTAAGGAAAGCCGAAACCGGGGTTTCCAAGTCCGCGGGCATCTCACGCCCGACTACTTTCAACGTGCGAATTTCCCGGCCCGCGATCATTTCCGATTGCAGTGTCTTGTTCATATGTCTCCTCGGTTTCGGCAATAAAAAAACCCGCTATCACTGGCTGATAGCGGGCGGCAATTCCTTATTGTTATCGGCGTTTACAATGGAATTCTGATCGCACAGGATCCGCTATCAATATTTATGATATACCACCACCAATATCGGGCAAAGTCGTGGGCGGAACTGCTGAAGTTGGTTTGCATCATCTTCATTGCGATCAAACTCCTTAGAACATAGAATACCTATTTAGCCCAAATTGTCAAGAGATATTACATAAGACTAAGAAGAGGGATGACTTACAGCGCGCTTTCCCGGCCTGCTATTGTCGGCGGGACGGTTTCGGCCGGGGAAATACCAGAAAATTGGAACGAATCCTCCCCGGTTGACTATTAGTTGATTGTGTTCGAAATCGCCTGGCTGTCCGGGTGATGGCCGTCGGTACTAAATAGTATGAAACAGCCACAGCAAATTATCATTTCCCTGGTTATCGTAGCCGGCCTTGTCCTTGGTGGATTGGGCGGCATACTTTGCAAGAACAATAATTGCAATATCCAGATTGTACCGCCCTGTCAACCCTGTGACAATGATCTGCCGGAGCTATGCAACTCGATTCCCGACTATGACCATGACGATCAACATCCCAAATGTCACGGCTTTTTGGATGTACGGGTAAATCAGCCGACCCGAGCCCGACGATTGTCGGTGATGAACGCTTCCGGCTTCGACGATGGGCAGCATATCGGCTATCCTGTTGTTCTCGCTCTCGGCAATGACGCCGACCGGCCGTTATACTCACTTGGCCGGCACGCCGGTATACCATCCGCAATAACCTCCAGGGGTCTTTCCCTTTCTGTTCTCGTCCTGCGTTGTTGATCGCCCACTCCGGTTTCCATCAATGTTATAATCCTCGGCATGCCCGCACTGCGGACATATGTGCCGAATCATGATCCTATCGTCTATGGGGAGTTTTGGATGAAAGCATCATTGTATCTCACCTGTGTCCTGCTGCTCCTGTTCCGGAGTGTCGGGACCTGTTCGACGATGTCCGCGACACGCTGGGAGGCACCATTCGATACCGTATCGACCGTTCCAGCCAAGGACACTCTGCTCACCCTGCGCCGGGCTCTTGTCTTGACGGCATCAGGTAACCCCGTGTTGCCCGCCCTGGCTGCACAGCGAGAGGCCGCACAAAGCCGACTCCGGCAGGCCGGCCTGTGGCCAAATCCCGAACTTGAATCCGAGATCGAGGAGATCGGCGGGGATGCTCCCGGTTTGCGCGAATTGGAAATGACTGTTTCGCTTACGCAGGAGCTTGAGCTGTTTGGCCAACGCCGTGCCAGAGAGCGGGCCGCCCACACAAATATCGCGGCAACCGATCTCAACGCCAGATTCTCGGCCTTCGATTTGTATCTCGATGTCAAACGGCGGTTCCACGTGTTGGCACACGCACAGATGAAACTCCGGTTGGCCGAGTTGTCGGTAACGTTACACCAGGATATTACCGATGACATCGATTTCCGGATCAGCGAAGGGGCCGCGCTGCCGTCGGAGTTGTTGTTGGCCCGGTTGGAACTGCAACGGGCGGAAATGGCAATTTACGAAGCAAGGCAGGAGTTGGAATCCGCCCGTCTTTCCCTGGTTTCGCTGTGGGGCGGCGATCCCACCGGAATAACCGTTGACTATTCCGCGGAACCGGATTTTTCGCAGGTGTTGGATCGGTTAGCGGAGTTTGACCAGTTGGTCGACTCCAGCCGACTGATCGTGGAAATTGGGCGGGATGTTGAGCTGGTCCGCGCCGAGCGGCGACTCGCTGTTGCCGAAGCAAAACCGGGGATAACACTCAGTGGCGGTTACCGCCGGCTGCGGGCGGATGGTTTCGATTCTTTCCTTTTCGGGGTGTCCATGCCCTTGCCGCTGTTCAACCGAAATCAAGGAACAAGCGCCGCACTGGATGCACAGTTGCGCTCACTGGAATATGAGCGTCGGCGGGCAAGCCATGAAGTTGCCGCAAGCATTCGGGCCGGGCGTGCGCGCCTGCGGCAGTTGATCCAACAACACGACATCCTGGATGCGGACCTTTTGCCGACGGCCGAGGCGGCATACGAAATGTTGCGTCGGACGTATGACGCCGGTCGCGTGGCATATGCCAGCCTGCTCGAGGCCAGCCGGTCACTTGTCGATTTGCGTTTCGAGCATAACGATATACTGCTGATAATCCATGAACAGATAGTCGAGCTGGAGAATATCACCGGCATTGCCCTGCAACTGGATCAGAGTGAGGAAAATTGAGATGAGTAAATTACTGATTGTTGTTTTCGCAGCATTGATCTGGACTCTTGGATCGATCGGGATGGCCCAGGACACAGACAACCATGACTGCGGCGATGAACCGGCCGCGCATGACGAGCATCACGATCAGGCGGCCGACCTCGATCATGACGACCATGATGACGACGGCCATGATGAGGACGTTGACCATGACGGCCACGAGGATCATGACGGCAAGGGAGTGATTGAACTTGGTCCCGCGGCGGTGGAATTGGGCGGAATCACTTTGGCGACAGTCGGCCGTGGCCGCATCGGTCGCTCGATCGATTTGCCGGGCGAGGTCGGCTTCGATGAAGACCGCCTGGTCAATGTCGCGCCCCGGTTCCCCGGTATCGCCAAGGAAGTGCGATACCGTGTCGGTGATTATGTTAATGCCGGCGATGTCATTGCAATCATTGAAAGCAACGAGAGTTTAAGCACTTATGAGATCAAGGCAACGATTTCGGGGTGGATTATCAAGCGCTATATCAACCCGGGAGAGTTTGTCTCGGAGGAAAACAGTATCTATGTTATCGCGGATTTGTCGAAAGTCTGGGTAAATCTCGCTGTTTATCCCCGGGACGCGGAAAAAATCAAGCCCGGTCTGAATGTTCATCTCAGCGCCGTCGGCTCGGCTGCCGAGACCGTGTGGATGATTGACTATGTGACGCCTGTTATGAATGTGGAAACGCGAAGCATCACCGCACGCGTGGTTATCCCCAATACCGGCAACACCTGGCGTCCGGGCACGTTTGTTCGGGCCCGGGTGAAAACCGATCCCGGCGAAGACGGACTTATCGTCGAAAAAAACGCCGTCCAGGTCCTTGATGATGAACACATCGTTTTTGTCACCGATGGCCCCGGGCGTTTCAAGCCGGTGCCGGTCGCTGTCGGCGGCAGTGATACCGAACATACACGCATCCTGGCCGGACTTGAACAGGGAATGTCCTATGTCGCCACCGGGGCCTTCGAATTGAAAGCCAAAATCGTGACCAGTTCCCTCAGCGGCCACGCCGGGCACGGACATTGACCAGGGAGACCCCATGGAACGATTTGTTAAATACGCAATCAAAAACCGACTGTTGATCATTGTGCTGCTGCTCGGCATCGTCGTTCTCGGAATCACCCAATATCGGAACCTGCCCACCGATGCGTTCCCGGACATTTCGCCGGTGATGGTACCTGTTTTCGCCGAGTCGCATGGAATGGCTCCCGAGGAGATCGAACGCCTGATCACGTTCCCGATTGAATCATCGATGAACGGGCTGCCGGGCGTAAAGTTGATCAAATCCACCTCGGCGTTCGGGATGGCGGTGGTCTATGTCTATTTCAATGACGATGTGGATATTTACTTTGCCCGGCAAATTGTCGCCGAGCGTCTGGCGGCGGCCGCCGCCGAATTGCCCGAGATGCACGACCCGCCCGGTCTGGGGCCGATCTCGACCGGTTTGGGTGAGGTCTACATGTACTATCTCACCGCCGACAGCACGGTGGAAACCGACGGGAAAGACCTCGATACCTACCTGAGGGAAATCAATGACTGGGTAGTCAAATACCAACTGCAGGCGATTCGCGGCGTCACCAAGATCCTCTCGATGGGCGGACATGTTCTTCAGTACCAACTCAAAATCGACCCATACGCTTTGAATAAATATGGCTTGCGCCTCGAGGACGTGGTTGAGGCGGTAACGAAGAACAACCGCAATGCCGGCGGGCAATTCCTTGTGCTCGGGTCCGAGGAATACCTTGTCCGCGGGATCGGCTTGATCGAAACGCTTGATGATCTGAAAAAACTGCAAATAAAGGTCGTCGACGGCACTCCGGTCTGGCTGGGAGATGTCGCCGACGTGGTTTTTGGCCAGGAACTTCGGCGCGGGGTGGTGACCCGCAATGGCACCGAAGAAGTGGTTGCCGGGATCGTCATGAAACTCTATGGCGAAAACACCTCCGAAGTCATCGAGCGCTTGATGACGAAATTCCCGGAGGTACAGGCATCCCTGCCCCCGGGCGTGACGCTGTTACCCTATTACAACCAGAGCACACTGGTCGAAAGTGCGGTAAATACCGTGACCACCGCCCTGTGGCAGGGTGCCATTCTGGTCATATTGCTGCTGGCGTTGTTTCTGGGGAATATTCGCAGTGCGTTTATTGTCGCCCTGGCTCTCCCGGTCTGCGCTTTAGTGGCCGCTATCTTCATGGGGGTGGCGGGGATGTCCGCCAATTTAATGTCGTTGGGCGGGATCGCTATCGCCATCGGGATGCTGGGGGACGCCTCGATTGTCGTTGTCGAAAATATCAACCGGCATCTGGCCATCGACAACGGCAACAAAAAAAGCAAGGCCGAGGTAATCGCCGCCGCTTGCCGCGAGGTGGCGCGCCCGATCACCTTCTCGGTATCGATTATTATTCTGGTCTTTGTCCCCCTCTTTACACTCGAAGGTGTCGAGGGCAAAATGTTTTCACCGATGGCCCTTACCATCTCTTTTGCGTTACTGGGTTCCTTGTTGGCGGCTTTACTTTTTTCACCGGTTCTCTCGTCGATCCTGCTGAAGCAGCGGCCGCAAAAAGAACCGGTCGTTCTTAACGCGCTCAAGCGTGGGTATACCGGCCTGCTTCGCTGGGTGCTTCGATTCCGCGTGATTGTCCTGGCCGCGACATTCGCGGTTTTTGCCGGATCATTGGCCCTGATTCCCTTTCTGGGGACGGAATTTATCCCGACACTCGAAGAAGGAGTTGTCCAGATCAACGTGACTATGGCCCCGTCGATCTCCCTGGACAAGGCCACAGAAACGATTATGAAACTCGAGCGAACGATCAAGGAATTCCCCGAGGTTGAACAAACCGTGGCGAAAGTCGGCCGACCGGAGGCCGGCAGTCATCCACACCCCGTGAATTTTGCGAATATCCAGTTGACGCTCAAACCACAGGAAACATGGCAAAATTACCGAAACAAAGAGGAGCTGGTCGAAGCGCTCAACGAGAGACTCGCGGTTTATCCGGGGATCCAGCTTAATTTTACACAGCCGATTCAGAATTTGTTCGACGAACTACTTTCGGGTGTAAGGACCCAGCTGGCGATAAAACTCTATGGCGAGGATCTTGCGGTCTTGCGTTCCACGGCGGAGGAGATCAAGTCTGTTATTGAGGACGTGCCCGGTCTGGTCGATTTGGCGACCGAACAGAGTTTCGGTCAACCGCAAGTGCAAATCATCGCCGACCGTGATGCCTGCGCCCGGTACGGCGTCGATGTTTCCGACATCCTGGAGATTGTCGAATTGGCGATCGGCGGTGAAGTTATTGATCAGATCTTCCTGAATACACGCCGCTTCGGTATTCACGTGCGGTTTGACGAACATTACCGCGACGATCCCGAAGCGATAAAAAACCTGCTCATCCATACCGCCGAAGGCACGTTCCTGCCGCTGTCGCAGTTGGCGGAGGTCAAGAAACTTGTCGGTCCGATCCAGATTAATCGTGAGAAGAATCAGCGTCGCTGGGTGATCTCCGCCAATGTACGCGGGCGCGACCTGGGCGGGGTGGTCAGCGACATTCAAAACCGGGTACGAAAAAACATTGACCTGCCACCCGGGTATTATCTCGAATACGGCGGCCAGTTTGAAAACCAGCAACGGGCGATGAAGCGCCTGGCGATAATTGTCCCGATTACGCTGGGATTGATTTTCCTGCTGTTGTATTTGTCGCTTAATTCCGCGACCAACGCCATTTTAATTTTTGTCAATGTGCCGCTGGCGTTGACCGGCGGGATCTTGGGACTATACTTGACCGGGGCATATTTGTCGGTTCCTGCATCAGTCGGGTTTATTGCGCTTTTCGGCATCGCGGTGCAAAACGGCCTGGTGCTCATCACGTATATCCACCAACTTCGACAAAAAGGATCCGCGGCCACCGAAGCGATTATCCAGGCCTGTTCTCAGCGGCTGCGGCCGGTGCTGATGACCGCGCTGACCACTGTGCTCGGCTTGGTGCCGCTGCTTTTCTCGCACGGCATGGGGTCGGAAGTCCAGCGGCCGCTGGCGACGGTGGTCGTCGGTGGAATCATGACCTCGACGCTGTTGACGCTGATTGTCTTACCGGCTTTGTATGTCACTTTCAACGGGCGGAAGTCACCGGCAAGCTGATTCTGACAGATACGAAAAGACTCCTTGTGTTGTCTGAACACAAGGAGTCTCTTTTTTTTTGTAACTCATGATGTCCGATGTCCCCGTCTATCCGCCGTTTTGCGTGCGGCAATACCCGTAACCCGGTCCACTTCGCATTATGTACGCCTTGTTTTTTGAACAGATAATTGACCGACGTCAATGAACATGTATATATTGAGCTAACGCGAAACGTTCGTGCGTATTGAGGTGACAATTGAGATCAGAGACGTAAATGTCCAGCCCAACAACGACGCTGTCGTCGCACTCACCCGATCCCGCGTCGGTTCCCCGGGAACTGTGCCACCGGGAGCAAGTATCGCCCCTGGTCGATACGTATGGGAGACTCCATACCTATTTGCGTGTCTCGGTGACCGATCGCTGTAACCTGCGCTGCAATTATTGCCTGCCTCCGGAGGGCATTACACCCACGGCCCATGAGCAAATTCTGACGTTCGCCGAGATTATTCGCCTGGTCCGGATTTTTTCCGCGCTGGGAGTGACTAAAGTCCGCCTGACCGGTGGCGAGCCGCTGGTGCGAAAAGACATCGACAAGCTTGTCGCCGATCTGTCCGGTATCCGGGGGATTTCCACGATCGGTCTGACCACCAACGGCGTCTTGCTGGAAAACCATGTGTTGCCGTTGAAGACCGCCGGGTTGTCTCAACTTAACGTGAGTCTGGACACTTTGCGTCCGGGAAAGTTTGCCGAAATCACCCTCCGCGATGATTACCGCCGAGTCCGGAATGGAATTGCAGCGGCCCTCGCCGCCGGATTTGTTCCGCTGAAAGTAAATGTGGTCGTGATGAACGGGGTCAATGATGACGAAATACCCGCGTTTGTTGAACTCGCGCGCCGCAAACCGATCAATGTGCGTTTTATCGAGTATATGCCGTTTGTGAACGGTCCGCAACAACAGGGCCGGTTCATGCCATGTTCGGCGGTTCACCGCATGATTACCGCAAAATATCGACTGACCGCGATTCCCGTGGGGGAGAAAGAGGCGTCGGTGGCCCGGGAATTCCGCATACCCGGCTTTGCCGGTTCGATCGGGTTTATCAGCCCAATGTCCGATCATTTCTGCGCCAAGTGCAATCGGCTGCGCTTGACCGCTGAGGGTTCGATTAAGTCATGCTTATTTTATCCGGCGGAAGCCGGTCTCCGGGACAGGATGCGCGCCGGCGCAACCGACGCCGAGTTGGTCGATATTATCCGCGGTGTCGTAGAACAAAAGCGGGAGGGACACCCGCCGCTGGAAATGCTCACCACTCTCGAAAAACAGACGATGATTAAGACCGGTGGATAGGATATGCGGGATATTTCCAAAAAAACCACCACGCTGCGCACCGCCACCGCCGCGGCAACTGTCCGACTCGATCCTGCGACAATCCGGCGGATCAAAGAAGGGACAATTCCCAAAGGCGACCCGTTACAGGTCGCGAAAGTCGCCGCAATTCAGGCCGCAAAAGAGACCTGCCGCATCATTCCGTACGCTCATCCTATGCCGGTTGAGGCGGTTAATGTGGAATTTGAACTCGGTGAGCAGGAGATCGATATCCGGGTAACGGTGAAAGCCGTGTATAAGACCGGCGTGGAAATGGAAGCCCTGACCGCCGCCTCCGTCGCGGCTCTGACAATCTATGACATGGCCAAAGCGCTGGACGAATCGCTGGAGATCGCCAACATCCGCCTGTTAAACAAAGAGGGCGGAAAATCCAGTTTTATAAATGCCGCTGAATCCCCAGCGACCGCCGCGGTGCTGGTCATGTCCGATTCGATTTCCGCCGGGGAGAAAAGCGATCAATCCGGCCGGATGATCGTCGAACGGCTGCAAGCAGCAGGCCTCCGGGTTGCCGAATACAAAATCATACCGGATGATCCGGAGACAATCACCAGCGAATTGTCAACCCTCGCCGATGAGCGAAATCTCGACCTGGTCATCACAACCGGCGGGACCGGACTGGGACCTCGGGACAACACGCCGGAAATCATGGACAAAATAATCGAGCGGCCGGTGCCCGGAATCCCCGAAGCCCTACGGGCGCATGGTCAGGAACGGACACCATATTCGATGCTCTCCCGAGGCCGGGCGGGTATTCGGGGACGGACACTTATCATTAACCTCCCCGGTTCTCGTCGCGGAGTAGCCGAGTCACTCGATGCGCTTTTACCGGGCTTACTGCACGCGGTCAAGATGCTGGCCGGTGGTGAACATCCTGCCGACAGCCGCCGGGATTCACCATGATCGATTATCAGCAGGCCTTAAACAAACTACGGGCCAACGTCGACACACTGCCGCGCAAACGCGTGAAAATCGAAGAAGCGGCGGGATACACACTGGGCCAGAAAATCTCCGCTCGAGCCGACATGCCGACATTCGATCGGTCCGCCATGGATGGTTATGCGGTTTGTCATGCCGATCTGGCCTCGGCAACTGCGCGTAAACCGGTATGGCTGAATTTGATCGGGACAATTTACGCCGGTGATCCGGCCCGGCCCCCGGTGAGGTCCGAGACAGCGGTCAGGATTATGACCGGGGCCGGCGTACCCCAGGGAGCCGACGCAGTGGTCATCAAAGAAAACTGCCGCGAGTCGGGTGGCCGGGTAGCTGTACAAAAACCAGTCGGTCCGGGTGAGAATATTCGCCGCCGGGGAGGAGAATTTAAGCGGGGCGCCGAGATCCTTTCTGCCGGGATGAAGATCACTCCGCCGGTTATCGGTTTGTTGGCGACAGATGGACACGCTTCAGTTTTCGTTCATCGAAAACCCCGGATCACCCTGGTAGTCACGGGAAATGAGTTGATCGCGCCGGGGAAACGTCTGCGTCAGGGCCAAATTTATGATGCGAATTCTGTTGCGGTGGGCGCGGCCTTGCACGAGATGGGGCTGAAAGCATCGGCGATCCTGCGTCTCAAAGACGACAAACCCGCGCTGAAAGATGCCCTGGCTCGCGCCCTCGGTTCAGCCGATGTCGTCATCGCTCTCGGCGGTGTTTCAGTGGGAGACCGCGATTTTGTGAAAGACATCTTTGAAGATCTGGGCGTCGAGACAATCTTCTGGCGCGTGGCGATCAAACCCGGGAAGCCAACCTATTTTGGCCGCAGCCGCAGCAAGGGCCGCACAAAAAAAACCCGGAAGCTTGTTTTCGGACTTCCGGGAAACCCGGTATCCGCTTTGGTGACATTCCACAAATTTGTCAAACCGGCTTTATCGCAGATGATGGGCACTTTAGACGAAAAACCGATCAAGCTGACGGCCACCCTGCAAAAGAAATTGCGGAAAAACACGAGTCGGCTGGAATGGGTTCGGGGTGTTCTCTCGACCCGCCGGGGGAAATTTGTGGTTGCGCCCACGACCGGACAGGATTCTCACATGCTCGGAGGTTTGGCGCACGCCAATTGCCTGATTGAATTCCCCCGGCACAAGACATCTCTGGGGAAAAATACGATCGTCGAAGTAGAACTCCTGAATTGGAAAGTATGATGGACAAGTCGACACAGGAGGGCCGGGTCCTTGCTCTTTCGGTGAGCGAAAGAAAGGGGATGCCCAAGAAAAACGTGCCTTCTGTTGAAATTGTTGCCGATTGGGGAATCAAAGGCGATGCCCATGCCGGCGCAAGGCGGCGGCAGGTAAGTCTGCTGGCTGATGAGAGTATTGAAAAAATCCGCAAAAAAGGGCTGGCAGTGCAACCGGGTGCGTTTGCCGAAAATATCACGACAATCGGAGTCGACCTGACCAACATCGCCGTCGGCGATCGAATATCGATGGGGACCGTTCAACTGGAAGTGACTCAGATTGGGAAGGAATGTCACAAACGATGTGCGATCTATGACCAGACGGGCGATTGTGTCATGCCTAAAGAGGGCATCTTTACGGTGGTGCTTACCGGCGGTATTGTCCAGAGTAACGACCTCCTGATGATTCTCAGTAACCCATAATTAATTAACGAGTTATCGGTGAATATATCGTCCCGGCCCGGTGACAATCAGACGGCCGACGGAAAGATTTATTCTCCTTCTGTCACAGATTGCCAACACTGAAGCGTAAATCCCCCGTATAGCTCGCTGTAGATTATAACGGTGGGGCGTGCAACAACCATTTTCTTCCCCGTTTCTTAGTTCAATTGTTTGTATATCGGGGCCTTATGAGGAATGACCAATGGACCAGGCAAACATCCACAAGATTAGGAATATCGGCATTGTCGCCCATATCGACGCCGGCAAGACGACGACCACCGAGCGTATTTTGTTTTTTACCGGCATGATTCATAAGTTGGGTGAAGTCCATAACGGTCAGGCCGTGATGGATTTTATGAAACAGGAACAAGAGCGCGGGATCACCATCTCCTCGGCGGCGATCACCACCGATTGGAACGGCCATCAGGTCAACATCATCGATACCCCCGGGCATATCGATTTTACCCTCGAAGTGGAACGGTCCCTGCGAGTACTCGACGGCATCATCATGGTTTTCTGCGCGGTTGGCGGCGTAGAGCCGCAAAGTGAAACTGTGTGGCATCAGGCCGACCGGTACAAGGTGCCGCGCATCGCCTTCGTCAACAAGCTCGATCGCAGCGGGGCCAATATGTTCCAAACGGTCGAGGCGATGAATGAGATGCTGGGAGCCCATGCCGTGCCGTTTCAACTGCCGATCGGTGAGGAAGACAATTTCGAGGGCATTATCGATCTGGTGACCATGAAAGCGACATACTACGATGGACTGCAACGCGTGGAAAAAGATATCCCCGCTGAATTGCTGCCGAAAGCGCGGGAAGCCCATAATAGTATGGTGGCGACCCTGGCTGATTACGATGATACGCTTATGGAAAAATATCTTGAGGAAGAAGAAATCACCATCGAGGATATCATCCGGGCGGCGCGCACCGCTGTCCTGGGGATTTGTATTACCCCGGTATTTTGCGGTTCGGCTTTCAAGAACAGGGGAATCCAGTTGCTGCTGGATGCCGTGGTGAATTACCTGCCCTCGCCGATCGACCGGGGCATGGTGCGTGGTATTGACATTGAAGATGCCGCAAGGACAATTACCCGCCGTCCATCGACACGCGGGCCGTTTTCCGCACTGGCTTTTAAAATCATCAACGATGCGTTTGTCGGCCAGCAGACATTTGTCCGGGTGTATTCCGGCGAATTGAAGGCCGGCACCTATGTTTTCAACTCCACCCGTTGCAAGCGCGAGCGGATTAGTCGGATCATGCGCATTCGGGCCGGCGACCGCCAGGATATGAACGAGATCAAGGCCGGTGATATTGCGGCATTGATCGGCCTGAAATCAACGGTTACCGGCGATACGCTGTGCGCCGAGGAAGCGCCGATCATGCTGGAAAGAATCTATTATCCCGAAACGGTGCTTGACTTGCGTATCGAATCTGAAGACAAGAAAAACCGGGATAAATTAGGCACGGCCTTAAGGAAAATCGCCTTGGAGGACCCGTCTTTCACGGTCAATTTCGACGAGGAAACCGAAGAGACAATTATCTCGGGAATGGGTGAGCTGCACCTGGACGTAATCATCGATCGGCTGAAGACCGAACATAAAGTCGCCATCAAAGTCGGCGAACCTGCCGTGGCGTTTCGCGAGACAATCACTGCCGAATGCCGCCACAATTACAAGTACAAAAAACAAACCGGCGGTAAAGGACAATTTGCCCATATCGAATTCCGCATTGAGCCAAATCCGGGTGAGGGCATCGAATTTGTCAGCCACGTCACCGGCGGGCGCATCCCCAAGGAATACATTCCCGGGGTGGAGAAGGGATTCCGCAGCGCGGCAGAAAAGGGACTGGTGGCCGGATTCCCGATGGTCGATCTGAAATTCGTCCTGACTGACGGCTCGCACCATGAAGTCGATTCCAGTGAAATGACCTTTCGCATCTGTACGACCCAGGCGTTAAAAGAGATCATCCACAAGGCCAAACCGCAGTTGTTGGAGCCGATGATGAAAATCGAGGTCAACACGCCGGATGAATACCTGGGGGACATCATTGCCGATATTCATCGCCGTCGCGGGAAAATTGAAAGCCAGCGACGTTTTCGTAAGGGTGCGCAGAAGATAAACGGGACCGTCCCGCTCAAAGAAATGTTCGGTTACGCCTCGACGATTCGCACGCTTTCCAGCGGTCGGGCAAGTTATTCGATGGAATTTTTAAATTATCACCCGCTTCCGAAGAGACTTGAAGAGGAAGTCATCGCCGAACGGTTAAAAAAACGAGAAGAACAACGCGGTTGACCGGGATGGTCCTTAAAATACCTTCCCGTCCGGGAAGAAGTCCGGGATTTGATTTGACTGCGTTACAGTACGGTCGCCCACAGGCAAACACCTGATTCGACCGAAATTTACTATTATCCCCGCTTCGATCGTTTTGCGCTACCGGACAGCGTGATCAATTCGTGCCCGGCGTGGCCTGCCGGATGATCTTGTGTTGAGAATCCTGAAGAACGGTTGATGATCGGGTGGAATAGGTTTTACACCAACTGGATACAGCATACAAGGTTGCATCAACTCTCTCGTGTTCTGATCCTGCAGTCCTTTGATCGGTTGGCCGTACGATAATCCATCATCTTAAAAAAATGACGAGGGGTGTCCTTTCACAAAGTAATCGAAAACAAAAAGCATTCAAAAAAGACTAATTGGGTCGGACACTGCCTTGGATAAAACAGGTTGTTCTGATGTTACCGGAATCTACCGTCGGCGGCCGGGTTTATCGCACGAGTTTTTTGAGACTTTTCAGGAAAGGAAGAATCTGGGTCACTTCTATAAGGGTCATCCATAATCGCGCAACAACCGCGATGATTGCCGCGATCCCCGGCGGCATGGTCGCGCTGAATAAAAACATAAGAGTTCCTTCACGAACCCCAATGCCGCCGGGCGCAAAGATAGCCAGGAAGCCCAGGAGATACGCCGCGCTGAATTTGGCACCGGTCTCCAGGAATTCTCCACCGGAGATCCCGATCCCTTTCAGCAGACACCAAAACGAGCTGCCGTAAAGAACCCAGGGGACAATATAGATCGAGAGCAGGAAGAGGTTCTGAAACATGGTGAGATTAACCACCAGCGGCTCACGCCCCAAAAATCGCATGAGCATATTCAGACCTCTCCGGAATAGGGGTGGGTACAAGACGATCGCGCCAATCCCCCCCACAATGATGAACGGAAAGACAAGTGTGTCATGGAGTACCTCTGTCCCCAGTATTACCAGAATAAAAATGATCCCCGAAAGGAGAGTAAAAACCTGATGGAGCGAAGCCGATACGATCGCAACCGAACTGGAAAGCCCTTCCTGGCGAAGCAGATAAATCATCCCCAGTACAGACCAGATTTTACCGGGAAGGTATTTCCCCAGATTCGCCAGGGCGGCAATTCGGAACAACGAAACAAATCCTAATCTGCAATCTGATATTTGTGTGATCAGATATCGCCAGAGCAAAACAAGGATGATCGACACCGACCAAAGGATGGCGGCGGCGAGGATCAGCCAGCCGAGATGGATCTGCCATTGGTAGGAACGAATTTCTGACCATTCCGTCCAAATGGAATGCGCCATGAAATAAGTGATCACCACCAACGCGATGGCGAAGAAAACTCCCATCCACTTCTGTCTTGACCCCCGTAGCATGGGCGGTCCGGACTTACCTTCCGGAGTCGAGTCGATATTTAGATCTTCTAAGTCCATCCTCACTAATCGTATGCTCGGCCGCTTGATAAGGCAATACGATTA
Source organism: Candidatus Zixiibacteriota bacterium (assembly GCA_024277855.1). Taxonomy (GTDB): domain Bacteria; phylum Zixibacteria; class MSB-5A5; order WJJR01; family JAJRUJ01; genus JAJRUJ01. Next base: position 31,673 of record JAJRUJ010000067.1, read on the forward strand.
TCATCCGGCCCATTCTTCGGGTAAAATAACCTGCCAATCCACTCGTCGATCAGTTGGACAATAGTATAGTAATGAAAGTATTCTCTCAACTCCTGCATAGCATCGTGCGTTCAAGGTAATATATCTCTCTTAGAGATTCGTGATGACCTCGATTTGCCGCGACAAAAACACGGTTTGCGCCTAAACTCCTATCGTTCAGGCAACTTGACGGATGTCGGAAAGCTTGCTGCAAGCCGGCGTGTACGCCCGGGACTGGGTGCGGCAGGTGGTCTGCCTTGTTTAATCAGCCGGATATCGGCCATGCCATTCTGGAATGATATCCCCGTTCGGGAAGACTGATGACCAGATCCACGCGGAAGATTTTCTCTCCGCAAGAGATCCGGTATTCGTTGGTTAAGGATTTAGTGTCTGTGACCTGTTTTCACCGAGGCGCGGATTCTCCGGGCAGAGCTTGCGGTTGATCAGACCGATCCATCGTCTTTTCATACCGGAATCTCTCGTTATAGAATGTCTGCCGCGAAATCCTAAAATGACAACTGGTTTTGCCGACATTACTTCGTTGCTCGGCATACTCCCCTGCCCGCAGTTTACACTGGATGCCCCATTTCGCTTTTGACATAGTTGATCATCTTCCAGAGCAAGCCGATAAAAGTCATCAAATGTATTAACCGAAGTCGGTCGATTCACCCCTCGGCAGGCAACAACGCTATCAACCGGAGACAATCATAACTCCAGTTGACACGTAGAGGTTTGGTCATAGATTGCTCTGAGGAGACAATGACAATGCCCAAGGCCGCCCGCGACATTATCTTAGACTCAATTGCCGATGGTGTATTCACCGTCGATCGTGAGTGGAAGATTACCATGTTCAACAAGGCCGCTGAAAAAATGACCGGCATCAGCCGTGAGGACGCCATCGGCCGACGGTGTTGCGATGTTTTTCGGGCCAGCATCTGCGAGACAGAGTGCGCGCTGAATCAAACTCTGCAAACAGGAAAGTCGCTGATCAATCGTGAAATTTATATTCTCAATGCTGAAGGACAGCGGGTACCGGTAAGTATCTCTACCGCCTTATTGCAGGATGAAAACGGCGTGGTTATCGGTGGAGTGGAAACTTTCCGTGATCTTTCGGTAATCAAACAATTGCGCAAAGAGCTGAAGGGACATTTCTCCTTCGCTGATATCATCAGTCGCAATCACAAAATGCAGGAACTTTTCAATATTCTCCCCGGGATTGCCACCTCGCCGAGCACGGTCCTAATCGAGGGAGAGAGCGGGACCGGTAAGGAACTTTTTGCGCGCGCGGTGCACGATTATAGCCCTCGCAAGTCCAAGCCGTTTATTGTGGTCAACTGCGGTGCGCTACCCGATACGCTTTTGGAATCGGAATTGTTCGGCTACCGCGCGGGCGCGTTCACCGATGCCAAAAAAGACAAACCCGGCCGCCTGGCCCTTGCCGAAGGGGGAACGATATTCTTGGATGAAATCGGCGATATCTCCCCGGCGATGCAAGTGCGCTTGTTACGAGTCTTGCAGGACCGGACCTACGAACCGCTCGGCGCGACTGAAACAATTACCGCCGACGTCCGGGTGGTAACAGCCACCAACAAAGACCTTAGTCAATTGGTGAAGGACGGCAAATTCCGCAGTGATTTGTATTATCGGATCAATGTCGTCCGCTTGTATCTTCCCCCGCTTCGCGAACGCAAGGAAGATATTCCGCTTTTAGTGGAGAACTTTGTCTCGCGATTCAATCGACTGATGAGCAAAAATATCAGCGGTGTCTCTCAACAAGTCATGGCTGTGTTGGCGGCGCATGATTTTCCCGGTAACATCCGGGAACTGGAAAACATTATTGAACATGCCTTCGTACTTTGCCCCGGCGGGGTGATCGAATTACGCCATCTACCGGATATGTTTGCCAAAGCAGGCGGAACAATTACCGAAACGGCGGCCTCGGTCACATCGCTCGAACAGATGGAACGAATTTTCATCGTCGATGCCTTAAAACGCAATAACTGGAACCGACTGGCGGCGGCTCGGGAATTAGGTATTCACAAAAGCACCCTCTTCCGCAAAATCAAGAGATTGGTAATCGAATTGCCGCCACAAGATGGTCGGATGTCGGGCGGGGTATAGTAGCATAGCGCAACCCTCGACCAACTTAATGGGTCGCATAATGCGACCCACTTGCCCACTATCAGATTCCTTCGATATCATATATGTCATCGTAACCCCCTATTTATTAGCGGATTACGGCGTAGTGACATGATGTCGCAAAATGCGGCACACCCCTTGCTTTCAAAAGCAAAAGAGGTGGGAGAAATGAAAATTGCGATACCTATCTGGCAGGGGCGAATATCACCGGTAATGGATGCCGCGGCACGCGTGTTGGCCGTCGAGTATGATGGCACTTGTGAGGTCTCGCGGATCGAGGAATCTTTAGGTGATGAGTTCATCCCCCAACGAGCCAGGCATCTCGCGGATTTGGGCGTAAATGTGTTGATCTGCGGTGGCATTTCCCAACCGTTGTTGACCCTTATTGCCGCACAAGGTATCACCGTAATCCCGTGGATCACCGGGCCGGCCGAGCAAATATTGGAGGCCTACCGTAATAATCGCCTAAGCCATCCAAAATTCATGATGCCGGGATATGGCAGATGCAGACGAGGGCAAGGCCGTGGTTACGGACAAGGTTGTCGGCAACGAATGGGGCCGGGCCACAGACAGGGACGAAAAAGAAAAGAAATAAATCAAGATGGGGAGATTCTTTCATGAAAATCGCGATTACCGCCCAACAGGATAATATGGATAGTCCCGTTGATCCACGTTTTGGCCGGGCGCGCTGGTTTGTTGTCTGTGATACCGAAACAGGCGAGTATACGGCCGGCAGCAACGAGCAAAATCTGAATGCGGCCCAGGGCGCGGGGATTCAGGCCGCGCAAAATGTCGCCCGTTTGGGAGTGGAAGCGGTCATTACCGGTCATGTCGGCCCAAAAGCATTTGCCACCCTCCAGGCGGCCAGGATCAAAATCTTCACCGGTATATCCGGTACAGTTAAAGAGGCCGTCGGCGAATTTCAGGCAAAAAAATTGCAGGCCACCGATAAAGCGGACGTTGAGGGACACTGGGTGTAAATTATGAATACTGTTGTTGAATGTTTGCCCTGTTTTGTCCGGCAGTCATGGGACACAATCTGCTTGTGTACCGACGACTCTGCCCGGCGTGAACAAGCAATGCGCCAGATCCTGCAATTGGTGGGCGAGATGGACTTTCGTGTATCGCCCCCGGCCATGGCACAAAAAATCCATCGGTTGATCAGGGGCATTTGCGACCAGGCCGACCCTTACCTTTCCGTCAAAAAGCATTTTAATGATCTGACGATGAAGTTATCCCCTACCCTGCAACATTGGGTCAAAAACGCGGCTGATCCATTTGCTACGGCTGTGCGGCTGGCAATTGCCGGGAACATTATCGATGTTGGCCCCCAACCGGATTTAAGCGATAAACATATCATTGACTCCATCCGAGAAACGGCAGACAAGACTATTGATCGAGATGCGATCCAGACTCTTCGTCGAGCGGCGGCGAAAGCCGAGCAGATTCTTTACCTGGCCGATAATGCCGGTGAAATAGTCTTCGACCGGGTTCTAATAGAACAAATAGGACCGGAGAAAATCACGGTGGTGGTAAAGGCCGCCCCGATCCTGAATGATGCCACGCTTGAAGACGCCGAGATCACCGGCCTGACAAAAATAGTCCGGGTTATTGATAATGGGAGCGACGCCCCGGGCACGATCCTGGAAGATGCCCCGTCTGCTTTTCGGAAAAGATTTTTTGATGCTGATTTGATTATTGCCAAAGGCCAGGGGAATTATGAAACCCTGGACGATACCCATCGCCCGATTTTCTTTTTGCTCCAGGCCAAATGCCCGGTGGTCGCCGCACGCCTCGGCTGCGATGTCGGAGCTGCGGTGGTGCACTACTCGAATCTGAAGATCGCGGCAAAACCAGTCGAAAGGGTGTGAGCCAGTTATGGGAGATGCGCAGCAAACCAGAGGACCGGGCGGAGGCAGACGTTTTCGATTCCGCCGGGCTTTCTCCGGCAAGGGTGGCCGGCGGGCTGGATTGGCTTCGTTATTTATTCCCCTGGCCGGATACGTCGTTCAAGATCTCCGTAAACCTGACAGCACGGTCAAAGCCCTGGCCCAACGCGCCTACGCATATTTCACCCGGCCGAAAACCGATCGTCGGCAGGCGATCAATCCGGCGGGACGCGTCGAAATAATTGGAACCAAGACAAAGGGGCAAATCCCAAAACTGGATGAAGATCAGGATTAATGAAGAAAGGAGATATATCATGCCAAGAGGAGACAGAACTGGACCGTACGGCGCCGGACCGATGACCGGCCGCGGGGCCGGGCACTGTGCCGGCTACTCCACGCCGGGTTACATAAATCCCGTTGGAGGCAGGTTCGGCCGTGGTTTCGGTGGTGGACGCGGTTATCGCCACCGGCGCTATACCGCCGGGGTACCTGGGTGGGGATATGACAACTGGGCCATGGAGACGGCAAGACCCTACAGGCATACTCACAGGGCGCCGGTCATGCCTGATTAGTTGCAAATGTTGAAAAGCCAGGCGAAATACTTTGAAGACGCGCTGGCAGACATTAAACAACGCATGCGGGAATTGGAATCTTCCCCGGCGACGGAGGAGAAGTAGGCAAGTGTTGCGGGCGTGAGACAGATATGTTCGTGATGAGTGATAGCTCACGATGTGCGCCGATATCTGCTCGGTCGGCGCAATGACATCAAAGACGGCTATCCTGAGGTCGGGGAGAAACATATTGCCGGTGGCTGGTATGCGCAACAGTGTCCCAATAAAGTAATCACCCTGGTTGCAGGAAAAAGAATAATGCAGGAGGTTTAAAATGCCCAGAGGAGATGGTACAGGCCCAGCCGGACAGGGTCCGGGGGCTGGTCGCGGTCGTGGGATGGGGCAGGGTACCGGCCGTGGCCGGCGGGGAGGATTTGGCGCAGGAGCGGGCGGGGAATGCGTTTGCCCCCAATGTGGAAAAACACTTCCTCACGGACGCGGCACTCCCTGCATCCAGGTCAAATGTCCGGATTGCGGTACGCAAATGACCCGAAAGATGTAAGCAGGGGTATCATCAGGCCTTATAACGGCATTCAGTAAAGCGCGAAAGGCGACTTTACCGGACGGTAGGAAAACGACGGAACCGGGGTCACCGAATATGTGGAGGATTAAAGTTGTTGAATTCATCTGAAATACACTGCAAACAGTCAACCCGGCGGGGTTCAGTGAAGGCCTCCGCCATACGTTGCCCCGTCGGTAAGACTCTGCAGAAGATGGCTATTCAGCCGACTCCGAATAGACCCCGGTTCCCTTTTAATCCGACCGTTGCTGAAAGAAACGGGCAATCATGAAACTCGCAGTGGCCAGCGGAAAAGGTGGGACGGGAAAGACGACGATAGCAGTCAGTCTGGCCCTGGCTCTGGCCGGGCAGGGAAAAGTGGTGACATATGCTGACTGCGACGTTGAAGAACCAAATGGTCATATCTTCCTCAACCCGCAGGTCGAGCAGAAAAAAGTGGTGACTGTGCCGGTACCGCAGGTCGAGCAGGAATTATGTACATTCTGTGGTGAGTGCGCTGAAATCTGCCAGTTCGGCGCGATCGCGTCATTGCCGGAAACAACGCTGGTCTATTCAGATTTATGTCATAGCTGCGGTGGATGTAAATTGGTTTGCCCGACCGGCGCAATCACCGAGATCGGACGTGAAGTCGGGTATGTGGAAATCGGTTCGGCGAAGAATGTCAGGTATGTCGCCGGCCGACTGCGTATCGGTGAGGTCCAATCCCCACCCTTGATCTGTGAAGTCAAGAACCACCTTGACCGGCAGGGTATCAACATAATCGATGCCCCGCCGGGAACATCCTGCCCGGTCATCGAAGCGGTCAAGGATACCGATTACGTGCTGCTGATTACGGAACCGACTCCGTTCGGGTTCAACGATCTTAAGCTCGCCATTGGTATGCTGGACATCCTGCAATTGCCGTTTGGGGTAGTGATCAACCGGGCGGATATCGGCAATGATGAGGTCAAGCGATACTGTGCGATGGAAAACATTGAGGTATTGCTCGAAATCCCCGACGACCGGCGGATTGCGGAAGCATATTCGCGGGGAATTGCGGCAGTGACCGCATCACCCGAGTTGACCGGGAAGTTTGTCCAATTATTCAAGACCATTACCCGGCCCAGAGAAAAACAATTGCGGTGAATAAATGAAAGAATTGGTAGTCATCAGCGGCAAAGGCGGGACGGGTAAAACCAGCATTGTGGCCTCATTCGCCGCCCTCAGTAAAAACGCGGTGTTGGCTGACTGCGATGTCGACGCCGCCGATTTACACTTGGTGTTGGAACCAAAGATTCGGCAGGAAGAGGAGTTCAAAGGGGGCAAGAAAGCTAAAATTATTTCCGCGGCCTGCACCGGCTGTGGTAAATGCGAAGAGGTCTGTCGCTTTAATGCGGTATTACGAGATGGTCCACCGAATTATCTGGTACCGGAAACGTTTCTCATCGATCCCCTTGCGTGCGAAGGGTGCGGAGTCTGCGCGCATTTCTGTGAAGACAAAGCGATCAAGTTTAGAGAGGTCGTTGACGGAGAATTATTTATTTCGGATACCAGGTGTGGGCCGATGGTTCATGCCCGATTAAATGTCGGTGGAGAGAACTCGGGCAAACTGGTCACTCGCGTGCGGACCGTTGCCCGCGAATTGGCCGAAAGCAACGGCCGCGATTTATTAATCGTCGACGGGTCGCCGGGGATCGGTTGTCCGGTAATCGCGTCGGTCACTGGCGCTGATTTAGTCCTCGTGGTCACTGAACCGACCCGTTCGGGGATGCATGACCTCGAACGCGTTGTAAAATTAACCGGTTTTATGAAGATACCAACGGTTGTTTGTATCAATAAGTGGGATATCAATCCGGAAATCACCGCACAAATTGAAAAATTGGCTGACCAGTCGGGTGTACACCAGGTAGGAAAGATCGGTTACGACAAAAGAGTGACCGCCGCGCAATTGATGAAAAGTAGTGTGGTGGAATATACCGGCGGTTCAATTGCCCAGGAAATCAATGCACTGTGGCGAAATGTGGTTTATGAATTGGCGTGATTAACCCACGGTCACCCCAAACAAATAAGCCGTCTCGCATATCCTCGATTAATATCCAAGACCGTCGGGAATAGCAAAACGCAACATTGAACAGATGGAACCATACTTTAAAGGAGTTGTCAGGTATGAAAATCGCCATTCCGGTAGCCGGTGGGCAGCTTTGCCCGCATTTCGGACATTGTGAACAATTTGCGCTCTACGATGTGGATCCCGAGACGAAAAATGTGCTGAAAACAGAATTCCATACACCGCCGCCGCACGAACCGGGTGTCCTCCCCCGCTGGTTGTCCGAGATGGGAGCCACCACAATTATCGCCGGAGGAATGGGCGCGCGTGCCCAGCAACTTTTCGTGCAAAATAATGTACAGGTCGTCATTGGCGCCGGCGGAGGTGATCCGCAGGCCGTCGTCGAGGCCTTCCTTGCCGATACGTTATCCACCGGGGATAACCTGTGTGACCATTGAAAAAAACTGGAATATCCAAAAGCGGCACGAGGGTCTCATCGTGATTGTATGGTTTGTGCGGCGAATGATCCCTTTGCCCCGGGATCACGATTTCAGCTCGGTAGGCCTCCGTTGCTGACCCCCATCGCCGCCCGGCCGCGCAGCCATCAACGCCACGGTCGATGCAGTCATGAAATAGTGTTGCCCCGTTGTTCAGACCATGGAAACGGAATGATCATGACGTTCATTTGCAATATTTTTTCACCTGACAATCCGGAAACCGGCGCTATTTCCATTTGTGGCGGTAACCGGGGTTTTGGCTGAAACTCTCGAAGCATCGAATCAGTACGGAGGAAATACGGTGGTTAAGCTACCGGTCGGAGTGCAATTGGCTGAGATTCCGCTCGAACGTAAGTATCGCAGCGCCGTTGCCGGATTGACGGCGCGAATCAAAGCATTGTACGACGCGATTTATGATCGGTTTGGGCCGGACGGTCTTGAGCTTATTGAAGAAGTCTCATCGAAATACGGCCGCGAGATTGCTCTTCGCGCCGGTAACCGGGTAAAACGCAACGACGTCAAATCCATGGCCACGTTTCTTCTCTATATTTTCGAGTTGGTAAGTTATGCGTCGGGATTGGAAGTTACCGAGTTTTCCGATGATCGTGTGGTGATCAGGGTCGATCAATGCCCCTACCCGCTTGACCGGCCGGAAATCTGCCGGGCGCATACCGCGATGGAGGTAAATCTGGTACATTCGCTTTGCCCCGAGCTGGATTACCGGATCAGCAGTTGCATACCTGCCGGTGATGCCTGCTGCGAGCATGTTGTGTGCAAAAATGTCGACCCGCTGAAATCAAAGATCTGATCCCGGGCCGGTGGGCGATATCCTCAAGCGGTTTGAGCAACGCCCGACTGATTTCGACAACGGGTTATTCCCATTAACCGATGAGCCGACAGAATCAATTGACAAGCGAGTTTTTAAAAGACTTGATGTTGGCTCCCAGTATTGCCTAAATTTTATGATGAAGTTGGTCGGGGTATGATGTATCAATTTGGCAAAAGACCGCTGCAGGTATTGTCTCTGGCCCTTGTTGTCTGGTTTGCATTTGTTTTCCCCTCCCTCCAGATCGTCCACAATCACTCCGGAGTACAATGTGATCGGGACGAATGCACCGGACATATCGAACAGGACCACCGCGCAACGCCGCGCAACACTACACTCCTAATATGTAATTCTGAGTCACCTGCTTCGGCCAACCCGTTTTCAAGCCCCTGCCCCATTTGTCTGTTCCTGGCCAGATATATCCTCGAGTGCCCCAGCACACCGCCCGACCTGACGCCCATTAATGCAAAGACGGAATGGGTAACTTGTGAGCCGGTGTCTCTTACTACATCATCTGCGCAGCTGAAAACCAGTCCTCGGGCCCCTCCCTGCTGATCAATCCCGTTTCCTTATCAATTCCATTAGTTGCACGGCAGGTTTGTTCCAATAGTGTCATCGACCTGTCGTTGTTCGCATGATAGATATTTCAGGGAGGAGTTCAATATGCGGCTGAAAATTATGTCTCTCTTAATCTGGCTAATCGCCTTGTTAATGCTCGCACCGCCAAGCAGAGCAGAGCAAGAGATGGTTGATAGTGGAGAGTTGCAGACGCTAAAAGATCAGTTGCAGGAGGCCATGCAGCGGATCGGCGAAATTGAGACAGAACACGCGGCACAGATCGCGGCGCTGAATGAAAAAATCCAACAGTTAGAACCGGGCCGGCCCCCAGACACTACCGCTGATGAAAAAGCGCAGGCAGGGGATGATCTGGAAGCTTTGCGCCATGCCGCCGCCGCGGAAGCCGACAAGAAAACATCCACGGAGAAACCGCTCGAAGAAACCACCTTTGAATCCGGCAACCTCGGTCTCCAGGCGATGAACCCGGAGATCAGTGTTACCGGAGACATGCTTGAATTTTACCGCGAGGGTGATGACGTGCAGACATCTTCGGATGTGGTGTTCCGCGGCATGGGTCTTCACTTTGAAGCATACCTTGACCCGTACTCGCGGTTCAAAGCGGCGGTTCCCATCAATGAAAACGGAGCGGAACTCGGTGAGGTTTACTTCACGCGATACGGGATCCTGCCAAACACCAATATTACCCTGGGTAAATTCCGCCAGCAATTCGGTGTTGTCAACCGGTGGCATAAACATGCGCTCGATTGGTTTGATTTTCCCCTGGCGCTTCGGATGGTGTTCGGCCCGGGGGGCTTGAACCAAACCGGGCTTTCTCTCGGTTGGAATGGCGCGACCGGCCCGGTGACACACGAACTAATTTTTCAAGCGACCGACGGTGACAACGGTCAGATACTGGGGCAGAATGCAAAGAACCGGCCCAGCCTGTTGACGCACTATAAGATTTATAAGGACCTCAGCCCCAGCACATACGTGGAGCTGGGCGGCACCGGTTTGGTGGGCTGGAACAACGAGTGGCCGACAACAGACGGCACAATCAACCAAACACTTACCGCATATGTTTACGGACTCGACTTCGCGATTGCCTGGGAACCCCTCGACCGGATGAGGTATCGGAACATTGAATTCCGCACCGAAGCATATTTTGTCGATAAGGAAATCCAGGCGCCGGACAATTCGGGGACTGACCGGCTCAATCCCTGGGGCTTTTACAGTTCGCTGCTGGCCAAAGTAGGACGGACGATCGACATTAACCTGCGTTTCGACTATTACCGCCCGGAAGTGAAATCGTATGGGGATGATCCGGGTATGCCGCTGTCTCCGACAGTCACGACAGCGGATGCGTACCGGCAACAAGCGGGAGTCAACCTGACATGGTTTCAAAGTCCATTTGTTAAGTTTAGAGCGGGCTATGCCTATGCCAGCGGGCGAGGCACGGGAGCCGCTGAAAACATCGTAAGGCTGCAAATGGTATTTGCGGCCGGCCCACACAAGCACGAACGTTATTAGTCGCCGAGGAGAAATTGTAATGAAAGCAACTTCGCTGTTTATCGCTATAGTACTTCTGGCGCTGGCGGTCACTGTGTCGGCGTCGGATACCCCCCGCTTGAATGTGGTGACCACACTTCCGGACTATGCCTACTTTGCGCGGCGGATCGGCGGTGATCGGGTTACCGTCCAGGCAATCGTTCACGGCAACCAGGATGCGCACTTTATTCGGCCAAAGCCCTCGTTTGTCAACATGGTCCGGAATGCGGATGTCCTCATCTCAACCGGACTCGACCTGGAGTTATGGCTGCCAACCATCGTCAATAAAAGCGGTAACACTCATGTCCGCAGCGGCGAAGCGGGCTATGTCGCCGCCTCGCACGGGATGACATTACTTGAGAAACCCAAAGTGCTCTCCCGTTCCGAAGGCGGAGTGCATATCTACGGTAATCCGCATATGAACTCCAGCCCGATCAAAATGAAGATTGCCGCCCAGAACATCGCAATCGGGCTGATTAAAAACGACCCCGAGGGTAAAGACTTCTATAATACAAATCTGAAAACACTCCTCGACGAATTCGACAATCGCCTGTTCGGCAATGAGCTTGTCCGCCTTCTCGGCGGCGAGACCCTTTGTAAACTTGCCGAAAAAGGAACACTGATTTCGTTTCTCCAAGAACACGAGTATGGCGGCAAACCGATGATCGAATACCTCGGCGGTTGGCTGGCCGGAATGATGCCGCTTCGCGGAACGCGGATTGTTACCTACCACAAGAACTGGGTGTATTTCGAGCGCATCTTCGGGATCGAGGAGGCCGGAACGGTCGAACCGAAGCCGGGTATTCCCCCATCGGCGAAACACGTCAATGAACTTGTCGACAAAATGCGGACGGAAAAAATTCCGATCATTCTGGCGGCAAATTATTTCGACGAACAGAAAATTCGCACCGTGGCGGAACGCGTCGATGCGGAACCGGTTATCGTCCCACTCTATGTCGGCGGAGGGGAAAATGTCGATACGTACTTCCAGTTGGTCGACCTCTGGGTCGACCGGCTGTTGAACGCCGCGGAGAAAAAAGGTCTGCTGAAGATTAGTTCCTTATCAGGATGGTCGAAATGAGCGAGGTGTGGAGTTTCTTCTTGGTCCAGATTGCGCTGATCGCGGTGGTGCTGATTCTTCACACCTACATGGGGCTTCACGTCATCCGGCGGACAATTATCTTTTGCGACCTCGTACTGGCCCAACTCGCCGCGTTTGGGGCATTGGTTGGCATCGCTTTTGGTATTCATTATGCCACCAGTGGTTCCTATATCCTGCCCCTGCTCACAGTTCTGGTGGGTTCCTACTTACTGGCCACAATCGACCCGCGATCGCCGCTGATCCCGCGTGAGGCCGTAATCGGAATCATGTTTGCCATGTCTCTGGTCGCTACACTGCTCCTCGGCGACAAACTTTCCGGCGGCGATGCCTACGTAACAAAGACACTGGCCGGTTCGATGCTCTGGGTCAACTGGCCGCTCGTCGCAATTACCGCCGCGGTCTACATCGTGCTCCTGCTCTTTCATTACCGGTTCCGGCACAAATTCATCGCCCTTACCGAAAATCCGGAATCACTGCGGCATCGGCGTTACTGGGATTTTCTCTTTTTTGCGACCCAGGGTATCATCGCGGTCCTGATTGTCCCGATTGCCGGCGTACTGCTGGCTTACGCGTTCCTGATGATCCCAGCGTCAATCGCCGCCATGTTTTCCAAAGGGTGGCTTCGCGCCATCATCATCGGGTGGAGTGTCGGTTTTGCGGCCTGCATATTTGGGCTGATATTGTCTTACAATGCAGACCTGCCTTACGGCCCGACTCTCGTGCTGGCGTTGGGTATATGTTTCCTGGGGGCGGTGGCGATCAAGTCGTTGAAGCCCGCATTGGCTCGCGGCTGGTTGAAGGGGGGAACACGATGAGCACGATATCCCTGTTAGGCCTGCCCTTTCTTGTGGCGCTGGAAATGATTGCCATCCTTGGGTACGTAGGAATTCATGTGCTCAAACGTGAGATTATTTTTGTCGACATCGCCTTGGCGCAGGTTGCCGCAGTGGGGGCCATTGTGGCTCACCTCGCTTTCGAAGTGCATGGAGATTCGGTGACCGGCTATTCATTCGCCTTTGGTGCGACTCTCCTTGCCGCTGGTTTCTATTCATTTGTTCGGCGGCAGACTATCCGGATTCCGTTGGAAGCGGTCATCGGTGTCACGTATGCCGTTGCCGCCGCACTGGCACTTTTTCTTGTGGGCGTCGCGCCGGGTGGACATGTTCATATCCATCAGATGCTCGCCGGCAGCATTCTGTGGACGACGCCGAAAGACGTAATTTTGTGTGGGGGAGTATTTGCGGCAACCGGCTTGTGTTTCTACCTGTTCCGGAAACCGCTGGCCGGGATATCGGATGATTACGAAGGGGCGGTCCGAAAAGGTACCAACACCATTGCCTGGGATTTTGTTTTCTACACCCTGGTGGGGATTATCATTACATTGGCCGTTCGCATCGCCGGGGTAGTCATTGTGTTTACTTTTCTCATTATTCCCGCGACGCTGTCGGCAATCTTCGCCAAAAGCTGGGGAATGCGGCTGGTCATCGCATGGATTACCGGTGGAACAGCAACTGGCTTGGGCCTGCTTTTTGCCAACGCGTTCGATTTCTCCGTCGGGCCGGCTATCGCCCTTTTCCTGGGCCTGGCCCTGGTGCTTACCGCTTTGTTGCGGCAGATCCGAATAACAAAAACCATAACTGCGGTTATTTCCTTCGCGGTGGCAGGGGTACTCTTCGTCTGGTTCTTGTCTTTGTCCGGGTCTTCCGGCCCGCCGGCCCTGAGTTCTCAAAGTACTCCGGAGCATTCACCAGTCCCTGTTGTCCGGCATGAGGCCGGGGCTGAGGGTCTGGAAAAGTTTGATCCGAGCCAAATCTCTGTTGTTACCGATCCCGGCAAGCTGAAACAGATCTTCGACGGTTCGAACGATATGGAGGTTCGTACAGCTGTGGTCAGTCGTTTTCTCGAGATCGATCCGCCAGGGGGGATTCGCCTTGCCCTCGAGTTTTTGAAAACGGACCCTCCGCTCCTCTTTCGACAGGGGGTGATCAATAAGCTACAAGACGTATCCGGGTTAGCGAGCGACTACAATATCGAGGAGCCGTTCAACTCGCCTGACAACCAGCGGGCAATCGCGGCGATGTCCAGGCAGTAAGTCCTGACGCGAGCCATAAGTATGTGACAACTGATTATTTGATGAAGACAGTCGGTAAGCCGGGGTTCTGGCGGCCATGCCTAATCGTAATTTTCGCGGGTCACTTGATCAGTCATCGTCGGCGCGAGGAGCGGCTTCCAGGTGGAGTCCTCCCATGTCCCCAGAGACGTGTGCATCTCAAAGTACTTTTTCGGTATCGGGTGTGTACCAACGACGACTTTGATCGCATAGCGTTTTTCAAGGAAGGCCTTGAATGTATCGAGATAGGAACAGGGAGGATAACCGACGACCAGTCCGGTAGCTAAATGAATTACCTCGGCGCCGTTTTTCACCATCTCTTCGCCCGCATATTCAATGTTGCCGCCGGGACAACCATCGCACGTTGTAAAACCAACCAACTCAATTTCGGTGTCGGTATACGTACTGAAAGCTCCTTCCCTGCCTCTCAGTGCCCTAAGGCATTTCCCGCCAGCGCAGCGACGGTAGCGATCGCAGATGATTATGCCGATTTTGGTCTTCGAGTTCATTGTACTCCTTTCGATATTTGCCTAGTCAATCGTTACCACAGCGGAATCGGACCAGATAAAACCAGTAGTGCCCAACCTTGTCACCAACGGACTACAGCATGCCTGGATTGACCGGATTTTGGACAGAGGTACGGGCACCAACTCGTTTATGTTCGATGCCTGTAAAATTCCTCCATTCTGTCAAATGCGGTATTTATCACGTTTGCCGGAACGCAAAATGAAAGTCTCAGATGCCGTTGTCCGGACGGACCGAATGCAACGCCCGGAGTTGTTGAAACTTTGCCCTCCTTCAATAACCTGATACAAAAGGCCGTCGAATCCCGCCCTTCTTCAAGCAATATCCGGGGGAACATTAGATAGGAACCTCGCGGTTTCTGATAAGCAAAGACGGAGTCGAGTTTATCCAAGCGTTCGCACATCAAATTGCGGGTTGAAAGGTAATGCTCGCGGAACTCGGTAATGCAATCCTGTGGTCCTTCCAGCGCGGCGAGCGCCGCATGTTGGGAGACTACCGGAGCACAAATCGCAAACGGGATATGGGCCTTGGTAATTTGCGGTATTAATTCTTCGTCGGCATGCAGGTAGCCGACACGCCAGCCGGTCATCGCATACGTCTTGGTAAACGTATAACAACTGATCACGTGCTTTCGCAATTCGGGGATAGAGGCAAGCGAGAAGTGTGTCAGGCCGTCGAAGACAAAATACTCGTACGCTTCATCGGTGATGATCATCAGGTCATGCTCCAAGGCGATTTCGGCCAATTGGCGTAGTTCCCCTTCGGAATAAACCGTCCCTGTTGGATTATTGGGCGAACAACACACGATTGCTTTTGTTTTGGCCGTGATTGCTTTCCGAATAGCATCGAAATCAAGCGCAAAGCCCTCTTCTTCAATGGTGGGTACCAGCACGGGTGTTCCCGAGGCCATGGTAACTTGCCGGATATGGGTCGAGTATGTCGGCGGGAACATCAAGACCTCATCTCCGGGATCAATAATCGCCATGATTGCTGCCGCGAGACCCTCAATCGCGCCAACGGTAACAATAAGCTGAGATACGTTAGCGTCGATATGGTTGTCTCTTCGCAACTTACGGACAATGGCCTCGCGGAGGCGGACCAAACCCGCATTTTCAGAATATCCGCCGACCAGCCCGTCTTTAATGGCCGCAATTGCGGCGTTTCCGATATGTTCTGGAGTCCCGGATGTTGGTTTGGCCCAGGACAGAAACGCCACGTCCTCAACATCCCTGGATAACCTGGTCATCTCGTGGATGGCGGACTTTGGGATCTGCGAAACCCGATGCGCTATTCTGACCTCACTTTTCATGTTCTCCTTCTCTTCTCTATTTTTCTTCAACCAATTGTTAACAATTGGCCGCATCAGGTATGTAACGCACACCAGGTCACCATAATCACAGTCCATTTCGTTGTGATAAATGGGCCATGATCCGATCCAGGCGGGATTGTGCGAAACGTGCCTTCGGGATATATCCGGCCACGACTTTCGTATTCTCCCTCCAGAATCAGATGTTGCTCGGCATAATGATGAATGTGGCTTTCCATATACCAATCAGGTGGAAGTTTTAGCAGAATCACCCGTGGGGTCATGCCACTTCCATCAGAGAGGATTTTCACACCAGTGCCTGGCGGGTATTCCTTTGATTCCTCCCATTCCAAGTCATTGATATTTACAGTTATGTTTACCACGATTCAATCCTCCTTTTTGTTATGTGTTCCCTGACGCCGACTCAAGTGTTTCGGGAACACATAAATTTCGCCTTGATACACGACTTCAGCCAATTCCTTCTCCTTAATCATTCGTTCGACTGTGCCCGGAACAGCAAATGCTTCTGCGATGCCCTCAGCTTGTTCTTTTCGTAAGGGATGACGCGAACCGATCTCAATAATTGCCTATTGAGCATTTGAAAATTCTCCCAACCCAAATGCGCCGGACTCTAATCCGGGCAACGCGATGGCATTCCCGATTATTTGTTGCGCC
>JAJRUJ010000004.1 GCA_024277855.1 Candidatus Zixiibacteriota bacterium
ATCTCGACCTGCGCAAAGCTATCCTCTTCCTTGGTCGGATGGATACAATCAACCGGGCAGACATCCACACACGCCGTGTCTTTGGTCCCGATACATGGTTCGGTAATCACATAGGCCATTGTTCGATCCTCTCGTCTGTTCGACGTAATCAAGCGATTGTTGCGGCAGTTCGGGGACGTGAATATTACAAACGATATCCCGTTCAGACCGCCGGCATAAAACTTGATAATCCGTTGGTGAAAGTCAATCAAATGTTGCTGAGAATCGTCCGGGAAATGGGGGAGAGGGCAAAAAATCCGCGCTAAACCGTGGGCACGCGTGCCTTGATATCCAGGTTGCGGCGGACCGCAAGAGCCAGCGATTTGAGGGTCAGCGGTTTTTTGAGGAATTCGCCCGCGCCGAGGTCGATCGCCTCCTGGACCCGCCGGGTTTCGGCATAGCCGGAGGCGACAATTGCTTTCAGATTCGGGTCCAACTCGCGTGCGGCTTTCAACGTTTCGGTGCCGTCCATACTCCCCGGCATGATCATATCGACAATTAACAGGTCGGGGCTTTCTTTGGCGATCAGTTTCAAGGCGACTTCGCCGCACTCCGCGGTAGCGACCCGATAACCGAGGGCTTCAAGCAGATTGCGCGTCACCTCGAGCTGCATTTGATCATCGTCGACTACCAGCAGATATTCGCCACCACCGACAATCCGGTCGTCATGTCCGATGACGGCTGCATCACGAGTAATCGGGAAATACAGATAAAACGCCGTGCCGCGCCCGGGTTCTGTATCGCAATCGATTCGACCGTGGTGGTCCTCGACAACCGCATGGACCACACTCAGGCCGAGACCGGAGCCCCGTTCCTTGTCGGTCGACTTGGTGGTAAAGAACGGGTCGAAAATCCGGGGCAGGACCTCGGGCGGTACGCCGGTGCCGGTATCGCGTACCGTGAGCTTGACATATTCACCACGGGAGATGTCGGTCGTTATGCCCTTAGTCTCTTCCGCGTAATAGTTTTCCGTGCGCAGGGTAAGGACGCCGGTGTCGCCCATCGCGTCGCGGGCATTGGCGACGAGGTTGGCCAGGGCGCGGATAATTTGTGACCGACCGCCGCTAATATTCATTAACGGATCGGCCAGTTCCAGTTCAACGGACAGCGTTTCCGGCGCCAAACCCATTTGTTCGACGACCTGTTTGACGATTTCATTCAGATTGAGCGGCTCGAGATTGTAATGGCCCCGTCGTCCGAGGGTCAGGAGTTGTTGGTTGATTTCCGAAATCTGGGCGGCGGCCTTCTCCATGTTGTTCAAATAGCGGATGACTTTGTGGTCGGACGGAAGCTGGGCTTTGATCAGTTCCGGGTAGGCGACCAGAGGCCCCAGGAGGTTGTTAAAGTCGTGGGCTACCTGCCCGGCGATCCGCCCGGCGGTTTCCAGGCGTTGGGCGCGAGCGGTGAATTCCCGTAACCGCTTGGTGTCGGTGATATCGATGACCGCACCGAAAGCTCCGGTATACTGGTTTTCCGCATCGTAACGTGGAGAAACCGATACCAGCACGGTCCGGCGATTGCCTTTTGCGGTGATTATCTCGACCTCATATTGTGAACACTCACCCTTACGGAGCCGCACGGATTGTTCGCGTACGAGCTCCTTCTGGGCGTCGGTGAGATAATCTAATAATGGTTTGCCAATCATCGCTTCGGCCGATTTTTCCTCGAAAATTTTTGCATATGATGGATTACAAAAGGTAATTATCCCCTGGGGATTGACCAACCCCACACCTTCAATAACCGAGTTGTACAATTCTTCGAATCGTTTTTCGGATTCGTTGCGGGCTTCCTCGGCGACTTTTCGGGCAATGGCCAAGGCGATATGTCCCGAAACAAACGTCATCAAATCAAGGTCGGCGTTTGTATAGAGATCTGGATTATTGTAACTTTGAACGACCACCACGCCGATGCATCCTTCGGTCGTATTCAGGGGCACACCCAGCCAAACGGCCGTGGGTTCACCGACCAGACCGATTTCGCCGGCCTGCTCCAGCCCATGAAAATCGTTTTCTCTGGCGAGAAGCGGCATCCCGGTGCGACGGACATAATCGGTTATACTGCCGTCGAGATGTCTCGGCAGTGAATCGATT
The DNA here is from genome assembly GCA_024277855.1 of Candidatus Zixiibacteriota bacterium. GTDB lineage: Bacteria > Zixibacteria > MSB-5A5 > WJJR01 > JAJRUJ01 > JAJRUJ01. The sequence goes on from JAJRUJ010000004.1 coordinate 2,130, forward strand.
TCATCGAACTTATCAACCAGGTAGGGGAAAGTGTAGGTGTCGTTCTTGGCATCATACAGGGCGACATAAAAATTAGTCGTATCGATCAAGCTCCCGAGAATGTCGTGGATCGTAGCCAGCAAACCTTCAAGGTTTGTGCTGATACTGGTGGCCGTGGCGATCCGGAACAACACCGCCTGGATATCTTCCATCCGTTGCCGCTCGGTGATATCCTGGACCAGCGAAGCAACGCCGATGACGTTGCCGTCGCTGTTGACTAACGGCGTATTGTACCACTCGCAAATAACGCGTCGGCCGTCTTTTGTAACATTGATACCGGTATTGTGGAACCCGCCCCGACGTTCACGCAGTTCGTCCCAGGTCAGTGCAAACATATCCTGCTCGTCTTCGGGCACAATTAATCCGGGTCCGTGGCGGCCGATCGCTTCGGCGCACGAGTAGCCGAAAATATTTTCAGCCGAAGGATTCCATTCGGTAATTATGCCGTCGACGCCGAATTCAATCGCGCCCAGGGGCGTTTCCTGTAGATGGATCGCCAATCGTTGGCGGGATTCGCGCAATTCGGCTTCCGCCTGCTCACGTTCCTCAATTTCCCGCTGCAATTGTTGATTGGTCTGGAGGAGTTCGCCGGCCGATTTGGCCTCACATTTCAAAAGACTCTGTTTTTTCTGCGCCTGGACCAGGCCGATTGTTCCGCCGATAAATATGACGATGAGCAGGCCGGCGATATAAAATATCCCGTGGGCGTGTTTCCCTACCGGGCCGGCGATGGCGTCGTAACGCATCGTTACCACCAGCGCCCAGACCTTATCCTCGAATTTGATCGGTGTAAAGGCGACCAACTCTTTGATTGGACGATGTTTAATTCCGTGCCGCGCGCGGGTGGAATAGGCGACCTCGACTCCCCTTTCACCCGACAGCATCCGGGAATATATCTGTTCCAGGCCGGTCCAATCCGCATCCTCACCGAGGCTTCTGCTCATGGCCAGAAAATTTCGGCCCATTTGATCCGGGTCGGGATGGACAAGAAGTCGGCCGTCTTCAGCAACCAACTGTACGTACAAATCTTTGGTGGCGTCGGAAAGCATAATGTCTTTGGCGATGGCCGATAATCCAATTTCACCGCAAATCATACCTGCCAATGTGTCTTCTCTGAGAATTGGCACGCAAATGGAGACGACTTCGTCTCCCTTGTCGGTGGTATAGACGTCGCTGATGTGCGGCCGATGAGTCGAGATTACTGTCTCAAGACATGGGCGCGGGGTATTATGACTTTCCGGTGGATTATCCCTTGCCGGTGATCGCGCGATGACTGCGCCGTTGGTGTCCAGCCAGTCGAGCGAGTTGACGAAGGGACTCATGTGCTGAAAGATCAATGCTTCACGACTTACTCCGGCGATTTTGTCCGCTTTCCGGCGTGGGGGACCGGCGAACATTGCCCGAGTTGAGGGGGCGGTACTGAGGATCATTATTGCGGAATGGACGTCATCGAGAAGACTTTGCAGGTGATTCGCTTTGGTGGCGGCAATAGTTTTGAGGTGTTTTTGTGTTTGTCCGATGATTAAGTTCTCGAAATTTTTGACGTACGTATAGGCAATGATCATCGTAGCCGTGGTGGCGGCGATCAGCCCCACGACCAGGAGGACGCGAATGTGGCGATAACGGAGATTCATCCCTGGTGGACTCGGTGTCTCAGCTCATATCCAATGACAGCAAAGGTCGGTCGCCTCTTCGCCAAGCCGGTAACCTATCGCCGGCGAGTGGCGTATCGTTTCCCCGATGCGGGGCAATGTTTTTCGTGTGATTGGCAAGAGAGGCATTATCAAATTGTTGTCTGTCCTTTCTATCACGATGATTGACAATCGCCGTCATCGGTTGCTGAAACGCTGTATCTCAGCATGTGGTTCCGTTCTGAAGCCCTTGTAACCCGGTCAGTTATCGATTATCATCCACTATCAATTGTATCGGCAACTCTGTGTATCAGACCAGCTTTCAACATAACAATCGAGATAAACGTCGATCCGTTAGACGCCGGCCTCACCGGTTGGCCCGCCGATGGGAACTGGCGTGTTGCTGTCTTGTAGTGTAACTGATTGGTAGAGTTAGGGGTAACATGGTGTTCCTGTTGTCGTCGCAACAGTGGGCACACTATCTTTTTGCAGGGCCTAAACTTGCAACACCAGCGACCGATTTTAACAATGAAAATTATTTAAGCGAACCAATTTTGCCTCTCAAAGTATTGGGAAAAATGCCGGTTCGACATATATTATTAAGTTGGTAGTTACCGGCGTGTTACCTGCCTTAGTTTGGAGGTATGGATTTGGCGAAAGTGGTTGGGATTCTCGGCGTACTCGTCACAGTTGTTATCTTTGGCACGATTCTCTTGTTGCCGGCGACGGTTAGCGCAGGAGACCAACAGGCGGAATCTTCGTTCGATATTCCGCGTGGCGCCTGGTCGCGGACAATCGGCGATATCCCGGTGGGGACGGCGAGTAATGACGTCAACCGTGGAATCGCCCTTGGCGGTTTTGGCGCGGGTGCTTTCATGTATAATTTTTCCGGTTCATTCGGTCCGTGGGTTGATGAAATCGGCGACTACAACCCAATGCGCCTGCCCGGGGCGGCATTTCATATCTATGAGGATAATGGCGGCACGACAACGGTTAAGTGTCTGGCTGTCGATACGATGTATGCCTCGACGTGGGATAAAATCGCTATCGGCGACGGCACTTACTATGCCCTCCAACCTCGGGGATGGGCGGTGTATAATTGTTTTGCCAGCGAGGTTGAGTCACAGTTTTTCAGCCCGATTATTCCCCACAATTATCGGGAAACGTCCTACCCCGTTGCAGTCTGGCAATTTGCCTTAAGTAATCCCACGGCAGTCGAGACGGAAATCTCGGTAATGCTGACCTGGCCAAACCCACCGTTTAATGGGGGGAATCTGCCGCGCAGCGGCTCGTTTATTTCGCCGACTACCGCGCCGGGAAAAACCGGGATTGTCTTGAAATGTTCCGATCCGGCCAACCCTGCTGAGACCGAGAACTCCGAATGGTGTATCGCCTCGGAGACCCTTAACGGTGATGCGCAGATCAGTTATCGGACATGGGATCCGGGCGGTGACGGTTCAGATGTCTGGGATGATTTTGCTGCTGACGGCAAGCTGTCCAACCAGGTCAATCCGTTTGATTCCGCAGCGGCGATTGCGGTTTCGGTAACCCTGGCGCCGGGGGAGAGCCGGTTAATCCCTATCGTCTTGTCGTGGGACTTCCCCATTGTCGAATTTACCCGCGAACTCAATGGCGGCGGGAGTACCCAGTGGTGGAAACGCTACACCGAATATTTCGATACCTTAAGCGATAATTCGTTTGCGATTGCCGCCGAGGCGTTGGACAACCATCAATCATGGCTCGACCAGATCGATAATTGGCAAGCCGAATACTACGGCGACCCGCGTTTTCCCGATTGGCTGATCACCTCGGCGTTTAACGAGCTTTACTATAACCAGTTTGGCGGTTCATTCTGGGAGGCCGGCTTGCGGTCGGGGCATCCGGAAGAATATCTTGGGTTGCATGAAGACGATCACAAGAATTTCATTATGGAATCAATGGTCTATACATTGTCCGGGAATATCAGTGTCGGCCATTATAGTTCAATAGTCTATGCACAATTTTGGCCGGAGATGGAATACGACCTGTTGCGGACCCACGCCGATATCATCCTGAACTATACCGACTGCGACCCCACGCTCTTACACCAGACCGCCGCGGAGATCGGCGCACCGCGAGATTTTACGAGCCAGGGATATTGCTTCTCCGGTGACCCGTTTTTTGCCCCCGATCCTCACGACTACTTCAGCCGCGCGGCGCCCTGTGAACCGGGTTTGTCGCATGTCGAAACCGACATGTCCGCCAAATTCATCCAGCGTTGCTGGCGTTATTATTCGTTATATCAAGACCGGCAGTTTCTCGAATATGTCTGGCCGGCTGCCTGCAGTACCTATCAGTTTATGAAACAATATGATTGTGAGGCCGAGCCAAAAGATTCCCTCCCTGATATTCACGGCTATGACAACACGTATGACGGCTGGTCAATGCACGGCACGGACATCTATTCGGGTGGTTTCTGGGTCGGTGCTCTCCAGGCGCTCGATACAATGGCCGCGATCCTCGACGATCCTATTCGGACCGATGTCCAGGCCTGGCTTGAGGCGGCCCAGCGTAATCTTGACAACGAGTTGTGGGACCCGGTCGAGGAATACTACCATATCGACACCGAAAGCGATTACCCCGAAGCGGTTTTCGCCGATGCGCTCGCCGGTCAGCGTTATAACGAGATGTACGGTCTGCCAGATATCCTGCCCGACTGGAAAATGCAGGCGCATTTACAAAAAGTCTATGATGTCTGCGTGGCGCCAAACACCGACATCGGTGCGCGTCTGGGCCGGATGCCTGACGGCACCAAAGTGCCGACTGATGATCGGGATACATATGAATATTGGGTCGGGACGACATACTACCTCGCGGCGACAATGTACCGGATGGGGATGACGACCGAAGCATTGACCACCGCATACGGCGCCTACCGTTCGGTCTGGGCCGATGATAATCTGGCCTATTGGTTTAACACACCCGAGGCGTGGATAGATGGCGGTGTCTCACCGCGACCGGGCGGTGTCTATCCGCTGCTTTCGTCCCCTCCGGGATACAACCCGGAACAACCGACCGCAAAAATCTCGACCGGTCTGCTTGCCAAGCAGCAGTATCCTTTCAATCCGGCGCCCCATCAATATCAACGGCCGCGTGCCGTCTGGGAATTGGTCTTTACTATGAAAGATGCGCCGCCGGCGATACCCGATTTGTACAAGCCCGAAAATATCGCCTACGTTGTTGACAGCACGCCTACTTTTCATTGGAGCACGACGGTTACTTCCGGTGGTACGTATGAGCTTGAATATGCCCGCGACGCCAACTTTACCATAGAGGTCTACACGGTTTTCGGCCTGACCGATACGTTGTACAATGTTCCGGCTGAAGAATCGCTTTCTGACGGGGTCTGGTTCTGGCATGTTGAGGCAATCGATGCACAGGGTAAACTAAGCGGTTTTCAATCGGAGGCCTATTCATTCTCTGTCGATGCCGACAACCCCTGTAATTGCACCGACCTCGGTGATTATGACGGCGACGGGAATATCAATCCGGTCGATGTTGTATTCATGGTCAAATATGTCTATAAAAACGACGAGACGCCCCCGGTCGAATTACCTTACTGCCCGACGGTCAACGGCGACTGGAACTGTGATGTGTTGATCAATCCGATCGATGTTGTTTTCATGGTCAACTACGTCTATAAGAATTACGACAGTCTCTGTAATCCCTGCGAATAGACAATCGGCGGCGATACCCGCCCGTGGTTCGGGACACAACCCTGCTTTCAGGAAAGCCCCGAGGATATGGCAGTTATCTATGATGCCGCCTTTCTCTCGCAATCGATTCGGCAACGATATAACCTCAGGGTAAAATGAACACGCCGTGCGTTACGCAAACACGCATCTGGGTGCCGCCTTGCCCTTCCGTCTTCGATTTACCTTGACCCCGCCCCGGCTAACCCTTATCACGCAGTATGAGCTTGACGGGGGGCGTCAAACGACTCACAGCGATTATTGGGGCAGTCGCACTTGCGGCAATGCCGAAAACTGCCTTCGCCGCCGACTGGTTTGCTGTCGAACGCACCCCCGAATTGGTCGCCGTGATCATCTGCACCATTGTCGTGCTCATTGCCGTCCTCACCGCACGCAACCGCAAATTCTATGTCCGCCCGCTTCCCGGGTTAGAGGCCATCGACGATGCCCTCGGCCGCTCGACGGAGATGGGTGCGCCGGTGATGTATATCACCGGCTGGGGCGGCGATCTCGCCCGGCCGACCACAATGGCCTCGTTGGCAATTCTCTCCAGCGTCGCCGAAAAATCCGCCGCCTTTGGTACGCCAATTCTCTTTCCGTCGCACGACCCGGTGATTGTTTCCGCCGCCCAGGACACGATCCGCGAGGGCTATACCAGCGCCGGACGGCCCGACCTCTACCGTGCCGACGATATTACCTTCGTCACCCAGTCGCAACTCGGCTATGCCGCGGCAGTCGACGGCATGATGGCCCGCCGCAAACCCGGCGCGGTCTTTTTGCTCGGTACTTTTGAGGGCGAAGCACTGATCCTTGCCGAAACTGCACATAGTGTCGGCGCAGTACAAATTGGCGGCACCGACTCAACCATCCAACTCTCGTTTTTCCTGGTTGCCTGTGACTATACCTTAATTGGTGAGGAACTTTTTGCCGCCTCGGGCTATATCTCCGGCGATCCGCTCATCCTCGGTGCGGTGCGTGGTCAGGATATTCTAAAAATCATCATTGTTGCGACTTTGGTCATCGGTGTCGTCCTGGGGCTTTTCGGCAACGACCTGATTTCCGGGTGGTTGAACTAAGGGAGAGGCATGCGTACCCGACTACCGGTTATCATCTGCGGCGTTTTCGGGGTTTTTATGGCCGCGCAGTATTTCATCACCGCCGAACCGGTCACCGCGATGTACCGTGCCGTCCTGGACTGGATGCAGATTATTTTCGTCTGTGCCCTGCTCGTCGGCATCCTTAATGTCATTCTCCGGCAGTTGAAATCGGCCGCCCGGCCCGGCCCCGACCGCGTCTATGCCGGTATCGCCCTGTTCGGTATCGCGCTGATGGTTGTCCTCGGTTTCGGCTGGGGGATCGGGCGCGGGTCGGCGTTTCTCTGGGTGTTCAATAATGTCCAGGCACCGATGCAGACGACGGTATTCTCACTTTTGGCTTTCTATGTTGCCTCGGCGGCCTATCGCGGGTTCCGCGCGCGGCATTTCGAATCGGCACTGCTCATCGCCGCCGCGTTGATCATCCTGCTCGGCCGCGTGCCGATTGGCGAGATGATTTCATCTCATGTTCCGGCTGTGGTCAGTTGGGTGCTCAATGTCCCCGCTGTCGCCGCCAAACGCGCGATCCTCATTGGTATTGGTCTGGGCATGACCGCCACGGCAATTAAAGTCATCGCCGGACTCGAACGCGCCTACCTGGGGAGCCGGACGCGATGAGATTCGACCGCCGCTATATTTTTCTTGCGATTGCCGTCGCGGTGGCCGTACCGATGCTTTTCCCCATCGGCCTGCCTGTTGCTGTTACCGACGAGACCCGCCAGGTCTATGACCGGATCGAAAACCTCGCCCCCGGCGATGTGGTCATGTTCTCTTTCGACCACGAGGCGTCGTCACTTCCCGAGGTCCGGCCTCTCGCCGAGGCCGTCCTGACCCATTGTTTCCGCCGGGGCGTTAAAGTGATCGGGCTGGCTTTGTTCGCCGAAGGTGCCGCGGTCGGCTACGATATTCTCAAGGACGTCGGCGAGCGCGAGGACAAAACCTATGGTGAGGACTATCTCTACCTGGGCTACCGCCCGCAGTATTCGGCGGCGATCCTCGGCATGGGCGAATCAATCGCCGAAGTTTTTCCCGCCGACTATGACCAGACGCCATATGAAGAGTTGCCGCTTGGTCAGCGGGTGAAATCTTATGCTGATATTGAACTGGTAGTCTCGGTCGCCGATGGTTCTCTGCCGACTTACTGGGTCGAATATGCCCAGGCGCGTTACGGTCAGCGGATCGTTGCCGCTCTCACCGCCGTGATGGTCACCGCTTACAATCCCTACCTCGAGGCGGGTCAGCTCGATGGTATTCTCGGCGGCCTTAAAGGGGCGGCCGAATACGAAAAACTTCTCGGTCAACCTGCCGCTGGTACTCGCGGGATGGACGCCCAGTCGCTGGCCCATCTCACCATTGCTATCCTCATCATCCTCGGCAATATCATTGCCTTCGCCCGCTGGCGGAGAGGCAAGAGCGGGAAGGAGGGCGACGCATGAGCGAAATCGGTGTCTGGATCACCGCCCTGACCACCCTGGCGATCTATTCGTTCCTCTACCGGGACAACCCGTTTTACAAAGCCGCCGAATATCTACTCATCGGGCTGACGGTCGGCTATTCGCTGGTTATCTCGGTCAAGACTGTCCTCTGGCCGGGGCTGGTCCTGCCGCTGGTCGGCGGCGACCTGGCCAAAATTATCCCGCTGGTTCTCGGTGGCCTGATGATAATCCGCCTGGTTCCCAAACTCACCGTCTGGTCGCGTATTCCGTTGGCGGTAATTGTCGGCGCGGGTGCGGGGGTTTCGATCCCCGCGATGCTCAAAGCCCGCATTCTCCAGCAAATGGGGGCGACCGTTGGGCATGTCGCCTCGCTTAACGGGATCATCATGCTTGTCGGGGTTATCGCCACCGTGATGTATTTCTATTTTTCCCGCGAACAAAAAGGAATCCTGCAGCCGGTGGCCAAAATCGGCACCTGGTATATGATGATTTTCTTCGGCGCGACATTTGGCTACACGGTAATGTCGCGTGTGTCATTACTGATCGGCCGGATGGAATTCCTCCTCGGCGACTGGCTCCACCTGCTCGGTGGGTGATCTCTGTGCATCTTTTTCTTGCTCCAGCTCTCTGTTTCGTATATATGCAGTAGACCGACCCGTGGGGAGTCCGATGACCGATCACGCGACCACCGATATCTGCCTCTATCTCGATCCGGCACTTTGTGTCGAATGTGCCGCCTGTGTGCCGGTCTGCGCGTTTGATGCCATCTTCCTCCGGGGCGATGGAATCGAAATCCTGCAGGATGACTGCACTCTTTGCGGTATTTGCATTCAGGTCTGCCCGACCGCTGCGCTGAGCGATGACTAAATCCGCCGCCAAATATGACGCCGTGGTTGTCGGCGCCGGTCCGGCCGGCACAATTGCCGCCTATGAACTCGCCCACTCGGGCTGCTCGGTTCTGCTGATCGAAAAACACCACACCGTCGGCAAGCCGGTCTGCTGCGCCGAGGGGATCACCATCGAGGGGCTCACGCAGGTCGTGCCGGTAAATCCTCGCTGGATTGCGCGCGCTATCGACAGTGTTTACCTTGTCGGTCCGAATGACAAATCGATCAAACTGAAGCACCCCGACGCCGGCTATATCCTCGACCGCACCCGATTAGAGCAGGACCTCGCCGCCCGCGCCGAAAAAGCCGGGGCCGAACTCTGGACCGACACCGAAGCTATCGGCCTGAACAGGGGAGAGAACGACCTGTTCAACGGTGTCGAACTCAGTCGAAATGGCGAGCAATTCACGGTCGGTTGTAAAATAGTCATCGGTTGCGATGGTGTAGAATCGCTCGTCGGCCGCTGGGCGGGGATCGATACCCTGCTCCAGTTAGACACGGTGGATTCCGCTGCGCAATACCTCCTCGGCGACCTGAGCGACATCGACCCGTCATCAATGGAATTCTATCTTTCGCGGGAGCACTTCCCCGGCGGGTATGGTTGGGTTTTTCCGAAAAGTGAAACGACCGCCAATGTTGGCCTGGGAATAATGCCGACTTTGGCGAAGGGGAAAAGCGCCGTAACCCGCCTTGATGAGTTCGTCGCCCGCCGATTCGGCAAGGCCGCGATCCTCGCCCGCACCGGCGGCGCAGTGCCCGCGTTTCATGGCCGCAAGATCATGCGGAAAAATAATGTCCTGCTTGCCGGTGATGCCGCCCGTTTGCTTGATTCGATGACCGGCGGGGGGATCGGCAACGCCCTGCTCTCCGGGATGTATGCCGGCCGCACCGCCGCCGAATATTTGCAGACCAACCGGCCCGATGTTGCAATCCTCAAAAAATACCCCGACCGCTTCATGCGTCATAAAGGCCGTGAACTGCGCTATCTTCTCTATGCCCGGCAGATCTTTGTCCGCATGACCGATGATGATTTCGACGACGCTCTCGATGTTCTTCATCCACTTTATGGCGGTAAGACATTCCACCATATTGATGCGGTCGAGATCGTCAAACAAATCCTTCGTGCCCGCCCGCGTTTGCTTACCCTCGCCCGCCACCTGCTTTGGTAAGCCCCGTTTGACAATCGCCTTGACCGTATATCGCCGCCGGTTGTACCATAATCACGGCCACCCGCAGTATTATAGTTTCGCGTGGTGGCCCACGTGTTGGAGGAAACAGGCTCGGTGAGACACCGGCTTTGGGCGTGTCATGTTATGAATATTGCACAGAGGCCGGGAAGATTATCGATGTAATTACAAGGGGAAATGATCATAAAAAAGCAAAATATCCTGGGTCTGATTAGTCGTGAATGGCTATGGTTGATTATCGGTCTGGGTGTGGTCATCCGGCTGGTCTTTCTCGGTCTATTGAATTTGCTGCCGGAGGAAGCGTATTACTGGAACTATGCCCAACATCTTGATCTTGGATATCTTGACCATCCCCCGATGGTGGCCTGGCTGATATTTATTTCTGAAGCTGTTTTCGGCAAAAGTGAATTCGCGGTTCGACTACCGGCATTTCTCGGGTGGTTTGTTTTTGCCTTTTTCATGTACCGCTTCACCGAGAATACGGTGGGGAAAATAGTCGGTAAGCCGGTCCTTTTGCTCCTTGTTTCATTGCCGATATATATGTCGGTTGGGTTTTTGATGACCCCGGATGCGCCATATTACGTCTGCTGGGCGGCATCCTTGTTTTTTCTTGAAAGAGCAATTATCGGGGGACGCACATTCTCCTGGTATCTCGCGGGTGTTTGTCTCGGTCTGGGCTTGCTCTCGAAATACACCATGGGTCTCATCGTACCGGCAACCGTCGTCTATCTGCTCTTAGACAAAAAATCTCGTCACTGGTTTCGCCGGCCTCAGCCATATCTCGCCCTGTTGATCGGTTTGGTCCTGTTCATGCCGGCGTTATATTGGAACGCTCAACATGGATGGGCATCATTTGCCTTTCAGGGATCACGACGATGGTCGGGAGGAGTGGACTTTCAGCTTCATATTCTCATCGGGAGCGCTCTTGTCCTCATCACTCCTCTTGGCTTATACGAGGCGATTGCGACTTTACTTCGTTTCTGGAAAAACCGGATGATAATTCATGGGGCCGACGCGTTGAGATGTCGCAAGTATTTCTTTCTTGTAATATTCACATTGGTCCCGCTGTCGATATTCATACTGCACAGTATCCAGGGACAACCGAAACTAAACTGGACCGGTCCGGTGTGGCTGGCAATTCTGCCGCTGGTTGCTGCCAGGATTTCCGGTATCAGCGTAATAAATCCGCAAAAAACAATGCAATCGGTTTCGATGCGCTGGATTGTAACTGCTTCGGTTCTATTATTTTTTTATGTCGCTGGATTTGGTTACCTGGTTGCCGGGATGCCGGGGATGACCAAGGGCAGCGGCATGAAATTTCCCATCGCCTGGAAAGCTTATGGCGACAAAATCGATAAAATCGAGTCTCGCCTGGAAGCCGATACTAATTCAGAACCAATAGTCATTGGTTTAGATAAGTATTGGCTGGCCAGTCAGGCAAGTTTCTATGATAATGACAGTGGCGATATCCTGCCCGAGGCGGCAGCCCGGAATCTTGTTTGTGGCAGCAGTCTGATGTGGGATTTCTGGGTGGAATCCGAAACGGTTGCCGGACGTAATGGCCTGCTGGTCAGTTTTACTGAGGACAAATTAGAGCAGAGTTGTGTGACGCGGCATTTTTCCGAGTTGGGTAAAATAACTAAAGAGGTGCTCACAAATTGTACCGGCGAAATCGGATACTTTTACTGGCGGGCCGGATACAATTACAATCCCTCAGGGTATTCCAACCCCTGAGGAGCTTCCTGCCCCGTTTATCCCACTGAGTCGCCCCGCCGGGCAACCATGGTGTCTTCCCGTGTTGTGCCAGAGGTGCACTGGAACACCCTTCAGTAGGCGGTGTTTCCGATTGTTCCATTTGAGATTGGGCTTGCAGTAAAACCAGTGTGTCCGGTTATTCTTAAAGAGACAATAATAGATTATTGATAGGTTTTGAGGAGGACTTGCATGAGACAAATGCGAGACGCGGCTCTTATGTTGATGGCTTTGCTTGTGGTCATCGGATGTTCGGACCAAAATAAAATTGCCGATACCGAAGCGCAAAACAAGGCGACAGTCCGGCGGGTTCATGCCGAACTGGCCAAAGGGAATCTGGCAATATTCGACGAGGTGCTCGCGCCGAATTATCTCCGTCACTGCCAGGCCATGCCGCCGGAATTCCAGGAATTGAGTGATAAAGAGGTCTTCAAGGATTTCTTGCAGGGATTCGTGGATGCGTTTCCGGGTTATCAGGATACGGTGTTATTTTTACTCGCTGAGGGTGATTTGGTTGCATATGTCTCGGAGATGACCGGAACACAGACGGGTGTCATGAACGGCCTGCCGCCTACCGGCAAATCGTTTACCCTGACGAATATTGTCATTCATCGCTTTGAGGACGGGAAGATTGCCGAAAGCTGGGTCAGTTGGGATAATCTGTCGATGCTCTCGCAATTGGGTCATTTCCCGCCACCACCGCCCGGCGAGCCGCCTGCTGAGAAGTAAGCTTGAATACGGGCAAAGACAGCACGGCGAGATGGGTGTGGTGATTATTGCGTTCATCGTTCGTTGAGGGGGGGGCGGTAGAATGTTCCCGCCCGTAATCCCTGCTTGGAACATCCTCGAGGGCACCGGCCGGAATCCAAATTGCTTTTATGACGCACGCATGAATCGAACAAACCCTGGTTTTGCGCGGGTTTTGCGCGGGTTCGGCGCGGCACCGGCAAGCCATCAGTGCTACCGGGTGTTATTCGAGGATTTCGAATGCCGCGCGGACTTCGGCCATAATCCGATACGGTTGCGGGGCCATACGCACACTCCCGGTTCCCGCAGGCGGTGTCTGCCCCTGTTCGTATCCTTCATAATCGGCCGGGACCAGGGGTTGCGGATATTCATAATCATCGGGTGCTCCGGTGAGTTCCTCAAAAGCAACCAGCGAACCGAGTTTAATGCCGGCCTCGGAAGCTATCGCTTCGGCTTTAATCCGAGCGTCGGCCAGCGCGCGGCGGAGGGCTTTTTCGTAGGCCGAGCGGCGGTCGGTGATATCAAAATAGGTGACGAATTCGCGAACGCCCAGTTTGGTGGCGACATCAAGCATCTGGGTCCCGGCGGAAAAATCATCCACAACCAAAGAAAGGCCGACGGCGGCAAGAAAGACCAATTTTCGTTTTTCACTGGGGTGTGGGCGGCGTTCGACAACATAGCGTGTATCGTAATCCTTGGGGCCGAAACCAAACTGACGGAAGGCCTCGACGACCTGATCAGAACGGGTGATCGCGCGTTCATAGGCCTGGTCGGCAGTCGGCCCCTGGGCAATGATGGTCATGGTGATCCGCAAGACTTCGGCGGGTTCGACCACGGTCGCCGAGCCAAAAACGGCCAACTGCCGGGATGTTTGCGCACCGGCGATGCCGGTCAGTAATAGTAGTGTAATCGCGGTGAAAAGAATTCGTCTAACCATCTGCCCCTCCTTATAGCGGCTTTGCCTAACTGTCGGCCGACCGCTGTCTAAACCAGCGCCCGATAATAAACCGGGTTTCCGGTAAACCCAACAGCCAAGTTATAAGCAGATAAAGCACAACAGCAACAAAAATCGCACCCAGGGCGAATATCGTCGTACTCAGGTCGACCCCGGGCGGAACGAGCAAACGCGCGAGATAGACGACGCCGACAGCCACAGCGGTGACGATGGCAAAGAAACCAATAAGCCGATGAGCGTCATACTTGCCGTAGCGGATTCGGATGAGAATGAGCAGTCCAAGGGCCTGTACCGTGGAGGCCAATGCAATCGCCAGGGCGAGACCACGAAAATTGAGAGTATCGACCAGCAGGTAAATTAACGCAAGATTGGCCAGGACGCCGACAAACGAGAGCATGACCGGTGTTTTCGTATCTTTGTGGGCGTAGAAGACCGGTGCGGTCACCCGGATCGCGGCCATGGCCGGTAGTCCGAGAGAATAGCAAGCGAGAGCGGCGGCAGTGGCCGAGGTGTTAACGGAGGTGAACGCTCCGCGCTGGAACAGCAGGCGACAGACCTCCGGCCCAAAAAAGATGAAAATAACCGCGGCGGGGACTATCAGATACCAGACCAGCCGCAGTGAATTACGCCAGCGAACGAGCACGCCGTGAGTGTCACCCCCGGCAGCACTTTCAGAAAATCGCGGGAGGCCGACAGTCGCCGCAGCGACCGCGAAAACGCCGAGCGGGACGAAAATCAAACGAAAAGCAAAATTAAGGTAGGAGACCGGGCCGTTCCCCAACCCGGCAGCAACGCGGGTAATGATGAAAATATTGATTTGCACTGCGGCAAGTCCGCCGATTGCCGGGAGCAGCAGGTGAAAGACTTTGCGGAGTTCAGGGGTCAAAGCAATTTTCCAGCGCAGCAAGCAACCGGATTTGTGCAGAAAGAACAACTGAAACAGCCATTGTCCCAGCCCCCCCAGGAGGACACCGACGGCGAGGGCGAAAACCGGTTGGACAAACATCCTGCCGAGTAAAACCGCCGAGAGGATGATCGCGGCATTGAACAACAACGGCGCAAATGCCGGCGGGCCGAATCGGCCGAGAGTATTCAGCGCACCCATCGTCAGTGCCGCCAGCGAGACAAACAGCAAAAATCCGAACATCACCCGGGCGAGGTTAACCGTCAGGGCCATTTTCCCCGGAGTGTTTTCAAAACCCCTCGCGAGGAGGTCGGCGATCTGGGGGGTGAAGATTGTGCCCAAAATACAAATCGCGCCGACAACCATGACGATCCAGAAGAAGATGCGCTGATAGAGGTCGAACGCGGCTTCCCGCCCCCGGTTTTTGAGCAACTCGGTGAAACTTGGCACAAATGCGGCCGAGAGAGCGCCCTCGGCAAAAAGGTCGCGCAGGAGGTTGGGAATACGGAAGGCGGCGACGAAGGCATCCGTAACTGCCGATGCCCCAAAGTAATAGGCAATCACCTGTTCCCGGATGACACCGAAAACCCGTGAGGTCAGGGTGCCCGCCGCGACGATCCGGGTGGCGCCGTAGCCCATAGTGCTACTATTTTTATTGACCTTATTGGCATTTACCCGTATCATATTCAACTATATTAGGTGGGGAAGCCCCTGATATCCAGGGGTTTTTCGTCCGAGAGCGAAGGGGAAAAGGAGCATTTGTGGCACGGCATATTACCGTAGAAAAGCGGGCGCGACAGAATATTAAGCGCAACCGGCGCAACCGCGTGGTCAAATCGCAGATTCGCGGCGCACTCAAGGCAGTTGCGGCTAATACCGACGCCGAGCAGGCGCCGAAGATCATCGTAAAAACTCAGAAGATCATCGACCGGGCTGCAGCCCGGAAGGTTATCCCGAAAAACCGCGCCAGCCGGATGAAATCGAAATTGATGAGAAAACAGGCATCTGAGTAAGATAGATTATTACGAATCGAAGAATGAATCCCGCGCAATGCGCGGGATTTTTTTGTGGGATGATGGGTGGGGTACCCGATCAGACCTTTTCGACGGAGATTGCCGTAATCTCTCGGTTAGAATGACCACCCCCACCCGCGATCTTTGATTGCACCGTTGACATAAAAGTAAAAACCAAATTAGTCGGGTGGCTTCTTTAGTAATGTCGGCTTCCTGCCGGCTGCTCACCCGGCCGCGGAGATCGCTCAAACGCTGTCGATGACTTTTTTCAATTTGTCCCGAATCTCGGTGGCGACTTGGCCCAACGATTCATTGGTGACCGCCTGCATCGAGGCCAGTGGATCGACGGCCGAAACCTCGACCGCCCCGGACTCATGCTCCTGCACCAGCACATTACACGGCAACATTATGCCGATCTTGTTTTCGGCCTGCAACGCCTTATAGGCAAACGGCGGATTACAGGCGCCCAGAATTTTATACTTCGGAAAGTCGACATCCAGTTTCTTCTTGAGCGTTGCCTTGACATCGATCTCGGTTAAAATGCCGAAGCCCTCTTTAGCCAATTCTTCGGTCACCTTGCCGAGTGCCTCGTCGAAAGTCATTTCGACAGTCTTGCTGAAATGATAACTCATCGTATTCTCCTGAGGTTATCGATTTATCCGGGGTCAAAGCCACCCATCGGGGGTGGTCTCCCTCCCAATCATTATAAAAATACGCGGAATAAGCCGGCCATCACAGCAGATTTTAGCAAAGATTGCCCTTCGGTCAAAATCCGGTTGACCCCACGGGAAGATTTGAGCATTATGCCAGTCGATGGTTACTTAGTTGCAACCCAATTCGGGTAAGAGGGAGGAAGGGTTCTTTTGACGGTCCATTTTCCTGAATGTCAAAAATGTCATCGGGGGGTGCTTCTGCCGCTTTCCGACTATGGTCGGGAAGGCGCGACGATTCGCTACAAGGCTTGGGTTTGTTCCCATCCGGATTGCGGGTTCAACATCCGGATTGATAACGGGGAATTGTCTGTGGGGAAGGTTGTCGAACGGTCGAATAAGTAATATATAGAGGCGCCCGGTCGTACGCCGGGAGTCGGTGACGGGACCGACAGGCATCAAACGGGGCGGCCTTCATTGCCGCCCGTTTCATTTGTGCACATCATGAACTGGCTCTTACACAATTTTTGGATCAAGCTTCTGGCTGTCTTGATGGCCTTCCTGTTGTGGTTCCACGTGGCCACCGAAAAAGTGTACGATGTCGATGTCCGTTACCGCTTGAGGTATACCGGCTTGGCCGATAATTTGATTCTGGCGGCCCCCCCGCCCGACGAAGTTGCCGTTGTTTGCCGGGGGTCCGGGAAAAACCTCCTGCCCTTGTTGTTTAAAGAACGCGATTGGCCAATCGATTTGTCCGCCTACGGGGAAGGCCTTGCCGAGATTACACTCGACGCCCGCGACGCCCCGCGTTATGATGCGGGCGAAGTGGTTTTTTCCGGGATCGCACACGAGGCCCTTTTGCAGTTACATATCGCTGAGCGTCAACAGAAAACCGTACCCGTAGTCACGGCCAACGTCTATCAGACCCGTGAAGGATATGTTCGTGCCGGTCCGGAAATTATCAGCCCCGATTCGGTGGTCCTCAGTGGCCCGTCAATCGTCCTGGAAAATATCAACCGCGTACTCCCCCGCCCACACACGTTTTCCGGATTGGATGGCCCGGTCGATACACGGATCGACATCATACCACTTGCCGGTTACAATGTAACCAGCAGCGCCGAGGATTGCCGAGTGGTGGCCGATGTCCAGCCCTATGCGACCAGAACATTCGAGTTTATTCCGGTAAATCTGATTGGCCGCAGTGACGACTCTACCATCCAGGTAAATCCGGAGACGGTTTCGGTTACTGTCGGCGGCGCGAAGCGGTTGTTGGGCAAGCTCAAGCCGGAAAATATTCGCGTGCATCTGGACAACACTGCAATCGATTCACTTCCCGTCCGTCTGCCGCTGATTGTCAATGTCCCCGACGAGTTCCGGGCCGTCCGGGTCCAACCCGCCTCCGTTCTGATCGAGTCGCCCTGAGGGCGCCATGTCGATTATCCTGGGCATCGAAACCTCCTGTGATGAAACCGCCGCGGCGATTGTTGCCGACCAGACCCACGTGGTTGCCAACGTGATTTATACCCAGACCGTCCATGCCGAATATGGCGGTGTCGTACCCGAACTGGCCTCGCGTGAACATGTCAGTCGTCTGCGGCCGTTGGTCGTGGACGCCTTTGACATCGCCCGGATCAAACCGGCGCGAATCGACGGGATCGCCGTCACTCGAGGGCCGGGGTTGATCGGCTGCCTCCTGGTCGGGGTCTCGTATGCGAAAGGCCTGTCGGTTGCGCTGGGTAAACCGTTTATCGGAGTCAACCACCTGGAGGGGCATGTGGTCTCCAACCGGCTGGTTACGCCCGATTTTCCGTTCCCGCATGTCACGCTCATTGTCTCGGGCGGGCATACCTCGCTGGTGCGCATCGACAGTTGGGAAAAATACGAGACACTGGGCCAGACCCGTGACGATGCCGCCGGTGAAGCACTGGATAAAATCGGCAAACTGGTCGGCTTCCCCTATCCGGCCGGCCCGACTATCGACCGCACGGCGCGCGACGGTAACCCCGAGGCGATTAAATTTCCCCGCGCGTGGTTGGAGGAAGGCAGTCTTGATTTTTCTTTCTCCGGGGTGAAAACCTCGGCAGCGGTCTATTTGGAAAAACACGCCGAAGCAGCAAAAGAAGAATCGCTGCCCGATTTTCTTGCCTCATTTCAGGCGGCAATAGTCGATGTCCTGGTCGAGAAATTAATTGCGGCGGCACAGAAAATTGACGCAAAAGGTGTGGCGTTGGCCGGTGGGGTGGCGAGCAATTCGCAATTACGGGCGGAAACCCGGGCCGCCGCCGACAAATCCGGCCTCGCGTTTTCAGCCCCACCTGCCGAATACTGCACTGACAACGCGGCGATGATTGCCGCCCGCGGAGCAATTGAACTCGACGCCGGTCGCTTTTCTCCATTAGATACGGTTGCTGTTCCCACCTGGCCGGTCGGCGGCGATCCGGTCGGGTAAGTTTGCCGTGTCGGAGCGTTAACATTCGATGCGGCGACTGACTTGCGCAGAACTCCACCTCGAGGGCGGGTCCTCGCGGGAGTCACCCCGGCGGTTCACCGGTCCTGATATTCTTCGTACCAGGCCATCTGGATCCGTTCGAGGATGCCCTCGTTCGATCCGTCGGGTTTCCCCGCAAAACCGTCCAATTCCAGCACCCACCGATGCAACTCAGTAAACCGCACCGTCAGGGGGTCGACATCGGGATGTTCCTCAAGCAGGGCGAGGGCGATGTCCTCAAAGTCGGGCCAGTCCAGTTTCATCGCCCTAATCCTTCATCACTGCAATCTTGAGTACTTGCTCGCGAGTGCCGTTGTCGCTGTTGATCTTGATGTGACACAGATAGACCCCGGCGGCGACAATGGGACCGTCATCGGCGGCGCCGTTCCATTCAACCGTCTCACCGCCACTCAACCAGCCGGCGAACAAGGTGCGCACCAGGACGCCGGTCAGGTCATAGATTTTGATTTCGACTGTGGCCGGGCCGGTCAGTCCGGGATTAATCACCGTTACTTCCGCCGTGGCGGGATTAAAGGGATTTGGCTCGTTTTTGGCGATCGTGCTACTGCCGACGAGCGTGTAAACCACGGCGACTTTTTGCGGCGATTCGGGTGCCGCCGGCGCTTCGACAAAAATGGTATCGCGATGTTCACCCGGGTCCATTGTATTGGGGGTCGGCGATTCGATAGTCACTTCGACTTCAGCCGAGTCACCCGGTTCGATAATCCCGGAGTCGTCACCAGGATACAGCCAGGCCGAATCGTTAACGGCTGTCCAGTCCATGGCGGTGAAACCGTCATTATATATCCAGAATGACTGGCGTGCCGGATCGGGGCCGTATTGGACCGAACTGAACGACAACCAGTCCGGCACAACCCGCAGGTGCGGCAGGCCCTCGGCCAGGTCCAAAATGACCGGTACGCGTGTGGTGTCGTCGGTGTCCGGAGCATATATGACCAGGGTATCTTGGTACTCACCGACGGCTAAATCGATATCGACCACGGAAACATCGATTGTCTGCGGGGTAATGCCCGCAGACGGGGTTACCGAGAGCCAGGTTTGGGTATGCATGACCGCCCAGGCGGTGTCGCCGCAAAGATTATCAATCTCCAACTGCTGGGCAACCGGTAGTTCGCCGCCGGTTTCGGCATAGAAAGTCAATTCACCTGGTGAGGTTTCAAGGTCCACTTCGCCGCCCAGGCCGAGGAGACACTGGTATTTCCGTTGTGCCCGCGCCGCGTAATCGAGCATACTTTCATAATCGAACGCACCGATTACGGCAAAGGCGGCAATCGCCGAATCGCCGGGAGCGAGGTCATAATCCCCGGTGGTAATGATGTGCGAGAAGTCGGAGGAAACTCCGCCGCTGGAAACCGAATCGAAGCCGGCGTTCATGTATTCCCATTTCTCCTGTTCGGTGAACCCGTCATAGATTTCGCCGGGATTAAAAACAATCCGGGCGGAGACAGCACCTTCGGGGGACACGACAGTCAAACCCCGGTATTCCGGCAGACTCTGAATACGATGCCGCATAAAGGAGACACCGGGATCGGCCGCCCAGCGGACCGCATCCTGTGACTGGTTCACCGCCGGGTGCCAGGGGAAATCCCAATCGGCGAATATGGCGGCGCGTATGCCGTTTAATGTGCTGTCCGACCGGTTGTGGATCACAAATTCGAGGATAATATAATCGTCGTCGGTGGTATCGGCAAAGGCGTAGGTGTTCTGTTCGATAAACAGGCCGAGCGGGTTTTCGGCATTGGCGTCGGAAAACCCGGCAAACGTCTGTTGGTCGGCCAGCGGTCCCGGTTCTTCAATGCGGAAATTGCCGGAGGCATCGACCAAAAAATCGTTGGCCGGGTTGTCACTGATTTGCCGAACGGCGTCGGAAACCGTAGTCGGTCCGGTACCGACCAAAAAGCCCATCTCAAACAGGGCGCGTTTGTCGTTGTCGATCGGGTGTAAAAAGCCGGTGCCGCCGACTCGCACGATGCTACTCCCGGCCGTGTCGATACCGTATTCGCCGAAGCTGGAGATCGTGAATTTCACATTTCCCACGTCATGCGTGAACAATTGCAAATCCTGCTTCGCGCCGACGGCGATCGCACCATGGGTCGTGCGCGAATACCCATCACCCGTAAAGCGCCACTCGACGGCCAGCCGTTCACCGATAAGCGCATCGTTGTCGACGGTGACGGCAAACGGCGAGGACGCGTTGTCCGCCGATTCATTCCGCTCCAGATCGCCATACGAATGTACTCCGCTGACTACCGTCAACCGGCTGTCGAGCGAAACTAATTCAAGGTTGACGCCGTTGACTGCGGTGCCCGAATTGCGCACGGTTACGGTTAGCTCGGCTTCGCCGCCGGGGGCGGGACGGTCATACGTATTGGCTTTGATATACAGATGCGGTTCGGTATTGGGAGGCATTAAATCGAGCGCCGCGCGGATATTAATCAATCCCCTGCCGGTAAGACTGTCATCACCGGCCTCCCAAACATCAATTGCCGAATTAAGCAGGGCGAATTTGACTTCATCGGCCGTCGCGTTCGGATTATATTCGCGCAACAATGCCGCTGCACCGGCGACGTGCGGCGTCGAGAAAGACGAACCGCGCCAGAATTCATAACTTCCGTTCACGCCCAGAGTGCGGATGTCCACACCGGGCGCGACGGCGTCGGGTTTCATCCCACCCGGTTCGCATTCGGAAGGCCCCCGGCTTGCCTCCCGATAGTAATATAGTGAATCGAGGTCTTCATATTCCAGTTCAACCCAGCCTACGGCGAAAGTATTCACCTCCGAAGTCGTCCGATTAGCCGGATTGCGGATCGTCTTTTCTTGAATCGAATTATCTCGCCTGTCAATCCCTTCATTCCCGGCCGCCCAGAAAGTGATCGCACCGGCGGCTTCGAGATTATCGATAATATTCCAAAGCAAATCGTCACATCCGACAGGCGGATTCCAGTCGGGCAGCGTGATAAAACCCCAGGAGTTGCTGATGACGTCGGGGACGTCCTCTTCGGTATTCGGGTCGCCGTCGGGATCGATCAGCCACTGATATGCCTCGATTAAATCGGCACCCGGACGGTCGAGAACGCCGGTGGAAATCCACTGGGCGTTAAAAGCCACGCCGACCGTGTCACCGGTTGCATCATTGCTGCCGACGATCACTCCCATCGTCGCCGTACCGTGACTATAACCTGACCCCCCCGGGTCTCCGAATGGGGTGGGGGTGGTTGTCCCGCTGATCGGGTCGAACCACGATTCGGCGGCGGTGTAGCCGTTGTTGCCGCGCCACTTTGATGCCAGCGCCGGGTGGTCGCCGTCGACACCCGTGTCCACATTAGCAACAAGCGTTCCTGTGCCGGTATACCCCAGCGCCCACATCGAGTCGGCATCGATTACCCGCAAATTGATTCCCGCACGGTCGGCAGTTGGTTTGGACAGTGGTCCCGCCTGAAATGGTTCGATTGCTGTCGGGTAAGGGAAGGCGTAGATTTTTTCGATATCATCGCGGGCGGCCAACTCATCAATCGCCTCGCGAGTAAGATCGGCCGAAATAAAATTATCGATCCAATAGGTCTTGATGTGTTCGGCCTGTCCGGCGGCCGCCATCCGGTTGAGGACCGGCATCACGACAATCTGCGCTTTTTCTGCCGCGGCCTGCAGCGTGTTGATTGCCTCGCGGTGACGGTCGGCGCGGGTGGCGTAGGTGCTTGCCAATTGCCGTTTTAATACCAGGCCGTCAACGGCGCCTTGCGGACGGACCAGGACGCGTACTTTTTCAAAATCCGGGCCATTGGCCAGGTAGTCGGCCAGGTCGGGGGAGAGTTCGGCAGCCGGAGGACTGCCGGCCAGTGATAACAGGATAATTGAGATCAGAGAAACAAAGGTGGTAATTCGACGCATGTGTATTCTCCAGTGTTTGGTTTCGGACATGTTATGCAATAAATATCATCGCCGGAAGGAATGGAAAGAGAATTCACGCTAAAACTGTAACAAGTTGTGATAACTTTATTTAGGGCCGACCACAACCGACTACCGGCGCAGGGGAATGCCCATCTGCACTTCGGCCCGGCCGTGCAGTACCTCGCGCGGCGAATGAATGCTGATTGCCAGAATTTTCTGACCGGAAACCTCATCGATGTTTACCTGCACCCGGCCCGGTGAGCTTTCGTTGTCACGGGCAACATTGAACGCGGCGATGTCTTTCCGGGCATACGCGGCGATGTCACCACCCACGCCGGCGGTCCACTCGGCCAGTTTGCGGTTGATAAACCGCGCGATTTCACCGGCATAAAGTTGATAGGCCAGCGAGGATAAAAACGCATTTTGCTCGGCTTGCCGGGTGTCCGAATCGTGCAGCGGACGGTGGACCGAGGGCGCGGCCAGCAGGTAGGCCGTGTCTGAGTTTATATCGCAGAGGAGTGGAATTATTCCACAGCGGTCGAATTCTTCCAACCGGCGGTCGGGCACAGGAGCTTCGAGTGGGAAATTAACCTCTTCACCATTGGTCAGGGTAAACGGCCGCACGGGGAGGTTGTCCAGCGCACCCTCACGCGGCCCGGCGATATCGGTCGGCCAGCCGATTCTGGCCTGGCTGCGGGTCATCGTCACCGCCACCGCCCAAACCGGATTGCCCCATAGCCGGTGGCTGTCCTCAGCCGCCGATTCCGCGAACTCGAACCCCTTGACCGGCAGGCCGTCTTTGCCGTACAGGTCGCGCAATAAGAACCGATTGAAAGTCAGACCCAGCCAACGGGAGGTGTCCTCTTTGCGCAAACCGTCGTATTTGGCGAACTCCGGTGATTCAAGCAGCGTGGTCAACAGCGGGAGGTCGACCAATTTGGCGGTATTGTCCAAACCGAAGAAAGATGCTCCCAGCGAGGTAACCACCGCCACCGGGATGTCGGCGGCTTTCGACGAGAGATCGCGCAGTTGATCGATGTCCGGTGCGTGGGCGTCGAACTCATAGACACCGATGACCGCAGTCAGAGGAATGTTGGACTGGGCGTCATACTCCACCGGATATATTTTCTCGGCAAACGTCTCGGCGAATTTTTCTTTCGGGCAATTGATAACTTCGAGAATAACGCCTTTGCGGAAATCGGTCCGATCGACCAGGAATTTAAGGCCGCTCCAGATCGCCTCCAGCCGTTGAAATTCGGGGTGATGCATGACAGCATTAATCGCCTTGCCGATCAGCCGGTCGGCGTAGGCCGAGGCCTTCTGCGCGGCGGCGGTATCGCTGATCGTCCCGGCCGAAGTGCCGCTGCCGACAAAGTCGGAGATCGCCGCCTGTACCCGGCGTTTAGCGTCCGCCGACGGCTGCTCACTCTCACCCGTATCGACCATATCCAGAATCGAATCGAGTGCGCTTTCGGTATCTGTCGAGCGTTTGGGCGTCGGTGCATTTTCCGGCGTGGGGGCGGGTGCAGTTTTGACTTTCTTCTGTGGCGGCTGGATTGCGGCGGTAATTTTTTCGGTCAGTTCGGCGGGCAGCCCGGCGGGGTCGAGTTTCTGTTTGAACGCTTCGACCGTGATCTTGCGGAAAGTCAGTTCACCGAGAAGTTTGCGTGTCTCCAGCAGGTCGGCCAGCTCGGGAATGGCTCCGGCGATGGTCTCGGGACGGAAGGCCTTGAAATCAGCAAGGTTGAAATCCAGATGAAGCTCTTTCGGGATTTCCCCCAGCGGGTTTTTCAGGTCGAGTTGCAGGCGTAGTTTGGCCTGGGCCATCACCTCGTGGAAGGTGTCTTTGTCCACGACCGAGCGGAAAAACCGGTCATCGGGTTTGCCGGTTTCATATGCCCGAGGCAGGAATTCGCCCAAAATAGCCAGCCGCAACGGCCAGCGTCCCGTCAAGTCCCGGTTTGCCCCGAGAGAAAATTCAATTGTGCCTTTTTCCATTATGCCCGCCTCATTTTTGTCGGGTCAAATTTGCCCGGACCTGCAACTTGTCGGATCATCCCGCTGCCTATTCATATCTACGCGCCACCGGGCCGGGCACACAAGGGAATTATTCGCTGTTTTGGGGAGAATTTATTTGCACATTTGAATACGGCGAATCGGCAAAGGGTAAGTATCGTAGATATAATATATCGACAGGGCCACGAGGAGGCAGACAATGATCCGTACGACAACACCGACGATTGAAAACAAACCGGTCCGCGAGTATCTGGGCATAGTCACCGGTGAGGCGATAATGGGGGCTGATTTATTCAAAGACCTTTCCGTTCGATCCACAAAATCCAGCTGACGCCCAGGTAGATCGGCGCCACGCCCCAAAGTACCCGGGGATCGAGCGCCTCGGCAAGGATGGCCCAGGCCAATACCGCCGAGATGATCGGTTCGGTGAGTACCCAGCTGCCAACCACGTGTGTCTTGAAAAAGTCGAGCGCATTGTTGAAAAGCGAATGGCCGATCAGCGTCGATCCCAGGGCCAGCAGGAAAAACCAAAGCCAGATTTTGGGGGAATGGCCGCCCAGTTGCGCGGCCTGGCCGGTAACCACAGTCAGCAAAGTCAAAACGACAGTCGCGGTCAAATAGACGCCGAGGATATAGGGAAAAAATATCGGTCGATCGGATTTGGGCAGGTAGCGCTGAACAAGAAAATACAACGCGTTAAGTACCGCCGCACCGAGGGCGAAGAGATCACCTTTGAGATGTGACGGGTCCCAGCGGATATCGCCCCAAACGATCATCACACTTCCGGCCATTACCAGAACAATTGCCAAATACGAAGCCGGACGAGGTTTCTCTTTGAGGATTAAATGGCCGAAGATTGC
>JAJRUJ010000068.1 GCA_024277855.1 Candidatus Zixiibacteriota bacterium
GGCTGGTCGGACTGGTGCGCAGGCGGGCCACTTATTTTGACGATTCCGGATATGCCCAAAACTGGATTTACACAATTCGCTTGATGGTATCAGCTTATAAAGAGGGCCGGATTTTCCTTGACTTTTTTGTTGAAAATCCTCTTAATAACAACGGCCATCCGGTACACTTTTCAACTGGTCTTTACAGGTCACCGGCTTTCCGATATTTTCGCCGATTTCGACCTGAGAAGTTCGTTTATCAGGTATTCCGGCAGGGTATGGGGCGTAATCCGGCCACTTTACCGACTGGCAACCAATCCGACCACTTCTCCCAACCTTTTGATCGGTTGCTGTTCCGGCGGACCCGACGTGAGAGCCGTATTGGGGTAGTCTCACTCAGGCACCGGCTAAAGTTCGCAGAGTTTCGGTAAAGTCCCCGTGGAGATTCCCTCGAGGTATAATGCCGGAATCAGGGCATTGACACTCGGCATCCGACGACTCTGGACGGCGACATGTAATCAATCAGATACGCACCCTCCGAAGTCTCAGTGCATTTGCAACCACCGACACTGAGCTAAGACTCATCGCGGCAGCAGCGAAGATGGGGCTTAGTAAAAGGCCGAAAAACGGATAGAGCACTCCGGCGGCTATTGGTATGCCGGCTGAATTATAAACAAAGGCGAGAAATAGATTCTGCTTGATATTTCGAATGGTCATACGACTGAGCTTCCGGGCCCTGATGATGCCTCGAAGGTCGCCCTTGACGAGGGTAACCCCGGCACTTTCCATTGCCACATCGGTGCCGGTTCCCATAGCTATTCCTACCTGCGCCTGAGCCAACGCCGGAGCATCGTTTATGCCATCGCCGGCCATCGCGACATACTTGCCGCGTTCCTGCAGTCGTTTGACCGCCTCCGCTTTCTGATCCGGCAGTACCTCGGCCACAACTTCATCTATTCCCAGTTTTTCCGCGACTGCTGCTGCGGTGGTTTTGCTGTCGCCGGTGAGCATTACAATGGTTATACCCTCGTCATGAAGCTGCTTTATCGCTTCAGGCGTGGTTTCCTTAATTGGATCGGCAACACCGATAAGGCCTGCCGGTTTTCCAGTGATGGCGACAAACATTGCAGTTTGTCCTTCCCGTCGCATTGCTTCGGCCTTTTCGATAAGCGGTTGGGCATCGACTTGCAGTTGATCGAGCAAGGCCCGGTTACCCAGGGCGATTTGTTCGCCGTCGATTGTCCCGACAACGCCCTTACCGGTAATGGACTCGAAGTCATCTATGTTGCGGGGAGATACATTTCGTTCTTCTGCTCCAGCCACGATGGCCGCGGCAAGGGGATGCTCGCTCCCTTTCTCCAGCCCGGCGGCCGCCGCCAACAGAGTCGCCTCATCCCAGGGAGCTTCAGCGTGGACCAAAACGAGCTTGGGCTTGCCGAGAGTTAACGTTCCCGTTTTATCAACCACCAGGGTGTCGACTTTTCTTAAAACCTCGATGGCTTCGGCATTTTTGAATAGTACGCCAACAGTGGCTCCTTTACCACTTGCCACCATAATCGACATTGGCGTAGCCAGTCCAAGCGCACAGGGACATGCGATAATTAAAACGGCGACAGCATTAATCAACGCATGAGTCAGTTTCGGATCAGGGCCAATCAAAGCCCAGACTATAAATGTTACTACGGCAACACCAATAACTGTAGGCACAAAGTATGATGAAGCGATATCGGCCATTTTCTGAATAGGCGCCTTGCTCCGCTGGGCGTTGGCAACCATTTGGACGATTTGGGAAAGCAGTGTGTCGGCCCCGACCTTTTCCGCGACGATGATGATCGATCCAGTTCCATTGACGGTTGCCCCGATCACTTTGTCACCTGCGTTTTTCTCCACCGGCATCGGTTCACCGGTAATCATTGATTCATCGACCGAACTGCCGCCCTCTGCAACGACGCCGTCAACCGGGACCTTTTCGCCGGGACGAACTCGAAGCTTGTCACCGAGTTGAACCTGGTCCAGAGGAACATCCGCCTCAGTTCCGTCGGCGCTTATCCGGCGAGCCGTCTTCGGGGCCAATCCTAACAATGCTTTAATCGCGGCACCTGTCTGGCTACGAGCACGCAGCTCAAGAACCTGACCCAACAAAACGAGGGTCACGATTACGGCGGCGGCTTCAAAATAGACCCCGACGTTTCCGGCCTGATCCCGAAATGCGGCAGGAAAAATCCCGGGGAACAGCGCGGCAATCAAGCTGTATATATAAGCAACCCCGACACCGAGGCCGATTAGCGTGAACATGTTGGGACTGCGATTAACAATTGACTGGTATCCCCGGACAAAAAACGGCAGTCCCCCCCAGAGAACGACCGGTGTCGCCAGGATAAGTTCCAGTATTGTAAATGTGCGAGCGGATGCGATTAACTGCAACCAGTCATGAATTCCCGGCACCAGGTCGCCCATGGCCAGGAACAAAAGCGGTATTGCAAAACCCGTGCTAACCCAAAAACGTCGCGTCATATCACGCAACTCAAGATTTTCTTCTTCCTCCAGTGTAACCGAGCGGGGCTCCAGCGCCATACCGCAAAGCGGACAATTGCCGGGGCTGTCTTGTACAATCTCCGGGTGCATTGGGCACGTGTATTCGGTCTTGGCGGGTTGAATAACGGGAGATTTGGGCTCCAGCGCCATGCCGCACTTCGGGCAGTTGCCCGGCCCGGCCTGCGCAATTTCGGGGTGCATCGGACAAGTATAGGTTCTGTCCGAAGGCGTTCCTGCGGTCGATGACGAGTCGTGCGGATGCGAGTGGTCTGGATGACCGGCATGTTTCGTATCGCCGGAATGATGCGGCGTCTCCCGGTGGATGAACTCATCAGGGTTTGCCACAAATTTCTCCCGGCAACCTGCCGAGCAAAAATAGAGAGTGTGATCCTCATGCTCTACACTGTGCGGACTATCAGGGGTTACCTTCATGCCGCAAACCGGGTCTTTTAGCCCAGACTCACGCCCAGCAGAATTTCGTTTATGCTCGAATTCCTCTTTGCAGTGCGCGCTACAGAAATAGACGGGTTTACCTTCTATCTCAAGACGATGAGGTGATGTATCTTCCACTGACATCCCGCATGTGGGGTCAATATAGCTCATCTTGTTTACCTCCTCGGTCTCGTCTCCACGCACCATCCATCAGGTTAGTGGCAGCTTGAACCTTTTTCGTTGGTCGTTTTAGTCTCGCCGGACGTTTTGTCTTCGGCATGTCCTTTATGTCCGCCATGAGAATGCCCGCCACCGCAGCAGCCACCTTTCCGCATCATCAGGAAGATAAGGCCGCCGATCACCACAAGCCATATAATGTTTTCCATCCTGATACCTACCTTTCCAGGATATCACGCTTCATCTTCTCGAAATCACTCCGCGTAATTTCGCCGGCGGCATACCGCTCTTTTAACAGACCGAGTGGATCCCGCGAACCAGACTCATCCCTGGTTGGAAAGCTAAACAGAACCTTTGCCAGAACGACTACCCCTACCGCGATAGCAATCCAAAACAGGATCATGCCAAAACCGCCAAATCCAAAGTGCATTTTCCATCATCCCCTTAAAAACCGGCCGATACCGACTCCAGCGACGCCAGAACAGCTTTCAGTCTACTTTGAACATCTTCGGCAACCGGTTCAAGCGTTGTATTTCCAACAATACTGAAGTTCTTCACCGGATCAATGGCGGCCACCACGCATTTCCCTTCGCTGGTCTCATAGACTATCACATTGCACGGCAGTAGCAGGCCGAGTTCTATATCTTCGGTCAACGCCTGGTGTGCCAGCGGTGGATTGCACGCTCCCAAAATGCGATACCGTCTGAAGTCGACATCCAGCTTCTTTTTGAGTGTCGCTTTGACATCTATATCACTCAGGATGCCGAAGCCCTGGTCGGCTAAGGCCTGCACCGTGCTTGTCACCACGTCATCGAACGGCCCTTCTTTTTGTATGCCGATTCCATATTGGGTGTCGTACATGAGTATTCTCCTTTTACATACGCGTTACACGCAACCGGCTATTTATGAGTGTGTGCTTTCGCTGAGGATTCTGCGACCGAAACAATAAAGCGACACACCCCGGCGTGAACCGTCATTTTGCTTTGCAGAGCTTCCATCAGCTCCCGATGATCACCAAGCACATTGGGTAAGCTATCAAGTCCTGCCGACTCAGAAACCCGGTCGAAGTGGCGATATAGATCAGCAAAGGACCGCTCAATTTCTGAAAAGGCGCTTTGCAGATTTCGGAGCAGGTCGGGATCCCGGGAGAGGACCTCGTCAAGTCCGGTTTCACCGTTTTGCCGCATGATTTTCTGAGAATGGGCTTTCAAAGCGTAATCCCCAAGAACGGACCGCGCAACGGCAATATAGTGTTCGGGGGCGCGATCAAACTCCCTTTCGCAGAGTGGGCAACACACCAGATAGGTATGATTGTCACGTTCGATAGTGTTCTGGGCTTTTGGCCTGGTGACTATCTTTCCGCAGGTTATGCATCTGTTCATTGTAACCTCCAAGTGTGATTGACAACCGGGGTGACCCGGTCTGAGCCGCCCCGGTTGCGGGAAATCAATCAGTGTCTGAGAGATTCCCCCTAATCACCTGAGTTCTTATTGCCTGGCCCATTATTTGCCCATCATCATACCACAATCCATCTTACCCATCTTGCCCATCTTGCCATCCGAGTTCATCATCTTCATGCACATGGCCTGATGCTCAGCCATGTTATCACTCATGGCCTGCATCATTTCCTGATGTTTCTTCATCTCGGTTTTGAGGGCATTGATGTCGTTTATTTGCATCATAGCATTGAAATTCTCCTGAAGCTTGCCGAAGTTATTCGACATCAGTTTACAGTTTTGCGACATCTCGCCCATCTTCCCCATATTCATCATGCCGGACTGGGATGTTGAATCGGCCATACCCATAGATGAGCGGTCGTGATTGCCTCCCATCATCTGGGCAACTCCGAAGGAAGCAAGCCCGAGGGTGAGCAGGATAACTGTTGCCAGCATTCGGATTGAGTGTTTCATTTCAATTCCTCCTTGTTTTGCGTTATGAACCGTGCAAAAGCAATTACCATGCCGGGTGAGGTGTTCACCTCATACTCGACTGTCATACCAATAGTTACAGCGTTTGATAACATTCTGTGTCTTGAATTATAGAAACAATTCGTAGAATACTCTTCGGTATTATACAGCGTTGAAGATAATTCTCTACTTCTGTTCAAGACAATTGTTCTCAATGAACCAAAACGGTTCCGGACATTGGTTCCCAACACGACTATGAGCAAGAATGCCGGACTGTTTTTTGTTGACAAGTTGTTGTCGGTTATAGATGGTTCGTTTGTTGTGTTGGACTTTTTTGTCTTGGACAAAGGATGACCTATGGACAGGCGACGTTTCCTGAAGACCGGAGTTTCAATATCGGCCGCATCGCTTTTTCCCGCCTCGCTTCTTACACCGGAAGCTTTGGCGGCTGTTCCTGAGAGCTTTCCAAAGCCGATGACCCCAACCCTGGACGGTGATGTAAAGGAATTCCAGATTTCGGTAGATATCCACCAGCAGGAAATAGTACCCGGGTTCAAATTTCACACCCTGGCCTTCAATAATCGGATTCCCGGTCCCGAAATACGGGTCACTCGCGGCGACAAGATCAGAGTCGTGTTTAAAAATGAGACGGAACTCAACCATACTATTCATTGGCATGGGATGTATGTGCCCTGGCGTATGGATGGTGTCCCCTATGTGACCCAAATGCCGGTGATGCCCGGCAAAACATTTGTCTACGAGTTTGTCGCCGAGCCATATGGCACCCACTTCTATCATTGTCACTGGGGTACGTTACTTCATATGCAAGCCGGGATGTACGGCAGTTTTATTATTGAAGATCCCGATGATCCGATCAGGAAACAATTCAACTATGAACGAGAATATACTCTTATCTATTCTGCCCACGATGTAAATTTCATCAGAAAAGAATTGAATACCATGTTGGACAGAATGAAAGAGCGGATGTACCTGATGAAGCAGGGCCGTTTTGACAAGGAACGATTTGCCACATTCGATACAAAAGATGAGTTAGTGGAGGCAGTAGAGAATGGTTATCAACCTCCTTATGCAATCAACCGTCGCTCTCCTTCAGAGCTGCCACAACCGAACTGGTTTACGGTTAACGGCAAATCGTATCCAATGACGCCGAATCTGCTGATCAAACAAGGCGAAAACATCCGAGTTCGTTTGATAAATGCCGGAACCGAAGAGCATTTTCTTCATTTGCATGGCCACGACTTCTGGCTGGTCTGCGATGACGGTGTCCCGGTACCGCAACCATGGCAGATGAATACGGTCCGACTCAGCCCCGGTAAAACAATTGATATTATGATTGAAGGAAAAAACCGTGGGATCTGGACATTCCACGATCATGATACTAGGCGAGTCACAAACAACGGGTTGTATCCGGGAGGAAATCTGCTGGCATTGGTCTATGAAGATACCCCGCCTGAAGAAATGGAGTTGAACCCCATGGCCAAGAAAATGGGTCTTAACAACCTGCCAATAGTTGCCCTTGATGAATAAAAACCTGAGAAGTCCGGGCAAGATAATGTTTGGGGTATAAATGTTTTGGGCGTTTATCGGTAGGGAGAAGACTATGCTAAAGTATTTTATTCTCGTGAGTATCATCCCGGTTCTCGTTGTGGGAGCGGCAGGACAAGTAGTCGCGGAAGTAGCCCCGGAAATCCAGTTGGGTGCCCGCGGTGTCATGTCTCTTAATACTGACATCATAAACGACCAGGTCACCAACGCTGTAAGTGATTATTCCGACACTGATTTAATGGTTGGTTTCAGACAAAAAATGTATAACCGCTTTCGCGGGCAACTGGTTATCGGCTTCCAATTCCCCGATGCCGAATCCGATCTTGGCCAGGTATTTTTTCACCAGACATTTATTAAAATAGAAGATCAATTCAACATTCTTAAAATGGGTCGCTCACGTGTGAAAACAACCCTGTTCGACTTTCCCACATTACGGGATGATGACGCCTTGTTGTTAACCACAGTGCTCAATCCGTTTTCTGACGGCCAGAATAGCGAAGATCATCAGTATGGCAATGTATTGGAATACACTCACTTATTTGGACAGCGGTATCAGTTGCAATTCCATGCCGAGCATTTCAGAAAGGTGCCGGAGATCCCCGGTGCCGCCGAAACAGACTTTGGATTAAACGCTTTAGGTTTTGTGCTGCAATATCGCGTTCCTGAAACTCAGAGATGGAATCGTTCGCTTATTCAATCAGTCAGTATCGGCAGCAACAACTTCGTGACCAATCGACAGGGGTTTTCCAGTGAATATGACCAGGCATTAAAAAACTTCTTATTTGGTTTTGTTGTCAACCTCAAACCTGATCCGGTGCATTTCTGGGATTTGCGTTCGCAAACGATCTATAATACCGGTTTTGCTGAACTGCGGGGCATTGAAAAATTCAGCGATCTGGCTCGCGCCGAAGCAATTGGCAATTATACTTCCATCCGTTATCTCTACCGTAAGATGGAACGTCCCACGCTTCAGGTCGCATTGTCAGGTGGCTATAAGAATTTTCCCAATACAATTCAACCAACCGAGCTTTTCCAGGTAGCAAGCAATCTGTTTTACCGAATCGGCCAAAACTTTGATGTCGGTTTGCAGGTTCAGTATAAAGGTTTTTCGGGTGATCTGAAAAGGATGTATGGTGACGACATGATGCGTATTCAGTTTTCGCTCATTTACTCTATTGATCAATCGTGGAACAATCAGTTTGATGATCGCGAGTCTTTGTTAAATCTGGAACACGGATACATACCGTAAATAATAAATTGAAAACAATCACAAGTCGTATCCCCTGGGGACGGCTCGGTGGTGCGGATGGCTCAGGCGATGAACGGCGCAGCCAGCTCGTTGATTACGGCCGACGTCGCATATTGAACGGATCAAAGGCAAGTTTCGGCGACGGATCGGGATCCCGGGGCATTGACCAACGGACGTTCCGCACCGGTCTTGCTCGATGGCCTTTGCGCTACCGGCCAAATCAGCATGTACAGAATCCACCGCCGGCGTATTCTGCGTTAGTCGCGAAAGTAACTTGAAAATGTTGCACAGACGAAAAAAGAAAAGTAAAGTGACCGAGACTTCGTCAGCAATTACCATAAACTTCGGAATATGGCCGAGTATTTCCGGATAAAATAAGCACCCGTGCCGATATATTCAAAACGGCAATTACAATGACAGATATTGCAAACACGTCCGACGCGAAGCTGGCGGCACAGTGTCGGGCCGGTGACGAGGACGCCTGGCGGGAATTTATTCGTCGCTTTGGACCACTAATGTATGGAATCATGCATCGGTTCAACTTTTCCTCTGAAGAGAGGGATGATATTTTCGGACATGTCTGCCTGCTTATTTTACGACATATCAACGAATTGCGCCGAGACAACCGTATTGCCGCCTACGTGGCAACGACCACTTACCATGAGTGCTTGGCGCGTGTCAAAGAGCTGAATCGCTACGCGGATCCCGGATTAAGCCAACACCATCTGGATCAGTTGACAGAAGCCGCCCCTGATCAGGAACAACTTATCACCCAGGCCCAGCGTGAACATTTACTTAACCGGGGTCTGGGCCAGCTTGATCAGCGGTGCCGTCAATTATTGGAAATGTTGTTTTATGAATCGCCGACTCCAACGTACGTGGAAATCGCCGAACGACTTGGAGTAAAAACATCCGCGGTTGGTCCGATTCGGGGCCGCTGTCTAACCCGGTTACGGACCTTGCTCAAGCAACTGGGGTTCGAGAAGTTATGAATAGAGACGTATTTTTATTGTCCGAAGTATCTCTTATATACGGCAGGGAATATAGATGACTAAATTGGATCTGGAGAAACTCGCCCTCTTTCAGGCAGGTCAATTACCGGAGAAGGAGAAAGAGGAGATACACAGATTGGTAAAATCCGGCGATAAAGAATGCCGCTTGGCAATGGAGTGGCTGTCGCAGATTAATGATATTGCGGCGAAACCTGTTCGACGATCGCTGCCTGATCACCTGAGACAGATGGCCCAGCGGATCTACCAGCAATATCAGGCAACTGCGCAACAACCCCGGACGGGTCTAAAACTGGCGATTTGTATTTTCGATTCTGTCTGGACGCCGCAGCTGGTCGGGGTACGGCCTGCCGTCTCGGATACGCGTCGTTTACTGTATACTTCGGACGGTTATGAAATTGATATCGAAACTAATCCCCTTACCGCCGGCCGACATCTTCTACTGGGCCATATTACCCGGCAGGGACAACCGTTAGTTAAAGCATCGGTCAAATTGCCGGTCGGCCGCCGAGTGATGAAGACAGAGACCGATGAACTGGGGGTCTTTTCTCTACGTGGTTTGCCGATTGGTGAATTTGAAATAGAAATCTCGACGGAAACCGATACGATAACTGTCGCGAAAGTCCCTGTTGGCATATGAGTGCAGCTCGATCCAAAAAAACCGCCGCCCCCTCTTTACAGCATGTTGAGAATGAACGTTTTGACGGCGATCGCAATGCTTTTCTCGATTGGTTAAATCAGGAAATCAACCATCTTGTTTTCTCCGATTTATCGGCCTGCCGGGAACTTGTCGACCAATTAACCGAGATCATCGGCAAGATGACCGGTGATGACCGCGCGCGACTTTTGCGAATGCAGGCGCGTTTTTTTCATATGACCGGCAATCCCAGCAAAGCGTTACAACTCTACCGGCGCGCCGAACAGATCTATCATCGATTGGGCGACCGCGAGGCCATCGCGATGATTGCCAAAGCTAAAGTCGATGCGTTGATGTACCTGGGGCGCTACCGCGAAGCCCTGGAGATCGGACGCAAGACTGCGGAATACTTTCGCCGTCGCGGCCGGACAATCGATCAGGCGCAGGTTTTAACTAACATCGGGAATGTCTATCACCGCCTGGACCAACTTCGCCCGGCTTTGCGCAGCTATAATCGTGCCCGGAAATTGATGGGGAAAAACGCGCCCCCGCGTTTTTTGGCAACTATTGATTACAACCGGGCGAATATTCTCTCCAGTCTCAACAAATTAGACCAGGCGGCCGAATTGTATCGCGAAGCTGAACGGCAGTACCAAGCCGCGCAGATGGAGATGCAGGCCGAGCACTGCCGATACTCACTTGGTTACTTGTCTTACTTGCGCGGCGAATATGCCAAAGCGCAGGAGCGTTTTGAGCAGGTTCGTGAGAAATTAGGGCAATTAGGGGATCGGCGCGGCAAGGCCGTGGCCGAGTTGGATATCGTGGAAATCCTGGTAGCAACCAATCGCTTTACCGAAGCATTGGCGATGGTGCCCGAACTGACTGATGAGTTTTCGCGACTGAAGATGAAATATGAATTGGGCAAGGTAATGGTTTTTGCCGGGCGGGCATATATCGGTCTCGCCGACTATCCTGCCGCGGGAAAAGCATTGCGCAAAGCGGGAACCATCTTCACCAGTGAGAAGAATCATTTGTGGTCGATGATTGTCCGTTACCATACTGCGGAACTGGCGTTGCTTCGTGGGCGAATCGCCGACGCCCTTCGCCTGGCGCGCGAAAGCAGCCGTGGTTTTGCCCGAGTCGATGATCGCCTTCGGCACAGTCTCGCGTTGATTTTAGTCGGCCATATCCTTCTTCGTCAGGGCAAACCCATGTTGGCGGAACGAGCGATCAGGCCCGTACTTAAGCAAGTCGCATCGTTGCCGGCCTCGATACTTTTTCCGGTATATCATTTGCAGGGCCGGATTGCCGATTCTCAGGGCCGACAACCACAGGCGATTGCGGCCTATCGCCGGGCAACCAGACAGTTGCGCATCCTGACCGCTGGGGTGAACGCTGACGAATCCCGGCTGATTTTCCTTGCTGATAAACATGTGGTATTCCGCGACCTAGCGACGGCACTCGTGGAGAACGGTCAATACCGGGCCGGCCTTAAAGTGACCGAAGAAATACGACGGCAGGAACAGGATAATTACCGTGTTGAAATCCCCGAAGAACATGAGACTGTCATTCCCGCCAATTTACGCAAGAAGCGGCGGGACCTGCGGGCAGTATTGCGTAAACTCTATCGGCCGATCCAACCTGGTCGACGCGCGGTGGGCGGTGATGTGGCGGAAATCCGCCGTACGGAGAACCAACTCTGGCATAACGAACAGCAAATCCGCCGTGGCTACTATGGATTGTTCGCGTCACCGGATCAATCACTCCCCCGTTTGGCAGACATTTATCGCCGTTTGGGTGAGAATACCGCATTGGTCGTTTATACGCTGCTCAGAGATTCGTGGGGGGCATATATAGTTGGGCGGGGGAAGCTTACCCTGGTGCCGCTCGCTATCAATACAGATGGTTTGACTGATTTGCTGAGCCGGACGTACTTTTTCCTGGAGAAGCATGCCTACCCGTACTCCTATCGCCGTCGAAACTATCCGGCGATAAAATCGGGAATTCACCGGTATTGTCGGAACCTGGCGGAAAAGATTTGGCATCCACTCGAAGAATATCTGGCGGGGTATGATAATGTCGTGGTGATACCCCACCAGCAAATATCGATTGTGCCTTTTCCCGCCCTGTCGGCCAAAACGGATGAATTGTTGTATCAGAAATGGCGGCTTGAAATGGCCGGTTCATTGTCTGAATGGATGAAGACCGAGACCGACCCGACAAATCCCCGGCATGGCGGCGTGGTTTTCGCGCCCGGATATGACGATTCGGATGCTGTTGCCCGGGAAGCCGATGCTATTCGACAGGTATTTCCCGGGGTTGAAGTACTGGCCGGTTCGACCGCAACTCGCGAATCCTTCCTGGAGTCATTGTCCGAACCATTTCGTTTTGTGCATGCCATATCCCACGCTTCAGTTTCAGTCGCAAATCCATTTTGTTCGGAGATACTGTTAAGTGACGGACCGTTTTATGGCTTTGATTTGTTTGCTGTTCCGGTTAAAGCGAAACTGGTTACCCTTTCGGCCTGCCAAACCGGCCGGCCGGGATTTTTCGGCGAAGTCAATACTTTGGCGCTTTCTGATACCTTTCTTACCGCCGGTGCCGGAAACACCGTCGGAAGCCTCTGGCCGATTTCCGAAAACAGTACAGTCGAATTTATGGCCCATTTTTATGGTCAATGGGCAAAAAGTAATTCAATTTATCGGTCCTGGGTTTCCGCAATTGATTATATTAGAAGTATAGATGACGATCCGTACCATTGGGCCCCTTTTCGGCTCTTGGGTCGGGTGGCAGATCAGGAGTAATATAATGAACCGGACATTTATAAAACCGACTATTGCTTGGTGTGTCTTCCTCTCAGTCATCCTGGTATTTCTGGGTGGAACATCCGCCGCCGGCCAAGAAATACCCAACCAGGTTATCGTGACATTCGATGAGGGAACGTTCCCGCCGGGGATTATCCAATCGTTGGGCGATTCACTTATTACTCAAATCGAGGATCATTTTATTGTCCTGGTTGGTTTCGATCGTTTCCCATCGGTTATGGAGGCGGTGCACTTTTATGAGGGCCTGGACGTAGTCATCGCAGCGCAACCGAACCGTGTCGTAAATATTCCGCAAAGTCATCAGATCAGTCACGGGTTTTTGGACGACGATTCAGAGTCCTATGTAGAGAGTGTTTCACCAGGGGAATATTATCTTCAAACCGCTGCCTATCAGGTGGGCTGTCCGTCGGCTCACGAAACGGCAACCGGCGCCGGGATCACCGTAAGCATCGTCGATAATGGCTGTGATCCTGCTCACGCGCTTCTGCAGGGACATTTGCTGCCCGACGGCTACGATTTCTGGTCGATGGACGACGATCCTTCACCCGATTCCGGTGAGGTGGCGTCGCATGGCACTTTTGTCGCCGGGATGATTTTGCGGGCGGCCCCCGATGTAATGCTTTTGCCGATTCGGTCCTTTGACGGCGACGGCTCGGGGACGGTATTTGCGGCGGCGGCGGGCATCGAATACTCTATCGATGCCGGCGTCGATATAATCAACCTGAGTTTCGGCATGGACGATCAAGACGCACTTATTGACCGAGGCCTGCAGCGGGCGGCCGATTCGGGGATTGTGGTCATCGCCTCCGCAGGCAATGATAGTCTCATGGAACCGGCGCCATTCCCGGCATCTGACTCAACGACTATCGCGGTTGCCGCCGTTGATGACCAGGATATCAAGACCGCGATCTCGAATTACGGGACTTTTATAGATGTCTGTGCCCCCGGCCAGGATTTGTACGGGCCATTTATTGGCTCGGATGCCTGGGGGTATTGGCAGGGCACCTCATTTGCCGCCGGGTGGGTCAGCGGTTTGGCTGCTCTATTGCGGGAAAAACACCCGGCAGAGGCGGTGGATTGGATTCGCGGGGCCATTGAAGATGGGTGTGATGATATCTCTGCGGCCAATCCCGGTATGGACGGTTTGCTGGGAGCGGGGCGAGTGTATTTCCCGGCCAGTCTTAATCTGGCAATGGGTGCATGCAATTGCCTGCTTTGGGGCGACGTGAATTACGACGATGCTGTCAACCCGGTGGATATGGTGGAAATCACAAACTATGTCTATAAGGCGTATTCGTTCTCGCAACCCCCACCGCCGGAATGGAATTGCCCATATGAACGCGGTGATGTCAATTGTTCCGGCGGGCAACCAAACCCGGTTGATGTCGTTGTTTTCGTCAATATGGTTTACAAAGGATTCCCCGCCTGGCCGTGTGCGGGATGCCCATAATCTGTGTTTGCCCGGGTGATCCTGCCCCGTTTCCCGGAATAACCGGTTACCGATCAGTACCGACAGACAAAAAAGTCACCTGGCGTTGTATTTTTCGGCGGTGTTCCACCTCTTAAGAGGTAAGGGAAGCAACATCGAGCAGAGGATGTTTGGTGCGGTCATTGAATAAAGTTGAAATGGAAAAAGGTCGTTATAAACCATAGGGAGAGGAGAGGTTCATGCTCAGAAAGGTTTTGGTGCTGCTTTTGGTTTTACCGTTGCTGGCGTTTGCGGTTGTTGCCCAGGCCGATGATTGTGTGGAAGTTGACTTGGAAATCACACCATATGCCGGTCCCGGTGATCAGGTCGATTTTTCGTTTGAGTTGACCAACTGCGGAACGGAAGCCGCCTTGGTTGACCTGACTTTCGAGTTTACATTTGAATTCGA
Source organism: Candidatus Zixiibacteriota bacterium (assembly GCA_024277855.1). Taxonomy (GTDB): domain Bacteria; phylum Zixibacteria; class MSB-5A5; order WJJR01; family JAJRUJ01; genus JAJRUJ01. The sequence goes on from JAJRUJ010000068.1 coordinate 14,195, forward strand.
TAATGACACATTGGTGTTTCCCGGAAACACTGATTTCAGTATTCCCCTGCAGGTATCGGTAGGCGCCGGAGAAACTATCAACCGCGCATTCATGACGGTGCTCCCTCCGGTAGTCCCCTCAGGCACTTACACCGTTTGCGCCGAAGCGGTAATCGGTGAGGCGGTAGACAGCGATTGTGGCGTACTCGTAGTCGAGGGCGTTGGAGGAACCAGCGCAACGATAGATTTCCCGGATCCCCTGAGTCCGGAAGCGGTCGTTGACGGCCTTAATTTGGTTGCCGCGGCCCAGGAAACCGAATGTGTGGAAGTAGACATCGAAATCACCTCACCTGTCCAGCCACTTGACGAGATTGCTTTCTCGTTTGAGGTGACCAACTGTGGTACGGAAGCCGGAACCGTTGTCCTCGACCTGGAATTGACCAGTTCGTTGATCAATGAAAATGTTCCGGTGATCACCGTGGAGTTTCCGCTGGGGGCCGGCGAAACAGCCACCCGTTCATTCACGGCAGTATTGCCGCCGATCGTACCGGCGGGATCACACGAAATATGCGTTACCGCGACGATCGGTAATGCCACCGCCACCGATTGTACGACTCTGGTAGTTGAGGAAGGTGGTACACTGAATAAGACGTCACTGGGGCAGAATTATCCCAACCCGTTCAACGCAGCGACAATGATAAACTTCAGTTTGAATAGGCCTTCAGAAATCAACCTGAGTGTTTATAATGTGCTTGGTGAAAAGGTGGCGACCGCAGCCAGCGGGTTTTACGAAGCCGGTCCGCATACGGTCAATTGGGATGCGGAAAATGTCTCCTCGGGGATGTATTTTTACCGGTTGATCACTAATGAAGGGGTTCAAACCAAGAAGATGATCCTGACAAAATAGCTGGATTATCGGACAGGCAATTTGCAGCGTGTTAACATTGGTTTCCCTTCTGTGATAGAAGTGACGGCAGATGGCGGGAGTACTGATTACTCCCGCCACTGCCATCTGGATCACACTTATTTGGTTGGTTGGTGTCTATGAGAACTCGCATCATTTACCGCGGCATACATCTTCTCCTTTTGGCTGTAGCTTTGTTGATTATTACCCCGGTTTTTCCCCGGGCCGCCGATATCGACACGCTGAAACAAATCGGCGTCCTGGACGGGGAATTGACCGGAGACCAGTTCGGTGTCGCCATTGCCGGGCGTGGTGATCTTAACAATGATGGTTTTACCGATCTGATCGTTGGGGCCAACGCCAACGATGAAGGGGGAGACGCGGCAGGGAAGACCTATGTCTACCTGGGCGGATACTCATTTGACCTCACCGCCGATTTGACTGTCGTCGGCGGCGCCGCAGATTTTCTCGGCGGTTCAGTGGCCGTTTTGGGCGATGTGAACAATGACACTTATGACGATTTCCTGATCGGAGCATCGTTTAATTCCGATGTTGCCCTACGCGCGGGTAAGGCGTTGCTGTTCTATGGCGGCAACCCGCCGAACAATACCGCCGACCTGACTTTCTTCGGTGAGGCGCAACAGGATTATTTTGGCGATCGTGTGGCCAATGTTGGGGATTTGAACAACGACGGTTATGCTGACTGGGCTATCGGTGCGTACAAGGCCGATACCGATCTCGGGGAGAATACCGGTAAAGTGTATGTATATTTTGGCGGGAGTTCGCCTGACAATATTGTCGACCTGGTGATTCCCGGTTTGAGCGATGGTGAACGATTCGGTGCATCCATTGCCGGTATCGGGAATTTTAATAACGATAATTATGACGACCTTGTTGTCGGGGCCTATTCTTATGACAATGGGGTTGATTTGAACATCGGGCGGGCCTACGTCTTCTTCGGCGGTGTGGACATGGATTCATTGCCGGACCTTATCTTTACCGGTGAGTATGCATTCGATTTCTTCGGGACGACCGTGGCCGCCGGCGGTGATCTGAATAATGATACTTACGACGACGTCGTTATCGGCGCAACCGGCTATGATTATCAGACGTTTCTCGATGCCGGCAAGATATATGTCTTTTACGGCGGGGCGGCGCCGGATAACACGCCCGACTTTACTTATACGGCTCAACGATCGAACGATGATCTGCTTGGTGCGGCCGCGACGATTATCGGCGATATAAACGGCGACGCATCTGATGAACTCCTGGTCGGGGCTGAAGATGACAATGAGGCGGCCACCGACGCCGGCAAAGCATATCTTTTCTATGGACCGCCGTTCTCGGTCGATACCACGTTTACCGGTGAACTGAGCGGCGCATCATTCGGCTCGGCGGTCACCGGAGCCAAGGGGATTGCCGACGGATACCAGGGCGCCTTCGCTGTGGGCGCATGGGGGCACAGTGACTCAATCGGCCGGGTATACGTGTATGGTATGACGCAACAGCAAGCCAACCAACCTCCAGAGCTGGCCGCCATTGACCCGCAATCTGTATTGGAGGGGAACACCCTGACTTTCACTGTCTCAGCATCGGATCCCGATGGGACGGTTCCCGATCTTATTGCCGAAAACAAACCTCCCAATTCTTCGTTTACCGATCATCATGACGGTACCGGCACTTTCGACTTTACGCCGGACCTCACTCAGGCCGGGGTTTACGAAGTGCGATTTATTGCGACAGACGGGGAGCTGGATGATACCGCGTTAGTCGAGATAACCGTGACCGACTCTGAAAATTGCGACTGCGGTTTTTGGGGTGACGTTAGCGGTGACGGAGCAATCAACCCGGTGGATGTGGTCTTTATGGTCAATTATGTCTATAAGAATTGGGATTCTCGCGTCCAACCGCCTGCCTGTCCGCTCGAAGCAGGGGACGTCGATTGTGGCGGGTCGGTAAATCCGGTCGACGTTGTTTATTTTGTCAACTATGTTTACAAGAACTGGGATGTACTGTGCGGTGATCCGTGCCTGCCATGAAATTTCTGCAGGAAACTCGCCATGGTCACGTTTCAGATATGATTTTGCTCATTGCCTCTAACTCACAATTTTCCTCGGGCGGATTGTCAGAATAAATCTTAATTATTCCACCTGATCGCCGAGGCGACCACAATCCCCCAGGGCCGGATTCCCATATCTTTTAGGGTGTACACGGGTCGGAACAAAATGCGCCCCAGTTTTTGTAGACGAAATTGACGTAATAAACGACATCCACCGGGTTTACGTTATCGTCGCAGTTCACATCTCCAGCGGTCCTCGGGCAATTTGGCGGCGCACAGAGTAATTGCCAGTTTTTGTAGACATAATTGACCATAAAGACCACATCCACCGGATTTATCGCGCCGTCGCATGTCACATCACCCCAGTTGCCGCAGTCGCAATCTCCCCTTTTTACAGCCGGCTCGTACCCCGAAAGGCCGGCGACCAGCGTAAAACCATCCGCCGGTACAGCAGAGAAAAAGTATTCGCCGGCGGCGTTGGTCGTTGTCGTATCGCTGGTTTCCCAGAGAATGACGACTGCTCCCGCGATCGGCTGATTAGTCGATACATCGGTTACTACTCCGGACGCGTCGCCGGCAGCGGCGGGTTTGATCATGACCGCCAGAAACACGAAGACAAATAGTTCGATCGCATATTTTTTGAGATTGTGCACCATGATCGTTGCCTTTCCGACCATCCTGGACGGCCAGCCGTTTATCAGAAATGTTTGCATGCCAGCTCCTGTTCTCAGTATTGCAGACTGATCCCGGTCCCCATCGTCAGATTGTAATAATCGAAGGAAGGGTCGTTTGAGACTTTATTATAGTTTCTCAGATATGCCGACAGGGTGACGAGGGGTGATAATGCCAAGTGATGTTCCAATTGAATATCTGCGTAGTCAATCGTCACCCGATTATTTTGGCCGGTGTTGCCGGTATGATAATTTGTGTAATCCTTGCTTTTGAACCTGAATGAGATAGTCGATAAATTGTTGGTCGACCAGCGGAGGTTTGTCTTGATCTTGTATTGCCACTGAGCAAACCCGTAGAAGTTTTCGAAATTGTCTTTACGTTTTGCGTACACGACCTCGATGACGAAGTCACTCATTTTCAGCAGCGGAAACTCAATTCGACTTTCAATTGTATTCTCTCGGTATTTCCGGATTGCATATGGTCGTCCCCTGATTGCCCCGTACTGAACAGTGTATGTCCGCCGCTCATCGTAAGAGCGGTTTTTATTCGCAAAAGTCAGACGAAGATAAAACCGCCGCGAAATTTTATAACGGGCCAAGAGTTCCCAGGATATATCATGGTAATCGTAGGAAATCAATTTTGTTCGGGTCGTATCAACCGCAGTAATGACGACAGTGTCTCGTTCGTCGTAATCATCGATACCGTAAAAAATGCGTTGCTCCAGCCGTAAATCACCGAGATTTAAGCGGTTGCTCAACGCAAAATCCAACTTTGATTTTTTGAGTGTGCGGGCCAGGCTTTGACCGGAATCGTCGGTCAGATCCTTGTTACGCCGTGATATATCGATTTCCGCCGAGACGCGAGCGAAAGGCGCATAGCGATATATTGGTTTGCTGACGAAGCCAACGGATGTCTTATTGCGATTGGCATACCCGGAGTACAGGTCGAAAACCGCATAGCCGACAAAAGAATGCTTAAGACGTGTTGAGAGATTGGCTTTATAGCGGGCGCGGGCGGAAACAAGATTGAGCAACGCGCCGGTCACATTGGTGTCTGCGTAAGAATGGTAAATATTCGATTCGTACATCGGGCGATATTCAAGTTCGAATCCCGCTCTGGACTGGCGCGCGTGGGCGTAGGTAAAACAACCGGTAAACAAAATAATCAGCACCGCCGCCAACGCTGTCTGTCGGCAAAGAGGCAGTCGGCCGGGGTGCAGTTTCTGAAACCGGAGATTAAGGATTCTTGAATAGCTTTTCATATTCTCTCGCAAATTTGTTCGATTCGGGATGGGTCGCCGCGGCGATTTTATATTCGGCACGTGCCTCGTCCAGACGGCCAAGCTGGACGTAAACCTGACCCAGTTTCCAGTGACTCTTCCAGTTGTTTGCATCCGAGGCAATGGCATGTTGCAAAAGCGAGACCGCCTCTGACAGGTTGCCGGTGGACTCTTCGAGAATGGCCAGATTATGGTAGGCCTTGGCATAGTCGGGGCGCAGGGCTATCGCCCTGCGATAGTCGTCTTTGGCGTCGTCGATCAGGCCGAGTTCTTTCGCGGACTTGGCCCGGTTGAAATACGCTTCAGGACTATTGGTCAGCCGGACAAGCCGATTGAAAAGAACATATGCTGAATCGTAATCCCGGAGTTTAAGAAATGTTGTGCCGAGGTTGTTGATGCCTCTTTCATGTACCGGGTCCTGGTCGACGAGCAGGCGATAGGCCTTCACCGCGTCGGGAAGGAGGTTGGTTTTGCCGTACATGAGTCCAAGATTAAAAAGCGCCTTGAGATTCTCCGGATCGCGGTCGATCACCTTTTGATAATAGGCCGCCGCGGAATCATACTGTTTCCGGGATGAAAACATGCGTGCCAGATTATAATATGCCTTGGTATATCCGGGGTTGAGCATAATCGCTCGGCGATAATGGGCGATGGCACTGTCCGGGGCATTCTGTCGGGCGAAGAGCAGGGCGAGGTTGTATTGGGCCTCGACGAAGGTGCTGTCGGCGGCCAGGGCGCGGCGGTACGCGGCGATGGATTCATCTTGTCGATCCATATCATTCAGCGCGATAGCGAGATTAAACCATCCGCCCGCATCGGATGAGTCGAGTTTGACCGCTTGACGGTACGCTGCAATGGCCTTGACGGTTTGCCCCATCCGGCTGTAACAGATGCCAAGATTTTTGTACAGTTTCGGCTTTTTAAACCCCAGAGCGGCGACTTTGGCAAAACCGTCTGCCGCCTCAGCATAGCGCCCGTCGGACATCCGCAGTAACGAGAGGTTATATCGCGCTTCAAGATATCCGGGCTTGAGCCGTAATGCCTCCAGATAACTTTTCTCGGCGGCGGATCGATCACCGAGGCGGCGGTATACCAGCGCGAGATTATAGTGGGCGGCAGCGGATTCCTGGGATCGGCGTATCTCGGTCGCTCGCTGCAACCAGTTGAGTGATTTCTCATAATCGCCAATCGACAAATAGAGAAGTCCAAGGTTATATATCGGGGCATAATAAAACGGCCGCAGGGCAATGGCCTTTTCATACTCGGCAACGGCATCACCTATCTTATTGGTGTGGTGATAGGCCACAGCGAGGTTGTAATGGGCGCGGGCGTATTCAGGGTCTTCCGCAACGGCCCGTTGTAGATATCGGGTTGCCCTGCGATCGTCACGTTGTGCCAGCAGCACAGCCCCGGAATCATTGAGGGCAACCGCCAACATGTTTTTACTCGATAGCTCGGGATTGTTCTGTGTGGTATCCGTGAGAACCGTCTGGTCGCCCATGTCCGCCGCCAAATAGTCCGGTTGGTCTTTGGCCAAGGAAGTGGAATCCGACAGTAGTTTACCGGTCGTCGAGTCATCGATCCTGATTATTTCGGTGCGAGTGTCTGTGACGGTGCCAATACGACTAAGCGCAAAACTGAGCACCGCCGCCGCAATCAGCCACGCCGAAATGTTGAGTATCCTGGCCTTCATCTTAATCTGCTCTTTAGACCGGATTGGTTGGCAATCTGGATGTTAAGCCCGGGACGAGCGTTCACTTCGAGAGCTACCGGCCCGGACCGATGATCACAAGCAAAATCGATCCCGATATATCCCAAACCGACAATTTGGCTGATGTGTTTGCTGAACTCGAGCATGTCCGCGAAACCCGGGACGGAGATGCCGCGAAAAGCCCGCCCTGTTTCCGGGTGGGTCGTGACAATTCGGTTGCGATAACACCCGTCGAGAGTCCGCCCCGTAGCCAGATCAATGCCGATACCGATACCACCCTGATGCAGGTTTGCTTTTCCCTCCGATTCACCTGTGGGAATACGGATCATGGCCATGATCGGTTGTTGTAATCTGACGATCAGCCGGACATCGGCGATGCCCTCGACATCATCGCCAATTAACTGTTTAAGCGCGGGATGGTTGACGATCGTCTCTTCAAAAAACGCCGTATCAGAAATGTTATCCAATGAAAATGCCCCGTTACAGATCTGTACCACATGGAAAGAGATTTCCGCGGTGTCGAGTGTCATCCCGGAACTGATGAATCCGCGACCGTTTCTCCGGATGAGCATGATCCCGTTGCCGCCATATCCCCGGTTGGGCTTGACGACGAAATCATCTACTTTTGATAGCTTCTCCGGCCAGGCCGCCAGTGTACGCGGCCCATCGACGACATGAAATGTCTTCGGTACCGGTATGTCGTGGGCGGCCAGAAGTTCCTTACAGCGTATTTTCCCGTCGACATTAGGGAAAAACTGCCGGTCATTATGGGGGTAAACCAACTCAAGGTTGCGGCCGTTGATCCCCAGCACGCCTTTGGCTGTCGGTAAATAATTTTTCCACCGCAGGAGAGAAAACATCAACTCCTCGCCAGTAAATGTCGGAAACGTGAAAACTCGGCCAGCCGGAACCCGCTGTAACGGCCAATGTAGATATGGATAGCAATCACCAGCAGGATGATTTCCGGGAAACTGATTACGACCGATTGCAACAGTCGCCAGGACATTAATGAGTAGGCACTGGCCGCGACGAACATCGTCAACAGCGACACCCGAATGGCCTTCCCCAGTCCCGCTTCCTCGTTGATCAGGGAGAACCGTTCGACGGTTAGCGTAAGGATGACCATCGGGAAAAGCGCTACGCGGGCCAAGTCAAGGAAACCAAGTGAAACCCCCAGCCCGGTCAACGCAAGGATAAACAATACCACACTCGATAAAATAATCGCCAGTCGTGGAGTGTGGAGCAGTTGGAGCCGGTTTAATAAAAGACGAATCACTGCGCCGAAAGCAATAATACATCCGAACAGGAGCAGCCCGTTCCACAGGCCGGTATCCCGGAATCCGATGGCGATCAGCGCGGGCATGAATGTGCCGAAGGTCTCGACGCCGATCAGATTGCGGAAGATCACGACGGCGAGGACGCCGATCGGCAACATGACAATGATTTTCAGTAACTCCAATGAAATGGCCACACGTTTGAACGATGCCCAGACATTCAGGATGTCCAGAGGGTGGTTTCTAAGGCGGGCCAATCCGGCGGTAGTGGATACCAGCCGTTTTTTCAGATTAAAATAATACTTGAAATTAATGTCCCGCGTATGGGTGAGAACTGATTGCTCACCGTAATACAGGATCAGGTAATTGGAAGGGATTTCGGCGAAATATCCATTGGTCGGGCAAAATGGCACCCAGTGACCATGAATATACCATTCCAACCAGATATGAGTGGCTTTCGACTGCCCCGTCGAGAGGATTTTGCCTCCGACGAGTCGGGAGGGGATGCCGAGATGCCGAGCGAGGGCGACCATCAGGCGCGACTTCCCGCCGCATGAGGCCTCTGCCAGATGGTAGGCGGTCAGTGCATCGGTTGTCCCGGAGTATCTCACGTATTTCAGCCCTTTGGTGACGAAAGCGAATATCGTCGATGCATTCCAAAGGATCGTACTGTCCGGGGATACACCCAGTGAATCGGCCAATGCGGCGATTTCCGGGCTGTCCGATTGTATTGTGCTGTCCGGCATCAGCGCCCCGGCGACCGATGCCGGAATCGACTGGACTGTTGCCAGTGATGAATCGATGAGGAACCGGCGGTTTTTGGTGATCACCGTCGCCGTATACCCAATACGCTTTTTCCCGGTCGCTGCTTCCGAACGCCAGACGCCCCGGCGACTTCCCGATTTATTTCGGACGATGAACTTGAGGTCGTCCGAGCTAAACGCCTCGTTGCTTACTGTCTGATTGGCCAGGTTCTGGGGCAGGGCCAGGCTGATTTCAACCGGTGAGCCGTGGCCGTCGAATTCGATCACCGTTTCCAGGAAATAACTTTCCGATTGGATGACGGCATTTAAGTCGTATCCCAGGTAGGCGATCTTATAGAAGGCCAGGGCCGAGGCGGTTAACACCAACACAGCCGGGACGATCGCAATGAGCATTCTCGATGCGTGTCGGACCTTTACGGGCACGAAGGATCTCCCACGATATCCCGGCGAGTCTCGGCGTCAAACACACGTGAACAATTGGGATACTGAGTCATTACGGTACAATATTCGGTGTGAGCATCGACGTTGTTCGTACTTCCGTTCAAACGTTCATAGCACCGGCCCGCCCAATAGTGAGCATCTCCGGCATTTTTGTTTGCGGGGTAGGTCGTGTAGTACGACACGTATTGGTTGAGCGCGTCGGTATAACTGCCGTCGTTGTAATATGCCGTGCCAATTTTATAAGTCGCCTGAGGGACCCAGTCGTTATCCGGTTCGGCAGTGAGATAATCTTGATATAGTGAAATCGCGGTGGGAAAATTATCGAGGTAATATTCGCAATTCCCCATGTAGTACCGCGCATGCGGTACCTTGTCCGAGCCGGGGAAATTGGTGACGATATATTGGTAGTCCGCCTTGGCATCCAGATACGTGTAACTTTCCAGTTTGTACTTACTGTGAGCGCGATAGTACCAGGCATCGACGAGCTTATCGCCCGTGGGATAAGTTGTGATCGAAGACGAGAACGCGGTAATCGCATTATCGAAATCTTCCTGGTTATAATAGCTCATCCCTTTATAGAAACTTGCTTTGGCCGCCTCTGCGGAATTGGGATATGTCGTCAGTAACTGGTCAAACTGGGTGATCGCATCGGTATACTGGTCACCGGTGTAATACAGCCACGCCGCATTGTAGAGGGCCGGTGGAATCTCTGTCGAACCCGGGTAATTTGTTTCGACGGAGAGATAGGCGCTGATCGCCTGCGCTGTATTGCCCAACTCTTCGTGGACCCGGCCAACACGATATTGCGCATGGGCCGCGATCGGATTGCTGGGATAGTTGGTGACGACGTATTGAAAATCGGCCAGCGCGCCGGCAAAATCCAGTTGGGCATCTTCATACGAACCGCGCCAGTAATAGGCATCGGGGACCAGATCGTCCGACGGGTAGTCACTGATCACGCGGGTCATATTTGAGACCGCCGAGTCATAATCGTCAGTCTGACCGAAAGCCAAACCAATCCGGTACTGCGCGGCAGGCGCATATAATCCGGATGGATAGGTGCTCAGTTGAGAGTGCAAGACGGTAATTGCTTCGGGAAAATAATTGTAGGAATATAACTTCAACGCCTCGGCAAACATCTCTTCTTCAGTCTGTGCCGCTGTGGGTAACGTCATCGACGGAACCGGAACGACCTGGCCGGGATTCGTGACTGTCAGGCCCGATTCCTGTTGATCCACGTAGCCGGGCTTGGTTGCCGTCAATGTATATGTGCCGTAAGGAACCCCGACTATCACATAATTCCCATCGGAATCAGTCGCCCCGACTATGTTTGTACCCGAAACGTAAACAAAAACTCCGGCATCGTTCGATTCTCCCTGCAGTTGCGCCGAACCGGTCAATGTCCCGGTAGGCACTAACTCGATATTAACAAATGTCGTATCAGCCATGCTCACTTCGGCTAATAGTAATATGCCCAGGATAGACTGAGCTAAAATCTTTAGAGACAGAAATTTCCTCGTCATCTTTTTACCTCCATTGATTTATTTCGGATTCACCGGACTTATCTCAGATTCGCGTACAAGAAAAAGACCGGTGCCTGCACGTAAATCTGCATAACATATATATCGGCAATAACTTATCACGCGTTAATTTTCATCCTCATGGTCTGTGCGGTTTATCTCCTGCCACTCCCGCCTCGCCACCGCCGTAGGCATCCATCTTGGAAATATTCCACGACAAACAGCAATCGATCTGAGCTATCATCCATCGCACCACTCCGGCCAGATATGTACTTTTGGCCAGTCGGAACGATTCGGGGCGAACTTACCTTGCCGACATTATGTGACCTGATCGCCTTACGGCTAAGCCGGGCTACACCCTTACCAATCATTCGGTAAAACTCAGATACGACCTCCATACGCGGATTTGTCAATTGGTAACTTACGTAGTAAACAAGAAGACAAAATGTTGCTGTGGCGTTTCATTGAAAAAAAATATATCTATTTTAGGCGAATTGTCAAGTCGTTTTCGGACAAAATTCATCTTTTATCTTCTACCGCCAGCCGGTCAACCTCGACTAAGCATTATTATCCATTCATTTACGTTTCTTTATATTTCCGGTTTTTTTCGCAGTTATTCCGGCCGTATTTCTCGGTACACTTCAGGATTTTTCAGGTATGGTCCGGGGTGCAGGCTGTCGGGCCAATTCAATAACATATATGCCAGAATGTTGCGGTGTTCGCCCTTTTCGAGATTGTCATTTCCCCTCGGGGAGAGGATCATGTGCTTTTGTTCATCGAACGCGGCCAATATGGCCTCACGGCTGCGTCGAACCATTCGGTGTCCGTTCTGGCCGGTCAGGAGAAAGCACAAACCGACCTCGGCAATAATATCCGGCGTGACCTCGGTCATGATTCTGTTTGCATTATCGTCGAGATAATCGAGGATCCATTGGAATTCATCGGTGGGAACGGTCTGCTGGTAATATCCGCTGGCGGCAAGAATGAAATGAGTCAGGCCGTAAATTTTGTCTCGGAATTCCGCCTTGGTCAGTGAATCATCTTGAGAGTCGGGGAAAACAACACGGAAGGCCTCACGATAATTGTGCCGGAGATCGATGATGCCGAGGTCATGAAGATAGCAAATGTCATTGACCGCCTGTGGCGCATAGATGCGAATTACCGCGGTGTCAAGCAATAACGCGGATAAATCGGCCCGGCGGAGTATGTTGATGCTTTTGACCAGCAAGGTGTCACAGCCGAGGCCGTTGGTTGCATACTCGGTGAGTTTGTTGGTCGAATAAAGTAGATTTAGATAGAAAAGTGCATAACCACGGTTCCGGAAAAGCTCAGCCCGCAATCGGCCCTTACGCGTTCTCGTGTTGAAATCACTCAAGAGTTCTAAAAGTCGTTTCTGGATGTACACGGAATCGTTTACCTGCCCGACATCGTCTTGGAGTTCGTTCAGCGTAATCTCAAAATCGCAGATAATTGGCGGCATATACTGATCGTCACCGGTGATTCTGAACATACGGATCGCATAATGTCGCTGAACCGCCGGGGCCAGGGTTGACAGAGCCGATTCAAATTTGTTCTTCAATTGAGTTGAGATTCGCGGAATATCCGCGGTCCAGGATCGTGTGAACAAAGTGGCCAACAAAAGGAGCGTCATCATTGAAATCCGCAGACCACCCGGAGATAGAAACGGCTGCTGTGGCTGTTTACCGCAAGAAGTGATTGGGGATGATGGCCTCATAGAATATATACATCTTTGAATCGGTAACTGATTGCAGACCACGCTGGATTTCGGCCCGTGGCATTCTAAGAGCCGATCAGGAATGATCCGGTTTTTCTCTTTTCACCAAAATACAGAGATTCCCGCCGATTTTGGCCCGGGGAATATACTCCCCGGGTTTTTCGCGGGATTTGAGGTGTGATCGAACCGTCCTATCGAGTCACGCATTCCACGAGATGCAATCCTCCAACCATTTGATAAATAGCCACTTCCAACCGATCACGATAAAGAGTCGCCGGAGTATACATAGTTTGGAAACTTACTGACCTCAATAGCCGCGGAGCATAAGTAGTCGCTGGACTCCCCAGAAAACATTATCCTGCAGTGAATCCCCGCTTACTGGTGACTCCCGGTGACATCTGCAAATAAAAGCTCGGGATGGGGGAATAATTGACCAGAGAAGATTATTGCGTTCCCTCGGCAATGCTGCAAAACAACTCGTAATCTATTAATTCTGTGATTGTCGGTCTATCGCCACACACCGGGCAGTCTGCGTTCCTCGGGATTTTTACCTGGCGAAATGAAGAATTCAACGCGTCGAAAATCATAATTCTCCCTACGAGGAGATTACCGATACCCATAATATACTTGATGACTTCATTTGCCTGCATAGTGCCAATAACGCCCGCAACCGCGCCGAGGATCCCTGCCTGCTGGCAACTGGGGACCGAGCCGGGGGGAGGAGGCGCCGGAAACAGACAGCGGTAACACGGTCCCTCAGCGGGCAAGATAGTCATTACCTGGCCGTCGAATTTCAGGATGCCCCCATGAAACAACGGCTTGGATGTCATGACGCAGGCGTCATTGACCAGGTACCTGGTGGGGAAATTATCCGATCCGTCGATCACCAGGTCGTAGTCTTTAATGAGATTCAGAATATTCTCCGAGGTGAGCCTGATTTCGTAGGGCACGACTTCCACATCGCCGTTAAGATCATTCATCCTGAGTCTGGCCGACTCGACCTTGGACCGTCCGACGGTTGTCGTCGAATGAAGGATTTGCCGTTGAAGGTTATTCAATTCGACGCGGTCGGAATCAACGATACCGATTCTCCCGACACCCGCGGCCGCCAGATAGAGCGCACAGGGAGATCCCAGACCACCCGCACCGATTACCAATACTTTCGCGGCCAGTAATTTTCTCTGACCCTTCCCGCCGACTTTGGGCAGAATAAGCTGTCGTGAGTATCTCTCGATTTGATCATCCCGCAATTGCATTATTTCTTCCCTCCGCCGTTTTTTACCACCACCCGATAGAACCCCTGCTTATCTTCAATCCCGCTGATCTCATGGCCGTCCTCTTTCAAGCTCCGCGGAACATTAACAATCGGCTCACCCTCATCAAGCAACACGGCCAGGATCGCTCCGAATTCAAGTTCTTCCAAAACCAGTTTCGTCTTCACGTAGTTGATCGGACACGGGGTCCCTCTCAGGTCAAGTTCGTTGACCCGGGTTTCACTCTTTTGCGTAATTTTTTCCTGGAGCGGGAAATTGAAACTGGAATCCATGCTTGCATAGAGTTCTTGAATATGCTGCAAAAATCCTACCGCATAGTGCAAAATATCTCCTCGGGCCCCCGGTGCCAGTTTGTCGGTTGCTCGATCGTACATTTCCTTAACCGCCGTGTACTTATTCGAAACTATCCGGCCCTCAATGAACACGTCGGCAAAACGCGCGAATGTTTCCTGATCATCCCTGGGGTCATGCCCCTTGACGATAAGCAAGGCCCGGGCCGCATAAGACAGCGCCCGCCTGATTTACCGCGGCGAGCAGTGATCGGCAGCGGCTTTGTCTATGGCTGACCAGGCATCCTTAAGATCCGCTTCGATCATATCCAGCACCCCGGCCCCACACTCACCGGGGCCTAAGCCATCGAGTGAGAATTCTTCGTTTTTGCCCCAGTCGATATAGTAATCACGGTCTTCTTCATACGCCGGGATGCAAGAGTGTCTTGCCAGGATCGATGTTGCGATTGATTTGCCTTGCTCGGCCAGGAATCGGTAGAGATCATCGTGCTCCCCGATACTTTGCTCCACCCGGTCAAAGAATTCCCGAAGGAAATTGACGACATTCTTTGCCGGAATTATCCCCACGGCTTCGGCCAGTCTGGTCTTTTCTATCCCCTTTCTTCCGCCGAGAAATAGTTTGTAGTACGGTGCCCGGTGATTATCAATTTGCCGGGCCATTCCGCAGAGCGAGACCATGCCGACCGGATGCTGCCCGCAGGAATTGGGACAGCCGTTCAACTTTAGTTGCAGTTTCCCGAAAATTTTCTTGCCGACCATTTCTTTTTGCAGCGAAGTCTCGATGATCTCGGCCAACCCCGGAGAATTACAGAGGCCAAGGTTACACGTCAATGCCCCCTTACAGGCCACCACGTCCATTGCCGTTTCGGGGTATAAAAAATCATCCAGGATCTCTTTCAACTTTACGAAAAGTCGATAGGTGTCTTTATTCCGGACGCCGGTGATTATCAGGTTCTGGTTCTGGGTTGTGCCGAATGAAATGTTTTCAAAATCTTCAACTAACGCGGCAATTGCGGAGAGTTTTTCCGACGAGATATCGCCTCGTGGAATGCGCAAATCTATACTGCTCAATCCTCTCTGCCGCTGGGGCTTGACATTATATTGCAGGAAGTCCTGAAATTGTTCGTCAGCAACTATTGGAATTTTCCCCTCGGTGTCAGACATCGAACGGAACTGGATTTGCCGCAGCGTTATGTCCGTATCGCGTTTCAGGCGGGTGAATTCCTGCACATAAAGTTCTCTGAATTTTGCCATACCCATATCTTCGATTAAAAAACGTAATCGATTGTGATGTTTGTTTCGTCTGTCCCCGGTATGGCAATAGACATTATTCATCGCGGAAACACAGTATCCGAGATCCTCTTCCGGGAGGAATTCGGTTAGCGATTGTCCAATCCGGCTATGCGCGCCCAGACCCCCGCCGACAAACACGGCGAATCCCTTTTTCTTGTCTTGATACTTTGCCTGGAACCCGGCATCATTCACCAGGCATCCCGCGCAATCATGTGCGCAACCGGAAAACGAAATCTTAAATTTGCGCGGCAGATTAAAAGACGACTCTTGCTGTAGAAGATATTCCGTGAGGCCGACCGCATACCCCCGCACATCAAAAACCTCGTCGGGGCATATCCCGGAACGGGGACAGGCCACGACGTTTCTTATTGTGTTTCCTCCGCCACCCCTGGGGCTGAGATCATAATCTTTCAAGTATTCTATTACCTTCGCCGTATCCGTCAGTTTTACATTGTGAATTTGAATATCCTGTCTTGTGGTAATATGTAAACTTGCCTTACCGTATTTTGACGCCACCTCGGCCAAGGCGTGTAATTGCGACGATGTAATCGCTCCCACCGGTATCCTCACCCTGGTCATAAAAACCTTGCCGCCACGGTGCGAATATATTCCCCAGGGGACCCGTATGCCCCTAAAACGGGAGGGAGTAAGCCTTTCCCGCCGGACGTCGGACAAAGAATGTCTGTATTCGTCGATACTCTGTTTTACTTTCTCAGGAAGTCTAAACATATTCCATCCCAGAATTGATTGGATGACCGGGGGATTTTACGCTGCGAAATATTGTTCCATCGAGAGATACCGTTCGCCGGAATCCTGCAGCATCACGACCAGCTTTTTCCCTTTACCCAGTAGTTTGGCCACCTGCAGTGCGGCATGCGTAGCGGCGCCGGCGGAAATCCCAACAAATAATCCTTCCTCTTTGGCCAACCGGCGCGATGTTTTGTATGCGTCGGAATCATCAACCTGGATTATTTCATCAATCACCCCAAGATCCAGAACCTGTGGTACAAAACCTGCGCCGATACCTTGAATCCTGTGGGGGCCGGGCTTATGACCCGACAGGACAGCGCTCGCCTTCGGCTCCACGGCAATAATCTTGATTTCCGAATCGGCTTCTTTTAATATCTGCCCCACGCCCGTGATCGTTCCCCCCGTACCGACTCCGGCAATAAAGGCGTCAATATTTCCCTCTGTCGTCGCCAGGATTTCCTTGACGGTGGTTTGGCGGTGTATTTCCGGGTTTGCCGCATTCTTGAATTGCTGGGGGATGAAACTGTCGGGAATTTTTTGGGCGAGTTCTTCGGCCTTGCGGATCGCACCCAACATTCCGTCGATGCCCGGCGTGAGGATAACCTCAGCACCGTGCGCTTTGAGAATGAAAACTCTCTCCGGACTCATCGTTTCCGGCATCGCGAGAATGCACCGATAGCCTTTGACACAGCAGACTACTGCCAACCCTATCCCGGTATTGCCGCTTGTCGGTTCAATAACGGTCGACCCGGGCTTAAGAATTCCCTTTTTCTCGGCATCTTCAATCATCGAAAGACAGATTCTGTCCTTGACGCTGCCGCCGGGATTGTAGGATTCAAGTTTCGCAATGATTTCAGCCATGTCCGG
Source organism: Candidatus Zixiibacteriota bacterium (assembly GCA_024277855.1). Taxonomy (GTDB): domain Bacteria; phylum Zixibacteria; class MSB-5A5; order WJJR01; family JAJRUJ01; genus JAJRUJ01. The sequence goes on from JAJRUJ010000068.1 coordinate 31,007, forward strand.
TTCGACAAGCTTATTAAGTCTTACCATCGGCGTATTGCCGATCAGCTCCAGGACACTATCGGCTACTTTTCCGTTGTGTTGTCCCCCACCCATATAAAAGACAAATTCTACCCGGTCTTCCGCTTTGAGCAAGATTCCGGGATATCTGTCGCGTTGAATAATTTCATCATTGAGTTCCACTGTAACGACTTCCGGCCGAATATTCCGGGCCGTCAACAACTGTGAAATACTCGTTTCCGCGTTGATCTGCTCTTTTTCCCCGTTTACTGTAATCGTTATTTCCATTGTTTCTCCTCTGCAGATCTTAACGTGCCGTACTTGATCATTTGTTACACCGCGACGAAAAGGTTCTATCCACCGGTCACGTCTGAATCATCGTTAATTCGGCATTGCTCATGTCGACCGTCTGACCTGCGGGCAATAATTACGTGTTCTTCCTCAATATTACCTTCAATGATTCTATAAGACCTTATTCTTGGCTTACTGTTTGCCAACAATGAAACGATGACATACGAGACGCTGGAGTCGTGGGCCATCGCCACGTCATGGACCGATGGATATGCGGCGGTTGCCGGGTGCGAGTGATAAATTGCCACCGGCTGCAGGCGACGATTGCGAATATCCCTGATGACCTTGAATTGTTGTTTTGGTTCCATGAAGAACGTCGTCGGGCTCTGTTTTATATTGGTCATCCGATACACCATCGCGACCCGCTTACCCCGACCCGCCAGGAGCCCACAGGCTTCGTTGGGCGATTCTGCTTTCGCATGTTCCCACAACGCGTTGGCATGCTGTTCGGCCAAATAGAGCAAGCTTTCCTCCTATAAGTGTGACTGAAATCGCGATTGCCGCAAAGGGCAAGATTCACCTTCGGACTACCGGCGAGGCAAAAGGCCTAGATCCCATCACCATCCAAATTTATTTTTAATGGACGCGTGTGGATTCCACATTCACCGCCGCACTTGCTTGTGCCGATCCACCGGCCGGCGCGTTCATCCCCCGTAGTTGAAATCCTGGTGCATGGCGCACAACCTAAAGACCGAAACCCCTGAGCATAAAGCGGATTTACTCGCACCTTGTTTATCGCCAAATATTGCCAAACTTCTCTTTCATTCCAGATCAAGATAGGATTGAGCTTGATGAGGTCTCGATCGCGTTCCTCAACCTCCAGGAAATCTGTCCGGGTTCGTCCCTCGGTACAACGTAAACCGGTAACCCAACACTTGACCTCCATCTCTTCGATAGCCCGCCGTGTAGGTCGAACCTTCAGGATATCACAACATCTGTCCGGATCGGTGGCGTATAATTGCTTCGGTATCTTCGCATCGTTTTGGAAAACCTGAAGCTCGGGGTATTCGTCGACGGTATCATGCATGAAAGCAACGGTTTCTTTCGGTTTAAACCGTGTCGTGACAACGAATCCCGAGATCTTAGGAGCCACTTTTTTGGCCATATCCCATACACAAACCGAGTCCTTGCCCAGACTATTGGCGACCACCAACCCGGCACCGTATTCCTTGTATGCTTCACCGATCAGGGTCAGTGCGCGATCGACTTTTTGTTTGAAATTTAAGTGATCGACGAGGTATTTCGGATCATCGCCATTTTCCATCAAATTCATCGAGCATATCTCCCGGTTTATGCTGCCAAAGGGACTCCGCCGCTTGGGGAAATGACCTATATTTGATAGACCATGGCTTGCCGTGAAGCTTTCGCCTTGTTCAGAATATCCTCGAAAGTAACTCGATCCAATACCGTTGCCATCGCATTCTCAACTTCCCGCCAGATTTCGGCAAGCGGGGATTCTTGATTTGTCGGGGAATTCGCCACCGGCAAGAGCGGACCGCCAATCTCCCTGAGCGCTTTACCCAGGTTGATTTTGCCTGGCGATTCGGCCAGGCGGTACCCACCGTCTTTTCCCCGGATGCTCTCGACAAGTTTCATCCGCTTAAGCTGAATGAGAATCTGGACTAAATACCGCATCGGAATATCCTGTTCCTCGGAGATTGTCTGGAGGCGAATAGGTTCCTGACTCGGCTAACGCCATGACAGCCCGATTAGAGCTCGGCAGGCATATTCACATCGTGCGGAAATCCTCATTTTTGCCCCTCCCGTTCAATGTTTATTATCCTTATCAACTAAGTAAAGTATATAACATTTGATGCTTTCTGTCAAGTAAAAATCGATAAGTTGTGGGGCCGTCAATACTTACGCGTGAATTCGTCTACGTAAGGTTCGTTCAGTTCCGCATCCGTAATAGTCGCAGGCCGTTAAACACCACCAGCAGGGTCGCGCCGGTGTCAGCAGCGATAGCCATCCATAGCGAAGCCAAGCCCAGCAAAGTCAGGATAATGAACAGCAGTTTAAGACCAAGGGCAAAGGCGATGTTCTGTTTGATAATGCGGAGTGTTCGTCGCGAGTGCCGGATCAACCAGGGCAACTTGCTTAGATCGTCACTCATCAGCGCGATGTCCGCAGTCTCCAGGGCGGCGTCGGTGCCCATGGCCCCCATCGCGATGCCGAAGGTTGCGGCGGCCATCGCCGGTGCATCGTTGACGCCATCGCCGACCATTGCCACATAACGGTACTTCCGGACCAGGGCTCCAATGGCTTCGACTTTATCCTCCGGCAAGAGTTCACAGCGGAATTCGTCTACACCAGCGGCTTCGGCAATCACGCGAGCGGTACCCTCATTGTCGCCGGTGAGCATGATGACTACCTCTACACCGGAATCCTTGATCTTCCGAACAATTGTGGACATGTCGGCACGCAGCTCATCGGCGATACTGATCAGCCCACAGACATGACTGTCGTTGCCGATCGCGACCACGGTATGACCGGCATTCTCCAGTTCCAGCGCCCGGACATGGACTTCTTCCGTTTCCTGGCCTTTCTCGTGCATGAACCGATGGTTGCCGATCCAGAAAGTCCGTCCGTCGATCGTGGCCTCAGCTCCCTTGCCCTTAATGGCTTGGAAGTTTTCTGCGGACGGAATGGAGACACTTTGTTCCTTCACTTTCCGCAGGATGGCGCGGGCGAGGGGATGTTCGCTGCTGGTCTCCAGGGCGGCGGCTCTTTCCAGGAGTTCGGTTTCACTGTGGTCGTTGAGTGGTACAGTCCGTTGCACCTCGGGGCGGCCATAGGTGAGTGTGCCGGTTTTATCCACGGCCAGTGCCCTGAGTCGGCTTACTGCTTCGAGATATACGCCGCCCTTAATCAACACGCCTTGGCGCGCCGCCGCCGTCAGAGCCGAGACAATGCTCACCGGCGTGGAGATTACCAACGCACAGGGACAGGCGATGACCAGAATCACCAAACCTCGATAGATCCATTCGGACCAATTCAGGCCCATCAGTAGCGGGGGCAGCACGGCAATACCGAGTGCCAGGACCATCATGATCGGCGTGTAGAAGGTAGCAAAGCGGTCCACCCACTGTTCACTATGTGCCCGTCGGGACTGGGCCTGTTCAACCATATGAATGATGCGGGCCAGCGTAGTATCGCCCGCTGGTCGGGTGGCTTTGAACTCCACCGCACCATCCTCGTTGATGGTTCCGGCGTAGACTTCGTCGCCGGGATCTTTGGTCACGGGCATCGACTCCCCGGTGATGGGGGCTTGGTTAATGGTGGATGTGCCTTTGGCGACGACTCCGTCCAGGGGAATGCGCTCACCCGGGCGGACGAGTACTGTCGCACCGACCGGTATATCCTCAACCGACACTTCCTGGATATCGCCCTCGACGGTTTGATAGCGGGCTGTCGGCGGTGAAAGGTCCAATAACTTCCCGATCGCCCGCCGGGCACGGTCCACGCTCCAGTGCTCAAGCAGGAGCGAAACGGCAAAGAGAAAAGCAACTGTTGCCGCTTCGAACCACTCACCGATGGCCATGGCTCCGATTACTGCCACGGTCATCAGGAAATTCATGTCGGGTCGAAGGCGGCGAATGGACCGTAACGCCGGGGGGATGACATACCAGGCCCCGGTGATAGTCGACATCATGTAGAGAAGCAAAGAAACCAGCGGGAAGACGTGCTTTTGGCCATGGCCGCCGGCGAAGGTGTCCATGAAACTGCCCTGATGAATGATCCAGTGAGAGAGGAACCCGCTCAACAGCAAAACGCCGCTTAGGCAGGCCATGATCAGTCGTCCGTGACGTGACCAGAATGAAACGGGCTCTTCCTGCAGGCGGCTGGCCCACGGCGTGGCCTTCATGCCGGTCGCATCAACCGCATTGACCATACGTCCGGGTTCAACGACCTGGGGGTCGTACTCCACGGTCATGCGGGCATTGATAACATCAAATTCAAGATCCCGAATGCCCGGCAGGCCGCCGACTTCCCGCCGGAGGATCACAATCTCCTCGGAACAATCCAGCCCCTGCACTTTGAAGTCAACTCTTTTCAGCATTCATCTCCATTCTCTTGATCGCCGATGCTATTTAGCTTTTGCAGAGAGATTTGTCAATTCGTATGTCTGTTCTCCACTGAGCGGGGATACTGTTATCCTGCGGCCCCGGATGTGACCTGGCCGTTATACAAGCCGACTCGAAAAACGGGTCGAATTTGTTGTCGGGACAGATTTGAAAAAAAGCGGGGGTGGTGAAGCAAGGCACCACCCCCTGTTGTTGAAAGCCGGTCTTGGTTCTACCGGGCCAGGACCATTTTTTTCGTTTGCGCGTAGTCGTTGACTACGAGACGGTAGAAATAGACGCCGCTCGACACATCCCGACCGTCGGAATCTTTAGAGTCCCAGGTCACCCGATGCTGTCCCTCAGATAAAACATCATGGGCCAGCGTCGCCACCAACTCACCAAGGACGTCATAGACCTCCAGCCTGGCCTCACCCGGTTCAGGCAGATAGAACCGGATTTCGGTCGAGGGATTAAATGGGTTGGGGTAGTTCTGGTCTAACTCGTACCCGGTTGGCATCGTTTCCTCGTGAGATGTTTTATACGCGATTTGCATGATGTCTACCGACATTATTCCATGCACGGATTGCACGGGCCGTCACCGATGGATTTATAAACATAGTTGACATACATCACGACATCGACCGGGTTTCTCTGACCATCGCAATTCCAGTCGCCGTTAATGCCCGGACAGGTGGGAATCTCGACAATCGCTTCGCATTGTCCCTTGTATACGCAGTTGACAATATAGACAACGTCCACCGGATTGATGGCGCAATCCCCGTTGAGATCGCAAAAGCAGGTGCAATCACACGGTCCGATTGTGATAACTCCCGGCTTGAAGGTGACTTCACCCGTACCCCTTGGCCCGTGATCGGTGCCGTCAGGTTCGATCATAAATATGGTGGTGATTTCGGTGGTGGCGCAGGCCGTATCGAAGACAAATCGTCCCTCGACTTCCGTGACGCCGAATTCCAGAGTCACGCATACTCTGCCATCGGGTTCAGCAGGCGTCGAATTTGAGAGACTTGCCGCTTGAATAACAAAATTGTCGGGGGATACACCGTCATAGAGATTTTCCGGTGTTTCGCAACCCTCGACGGGTCTGACGGCTTGCATCAAATCGGCCCAGCCGGGATTGGACCAGTTCCAGGTCACGCCATTGGCGGGAAGCCGCAGGAGGTTTGTGCTGTCGTATGGCAATGGGGGAGTCCAGAACGATCCGGCGTCAAGTTCCCTGACGACCAGCGGAACAGCAATAGTATTCAAGTCCGCCGCCCAGTAGAACGTGAAATCCACTGTCACATCCGGGCAACCCGCATAAACATCTTTGGTCTCTACCTCAACGCGCCAATCATTGATTTGACAAACATCACCGATACCATCACTGTCGCTGTCTCCTTGTGTGGGATTCCACGTGTCGGGGCAGTTGTCGCAGAGGTCGCCGACATAATCAATGTCAATGTCTGCCTGGTCCTCATTACTTATGTCAGGACAGTTATCGCAGAGATCACCCAGAGCATCTTCATCGGAATTTTGCTGGTCCGCATTCGGGACTGTCGGGCAATTGTCGCAGACATCGCCGATATTGTCGTCGTCGCCATCTTCCTGCTCCAGATTATAATCATTCGGGCAGTTGTCGCAGAGGTCACCAATATTGTCATCGTCGGCGTCAGCTTGATCCTCGTTAGCGTATTCGGGGCAATTATCGCAAGCATCACCATAGCTATCAGCGTCTGAATTAACTTGGTCCGCATTCGGGACTGTCGGGCAATTATCGCAGGCATCGCCGATATTGTCGCTGTCACCATCTTCCTGCTCCGGATTATAATCGTTCGGGCAGTTGTCGCAAACATCGCCAAAGGTGTCCCCGTCACTGTCGATTTGATCAGGATTATAAACATCGGGACAATTGTCACATTGCGAGAATATATCGTCCCCGTCATGGTCAGCCACAGAAAGAACATACGCTCGCCCGGCATCGGCACCACCAGCGTCGTTTAAGCGCGCGCCTATTATCGCATCTTGAATGCCATCCCCATCTACGTCTCCGGCTCCGGATAACGCAAAACTGAATTCATCTCCCGAGGCTTCACCGGCAAAAATATAATCGGCGTCCGCCGCCAGAACATTGATCGGAAATGGGCCAATTCCACCCCTGAATATATAGGCCCGTCCGATATTCGATCCTCCGACATCGCTCAAATAACCGCCAACGAGCATGTCAGAATATCCATCCCCGTCGACGTCTCCGAGTTCAGATGCAAGGTCCGGGCCTGCAAAACGATCGCCAGTGTTTTCCCCAGTGAAGGTATACATCAATGCCCCGTCCTGGCCTGAGTACACATACGCGCGTCCCGTCGAGCTTGTATAGAGGTCGGCTCCCACGATGACATCGACAAAGCCATCGCCATTGACGTCCCCCGTGCCACAGACAGATATACCGAAGTGGTCGTTCGCATTTTCCCCGTAGAAAACAAACAGGGTATCTGTGGTATGGGGAGAGATCACATAGGCAGCTCCGGCATTATTCCCGCTGGCATCATCTCCTTGTTCGCCTACGATGATGTCGTCAAATCCATCTTTATCTATATCACCCACTTTTTTGACCGGATATCCGAATCTTCCATCGTCATCATCACCGGTAAAGATGTAATCAGCATTTCCCGCGTTGATGGTCATCGGGAAAGGTCCATATGTTCCGAGGAATACATACACCCGTCCAGCATTATTTCCACCAAGGTCGTTTTCCGATGCTCCGACGACAATATCAGACAAACCGTCATTATTCACATCGCCCGCGCCAGAGACAGATGTGCCAAACCAGTCGCCAGCCGTCTCGCCGGTAAGAATGATATCTGCATCAGCGGCATTAATGCTGATAGGAAAAGGTCCGGATCTTCCCAAAAAGATATAGACACGCCCGTCGTTGTTGAATAACGCAGAGACAACAAAATCCACGCGGCCATCGTTGTTTACGTCACCGGCCCCGGTCGCATGCATGCCGAAAAGATCTCCGACTGCTTCCCCGGTAAATGTGTAAAGGAGCTGACCATTTTGTCCGGAATAAATATATGCCAACCCTGCGTCATTCCCCGCTATGTCACTATATGGTGCACCGATGATGACGTCCGCATAGCCGTCTCCATTCACATCTCCAACTCCCGATACTGACTCAGCAAATTTATCTCCTGCAACAGGACCGGTAAAAACATGGATAAGTGAGCAGTTCATCTCTGTCGCTTGTACTGGCCATGGGGCGAGATAAAAGATGATCATAGTCACTGCTAAGACGGTCAGAACGAGAGGTGTGCATTTGCAATTCTTCATTTTATACTCCTTTTTGAATGGGATCCATAACAGCTTCAAAGCATAAAGATGATTCTGCAACACTCGGCTACTCCTCGCATCTGTGACATCCCTGCTGATTTATAAGCAAGGATGTCTGATTATTGAGATCGTCTATAGGAGAATAGCTACCGAAAAGTCGGTTTGTAGAAAATAAATTAGGAAGATTCGCGAAGCATTGCTTCAGATATCCACGCGCCATTTATCCAGTATTTTACAGAATCTCGAAGCGTATCGGTATATTGTTGCCATTCGACGGGTTCTAGTTTCCCGTCAGCGACTAGAAAATTGCGGACTTGGCAGAAATTGTCGGTTAATTTGACATCCATTACCCGTAAATTTGCGCCCAGACGATAGATGACTTCAGCCTGATCCTTACCCATCGATTCAAACGTCTCGATACAGAGGACGGAGTCGCTTTCGAGGCGAATCATCCAGGGTGTATTATACAATCTCTGTAAGGACTTACAAACGTCAGTCGAAGGAAAAAGGATATAATATTTCTGGTTGCCCTTTGTCACCCATGATAGATCATAATTTTCTGATTGATAAGGAGGAGAGACCCCGTAGCTCGAATCGGGCGTCAATGCAAATAGACAAGTCGCACCTTCTTTATTATTCACTCCCGCGAACACAAAACCAAAGACATCCGATGCCAACCATACATTTTCTTTTGCGGAGGCACCACCGGCATTAATATACCAGCCAACTTCAGCCCCTTCTGAGTTCAAAATGCGGATGTGTGTCCGGGACGGATATGATGCGGTGGCCGTCGTAACAATATATGTGGAACCATTCACATCGGTGAAATTAACCACTCCCGGTGAATAGATTTGTTCGTCGGTGCTATCACCCGGATACTTACCGTATATCGTGGAGCTTTGACTGACTTTCAGTCGGCCTTGATGATCATACACGAACAACCTTACGTTGTCTGTACAGATATCCTCAAATCTCGGGAGTATTGCTATTTCGTTTTTCCCGTCGCCATCAAGATCACCAATCCGCCATTGGGTTTCGGGCCTTAAATTGGAGCAACCATAGTCTATATCCCAGAGACTGACGGAATCGGCATTTGCTACGGTAAATCCAGTATTTGATACCTGTACGTAAGCCGGATTATGATCAAACCAGGGATCAAAAATCTTTGGGAATAATATGGCGAGGAACACCCACAAAAGAGCGGCAAGTAACGGGATCTGTATCTTTGCCGCCCGGCTGTATTTAACGGCCTTGCGCGTTAAAAAAGCACCCAGGCAAACTTTTTCCGACCGGACGATGTTGTGGTTCTCAATCACATCAGCAAACCGCCTATGACCGATGAGAATCAAATTGCGGCACGGATATTGTTGAGCAAGTGGTTCCAGATATATGCCGGCGTCAGGAAGACACTCCTCCGCCAGAACCAGGTATTTCAACGGCGAGAAAAATGCTCGGTGAATCTTTGCTGGCAGCGTGTCTTGGTTTACCGGCAACAGGGTGCCCTGTTCGTCAATTCCCCCGGTGAACCCCACCTCGCCGGCGATAAACCGCTCCTGACGCATGATTTCCAGTTTGAGTAGTTGCGTGTATGTAATTAACGCGGCCGCAAGGCCGATTGAATCTCCGGTGAATGTCTGCTTGCTGTCGGCAATTGAGAAACGGGCATCATATTGCGCATGATGATTACCTGCACGAGTTCTCGCCCGGAGTTCTTTCACCGCCGCAAGCGAATGGTAGACGACACCGATAAACTTGTCGTCCGGTGTCTTGATCTGATTGTCAAACGTCACCGTATCGGCGATATTGTCGGTACCCGATTTTCGCTTGCTCGATTCCACCGTGCCGCGCAATTGACGGAGTCGGCCGCGATTGTCGGACGTCGACTGATTTTGCTCCACGAACAAACACCAGGCGCGGTCATTATTGACACAAGATCGTTCCGCTCCCCAGCGATCACGGACCTCCGTCAGTATTTCGGCGATATCTGGGTGTTTATCGTGAAGTCGGTCTATGAAGAGGTCCAGGGCGTCAAACGCATCAAGGTCTTGTAACTCACCAAGAATATCAGGGTCTATCGGATCCCCCCGGACCAATTCCCATGCCTTTTTGAAATCTCCGAGATAGCAGTGCATTGTAATCAGGCGGTATGTCAGCAAGCGGCCCGATTGTTCCAGCCGCTCGTTTGTCTGATCAGTTGTCAAATGTTCTTTCAGTCGGCCGTGGATTGCCCTGGCTTCGGTAAGCTCATCAATGGTCAGATCGAAGAGCACCTGCTCATTTATCAACCGCAGGAAAACAAGGCAGTACTCATCAAGATATGTCCGGTAAGATTCCTTTGCCGCAACGGACTGCATCTGTGGCCAGAACGCAATCAGACGCAATAGCTGCGAATCAGCGACCGACTGAGCGGCCGACTCTGATTTGAGCCGGGCGAAATCCTTGGCGAACTGTACCGCACCGGGACTCATCGACGGAAAATCCTGATTTTGAGTTCATGATCCGGAGTGGCGAGATCAAACGTCACGGTATCGCCCGGTCCGACATCCGCAAGCTCATTGCCGGCGGGCTGGATGATCGCAATTCTGACCCGTCCAAAATCACTCTGCCCGTCCAGAGCGAGAATCTGGAGACTGATTTGTTTCCCGACAGTTTTCCCCTCGAACCGTATCCGGATACGGTCTTTGTTTGCCGATTCCAGCGTGGTCTCGTCGGCGTATTCAGTGTGCTCGGGGTCGTAGACCAGCGGTTGAAGCGAAAATACCGCGTCCGGCATCTTGATCTGCCATTTCGCCTGCCGATAATCATCGACCGGGCGGTCTGCCAAAATCGCCCGACCATGATCATCGGTGAGATATTCTGCTCCCGACTCGGGTAGTTGCAGTAAGACACCCGCAACGAGGGCCGGATCATCGCTGATTAATTGCAACTGGTCCCGGTTTTCGGCGGCCGAGTGGGTAATTCGCAGGACAACATCGGGATTTTCGGAATACAGGGTGGCTACCTCTTCCGGGTCGTCTAATCGCCTGTTGGCGCCGTCGGCCGCAAGAAGAACTTTCCGGTCGGTTCCCGGTTGGATTAACGGGGCAAGATCGATTACCGCTCCTCGGAGCGCGTCTTGGTACAACCGATCGGCCAACTGTTGGGCGACCGCTGAATTTTCGATCCCCGGTGATGTCTTCATCGCCTTGAGGTAGGCCTGATAGTCATTTACGTGCTCCCGACACAGTTCGCACTCATCCAGATGACGCCGAATCTTCTCGGCAGTGACCGTGTCGAGTCGGTTTTCGGAATATTTCCGCAATTCGTCTGTTAGCGGATGCACAATCCACCCCTTTTGATCATACTACTCATCATTAGGTAGCGACCAGAAACCGAACTTGTCGGCTTTTTTTGCCCGGTGTTGGAAATCCTCAACCGCCTTGTGTATAGTTGTTTCAAAGATATGCTTGTACCCATCCAGATATCGGGGATGTTCACTTTTGGGCATCACCTCGCGGAAATATGCCGGGAGGAGGTCCACTCCCCGCGAATAGAGCAAATCCAGCAAATATCGATCAACCGCCTGACGGAAACAAATGCCATGATCGGGCGTGATTTTTTCTTTTTCTACAAACCCGGCCAATACCGTTTTCGATATCCAGTTTAAGGTTTCATCTTTGGCTTTGAGCAGTGTTTTCTCTTTGATTTCCCAGTCGGCCAGATTGGGGGGAAAGGCCCAGATGCTGTTGTCCAGCACATGACGGGAATTAACTACAATAACCGCACGGATTAGCTCATGTTTGATCAGCGCATTCCTGACACTGGTGTATTTATTCAGCCAGTCGAATATCCCGTAACACCATTCTGTGTATTTTATGTTATCGAGATAGGCTCGGTCGACAATTTCGAGTAACTGGTCACGTTCGATGAACGGGCGATTTGGTCGTAACTGAGATTCATATTTGTGCAGGCAGAAAATTGCCGTCCGGTCGTCAGTCGAGGAAAGTCGTACGTAATTATGGCCGTTAAGGATATCGCGAAACCTGCGTTTGAGTTTCTCAACCTGAGGATCGGCTTTGGCACGAATCCGACTCAACTCCTGGCGGATATAGCCAAACAATAACGAGCAATAGCTATCACAAGCCTCAGCCGGTTTCCGGGAATCGATATCATCGCCGTATTTCTGCCGGAAGTAGCGGAAAATAATCACGAACGGTTTATTTGGTTCACTCCTGAGGAAGCTGCCCAGAATATCCAGCGCCAAATCGTCAAGAGCCTGCTTTATATTTGACTGCTCAACCAGAGGCAGAGTGTGTCCAAGTGCCCGCAGGTATCGCAGAAAGCCCGTGGTAAACTGGCGAGTCAATTTGAAGAACGCATCGAAATGCGCACGATCCTGCGGGCACGCAAGGAAATCCTTGATGATTTGGCCGCACTGATGGCTATCCACGATCCCCGCCATTGCCAGCGTAGTTTTATCCAGTCTTGGTTATTTGAAGATATGAAATTTTTATGCTGGATCAAACCAATAGTTGGTCGTTACAAGCGACAACAGGCATTACTTGTTATCTCCTTTGCATAATGCGTGTTATGCGAAACGGTCGGTCAATATGATGGCTCGGTCAGACTGGTTGGGGAGAAGGTTGTTCAGGTTTCTTTCTATCGGTTATCACAAATCATTCTGCTTATTAGGCCGTGCTTGCTTTCGGGTTTCTTTTCCGGGGAAGGGAAACCCCGCATCCCTGCAAATCCTGTTTGTAGACGAAGGAGTGATTCAGGATCGAGGCGCATGTATCACCGCGCGCTTTATTGCGTCCCGGTACTTCCGGGCAGTGGCGGACGGGGCCGCCGCAGACATACGTCCACAAGTTCATTAATATCTGCGGTGCCGGCGCACATCACGGTATCCGCTCCGCCCCAGTAGATTTTCACCGTTCCATCCGCTTCAGGAACCGCGCCGCAGCAAAACACCACGTTGGGCACATAGCCGGAACGTTCCCACGGTGACTCCGGTTCGATGATCCACTCATCGGCTACCGCCACGATCCTCGCGGGGTCATCGAGTGCGTGGAGAGCGGCACCGAGCCGGTAGACAGCACCGTTCATTGTCTGGAAGACGCCATGAAAGATGTGCAGCCAGCCTTGGTCGGTAGCAAATGGTGTGGCGCCGGGACCGATCTTGAGTTCGTCCCAGTGGTATGGCATGGGTGCCATCAGCCGTCTCGATTCACCCCAGTGGATGAGGTCGGAAGAATAGGAAATCCAGATAGACCAGGGGTCAATGCCCGTGTGTGGTCGATCCAGACGCGCATATCGGCCGTCAAAGCGCTGGGCGAAGAGGACGACGTTGCGGTGATCCGCCTGGGTGATCAGGGCGATACGTTCGACGTGTTGAAAATCTTCCGTCCGGGCCAGCGCAATGCGTACACCGTGTGCCGAATAGGCGCTGTAAGTGATGTAGTAGATCCCATCAATCAGGCAGATGCGGGGGTCCTCCACTCCAAAGGCCTCGTATTCAGCGAACAGGCCGTCGGCAGCGGGTATCAGCCAGGGATCGGGTCGAACCGTGAAGTGGAATCCATCGCCGCTTTCGGCCAGGCCAATGACCGAACGGCCGTTACGCAAATGGGCGCGAAAGAGCATCACGTAGCGGTCGTTATAGCGCGTCACGGCCGCATTGTGTACGGTGGCCACCGCGTAGGGCACGTCATCCGGCGTCAGGATCGGATTGTGCTCGTGACGGTGGATAAGACTATAACCGGCCATAATCATCCTCCAGTCGTTCGATGTCGTCTTCGCCGAAATACTTCCCCTGCTGCACCTCGATAAAGGCCAGGTCTGCTTCGCCCACGTTGGCAATGCGATGGAGGGTGCCGCTGGGGATATCGATGGAATCTCCGGCGGCCAGGCGAAGTTCCGTTTCTCCGGTTTGCGCCACGGCCGTGCCCCGCACGATGTGCCAGTGTTCGGACCGGCGCCGGTGCTTTTGCAGCGACAGGCGCTTGCCTGGATATAGGGTAATACGCTTGACCTTGTGGTCCAACCGGCCGGAGAGCACTTCGTAAAAGCCCCATGGCCGCATATTTTCCTGTCCGGCAATGATCTTCTCATAGACGGCGAGATAATCTTCTACCATGCGCCCGGCGGAAAAGCGTGTCTCCGCCTCCTGTCGGCACTTGGCCCGTGAGATTTTTGGGACCTGCTTGATGGCGCGCACGGCGTCATCCACATTCTGCACGATAAATCCTGTTTCGCCGTCCTTGATCAACTCCGGCAAAGAACCCTTGGCAAAGGCCACCACTGGTGTGCCGCAGGCCATGGCCTCTACGACGGAAAGGCCAAATGGCTCGGCGAATGCGATGGGGTGCAACAGCGCGTAAGCGCCGCCGAGCAGGTGGTTACGTTCCTTGGGACCGACTGTGCCGAGATAACGGACCGCCTGGCCGTCTACCTGTGGTTTGACTTCGCTTGCGAAATAAGATTTATCCTGCACCGGACCGGCCATGACCAGGGGCATACTCGCCGCCCGGGCGATGGCAATCGCTTCGGCTGCGCCCTTGTCCGGGTGCATGCGCCCGAAGAACAACAGGTAACTTCCTGCCCCGGGCTGAAAGGTAAATTGTGCGAGGTCAATACCGTGATAGACGGTGGCGGCATAATCGAGCCGCTCACTCCGGTCGGCGTCACTGATGGATACATAGGCGGTTTTGCTGTTGTAGCGTTCGTATGCCGGCAGGATGGCCGGAGAGGAAAAGCCGTGGATCGTTGTTACCACCGGAGTGGAAACCAGGCACGAATAGCTCAGCGGCAGGAAATCGAAGTGATTGTGGATGATGTCGAAATCATCCGCGTGTTCAAACACTTCCGCGATATGCATGCATTCCCACACCTTGGGGTCCAGCGACTTGTCTTCTTCATAGGGACGGGGGCAGACGGCGCGCAAACGTGCGGCAGTGTGTGAATCGGCCGTGGCGAACAGGGTGACATCATGCCCCCTCGCCGCCAGCCCGTCCGCGAGTAAAGCGACCACCTGTTCCCAGGGACCATAACCTCTGGGCGGTGTGCGCCAGGCAATGGGTGAGATCAAGGCAATTCTCATTTCAAAACTCCAGATGATCAGTCGCCCCGAAGACAGGCAAGCACTTCTTTAAGGCTGGCTCTGGCGAGAGCGATACAGGTATCGGCAGCGCCATAGTACAACCGGATCTCATCTCCATCAAGAATCCAACCGCAGGAAAAGACGACGTTAGGGGTATCGCCCACCCGCTCATACCGGGCCTCGGGGCCAAATACCCAGTGGTTAAGACGGTGGATGACGTGGGTTGGGTCCGCAAGATCGAGCAATGCCAGGCCCAGGCGATAGACATCTCCCGCCCCCATGCGGCGCACACCATGATACAGGATCAACCAGCCCGCAGGGGTTGCCAGAGGTGGCGCGGCAATCCCGATTTTTGCGGTATCCCAGAAACCCGGCCCCCGGGTCGGCAGCAACAGCCGGTGCCCGCCCCAGTTGCGCAGGTCGGGAGAGAAGGAAATCCAGATGTGTGCGGGGATACCCGGCATAGCCGGAACAGGACGGTGCAGCATGCAATAACGGCCGTCGATGCGCCGGGAAAAGAGCGCGGCATCCTTGTTCTCGGGTGGCAGGGCCGGGCCCAACCGTCGGCAGGAACAGAAATCCTTAGTCGTGGCAAGAGACACAAGAGGGCCGCATTCGGAATAGGCCGTGTAGGCGATGACCCATTCCGCCCGTTCTTCAATCCAGGTAATACGGGCATCCTCCACCCCCCAGGCCTCCTCGGGATATGCTCTTTCCCCGGGCGACAGGATAGGGACGGTGTCTACCTGCCAATCTCCGATACCATCGTGGCTGCGGGCGCAAGCCAGATGGGAGCGGCCGCCAAGATCCTCGACCCGCATGAGCAACAGGGTTTCGCCGTTTATCTCGGTGGCGCCGGGATTGAACACGGTATTCGCCGCATACGGTAACGCCCGTGCCGTCAGGATCGGATTGTCCGGATGGCGGCGAAACAGATCCGTCGAGCCGGCCATCAGTCAAACTCCATGGGCAATTTTGGCGTTTTCCCCGTTTGTTTTGCCTCACGGGCAAGTTGGTAGGCCGTGTTGTACTGTTCGGCAACCACGTCCCAGGACACCACCTCATCCAGATAGCGTCGGAGATTGCTGCCCAGCCTCATGCGTAGTTTTTCAGAGCAGGCCAACCGGATAACCTTTTCCCGCAACATTTTCTTTGTGGTGAACATGAGGCCACCTTCACTTTCCAGAGTCTGGGAAGTTAATCCCTCCATCGGCGCCGTGGTAATATATGGTTTGTTCAGAGCGATGATCCGCGCCAGAGTGCCGGATTGCGTTTCATCCTGGGAAGGCAAGACGATAAAGTCGCAGACGGCCATCACCCTGTAGTAAATCTCTCCCCGTGGTACAAACTCGTAGTAATGCGCCAGCCCCTCGCGCTCCAGTAGTTTTGCCTCGCTTTTATATTTCTCGTAGTGCTCCCGGTCGTGAGGGTCACGCATGGTCCCGGCCGCCAGCAAATCCCACTCCTCGCCGGTGCGGCGGTTGATTTCGCGGGCGATTTCCTCCCACATGGAGAGCAGGATATCCCAGCGTTTATTAGATTGGATCCAGCCCACGAGACCCACCAGATGGGGGCCCAGATGAGCGACCTTGTCCAGCCCAAGCTCGGCTCTTATCTCCGGCACCTTTTCCACCGGCCAGCGCCGATCGGGGCGGGCGCCATGTGGTACGATCATAATGTTACTCGGCATTATCCAGCCGAAACCGTCAAAGGTCCAATGGAGCCGCCATTTTTGGTAGGCACACTTGAACAACACCACGTCTGCGAGGTTACATACCTGGTAAATGAAATTGGCCTCCACATCGCGTAAACGGCCATGTACTGTATGCGGTTCGACCACGACGGGACAGTCCCGGAGGGCCTCGAGCAAGGCCAGAAAGCCGGCGTTGGTGTCGCCGATCCCACGTTCGTCATGGTATTCGTAGAGACCATATTCATGTTCGATGTGAATGACAAAGGGATCAAGCTCCCTGACTTTTTTCGCAACCGGTCTCCACCAGTCACTCCGCGTCATGTCAATCAGGGGGAAGACGCCCTCACCGGCGCCGTCGGTATGGCTGATCACCAGCACCTCTCGGTCGGGATTATGTTTTTTGATGAATTCGCGCGCCTCTTCGGCAAAGGTTGCAATCCCGCACAATCTCGGTGGCCAGCTGGAGATGATGACGATTGGCTTCATTATTTTATTATCTCCTCGTTGTGTTTATTCTTTGTTAACGCAGCAACAGGCCTGTCCGTGGGCTTGCCGGATTGTCGTTCCCTGCGCAAGGTGTCATCTACCGGCAGGTATCGGCAATTCTGAACCCTTGATGGACTATCTCGTCACACATTGGCGGCCTCGACCACGGGTACGGCACTCTGCTCTTCCTCGATACTCAGGTATGTCAGCATGTAGCTGATCAGACTTTCCGCCCCTTGGTTCAGGTTGACACCATCGGGGGTCAAACCATCGTGACAACCCCGGGACCTGAAATCGAACAGGGCGGCGCCTATGTCGTTGTCTCCGAGGAACCAGGAGAATGCCTTGGACATCAATTTGATAAAAGAGGGGTCCCCCGTGGATGCGAACGCCTCGCGCAAGAGGCGCATGGTGGATGCCGCCTCAATAGGTTGCTGATCAAAATGGGCTTTTTCCCCGCCTTTGGGATACCATCCGTGGCAACCCACGAAAGAAAAGTGGCTGTCGGTGAAGGTCACCTTGATGAGGAAGCGGCAGGCATCGATGGCCGTTTCACGATATGTCTTGTTCTGTAATGTTTGAGAAGCGACAAAGAGCGCAGAGGGTAATACTGCGTTGTCATAGCTCAACCGGTCCTCAAACCATGGCCAATCCGCCGTGGCATATTGTCGATACCCTTGCATGAGATAGTCCGCGGCCTTGCCCATTTCCCGGCGTACGTGCACATCATCGGGAAATCCCCTGATATAATCGGCAAGACCGAAAATTTCGTAAGCCCGGCCGCGCATGCTGAAGTTATTTTCTGCAGCGATAGCGTGCAGGAGTACCTCTCGCGCGAGGTCGGCCAGCGACGGCCTTGGGGAGTATGCGATCAGCGTCCCGAGCGCGCCAATGGCCCTCGCGGTGGCGTCATCGGACTGGACCGGTGCAATGAAGCGCCGCTCATATGACATGAAATTATGGAAGCTGCCGTCCGATTTCCGGGCATGCAGGAGGAAAGCGAAATAGATTTCCATCAGTCTAAGCGATTCCCGATCCTGATGCTGGTGGTGACAACGGACCATAACCTCCAGGGCGCGGGCATTGTCGTCAGTGCAGTAGCCACGGCTGCGGTCGGGGATGGTATGTCGAGCATGCTGGAGAATGCCGATATCATCCGACATACGCAGGAAGTGGTCCAGCCGCAGTTCGGGAAGCTCCTTTACGGTCACCCGCTTTGTGGGTGCGGCTTCGAGATCCAGGGCGACCGCCGGCGTGGCGGGTGATTCCAGGCGCCGGGACAACCGCCAGTAGGCCTCACCGATTCTGGTCCAGGTCATGCTGCGGCCAAATTCAAAGGCGCGCCGGCGCATGGCATTGTATGCCGCCGGATCATCAAGCAGGCCGACAATCGCCGCAGCAATGGCTTTGTGGTCCTGAAAGGGGACCAGGCAACCGCGCCCATCGGCTAGTAGCTCCTCGGCATGCCAATAGGGGGTCGAGATAACTGCTTTGCCCATTCCCATGGCAAAGGCCAGCGTGCCGCTGATCAGCTGTTCCTTGTGTAAATAAGGCGTCAAATAGTAGTCAGACGCATTCAGGAATCGATACAATTCGTCGTCCGTGACGAAACGATTTATGAACACAACGTGGCGTTCAACGCCAAGATCGCGTACCAGTCGTTGCAGGGACAGGCGGTACTCCTCGCCATCATAGCGTTTCACATCCGGGTGCGTGGCCCCGAGCACGAGGTATAAGATGGACGGATCCCGCTTCACAATCTCGGGAAGTGCGCGTATGCCCCATTCGATGCCCTTGTTGCGTCCCAGCAGGCCGAAGGTCAGGAATATTTTTCGATCTGCGAATCCCAGGCTTTTCTTATATGGTTCCGGATCCTCGAAGGGTAGATCGGGGATGCCATGCGGGATCATCTCGATCTTGTCCGCTGACACTCCGTAGATCTCGCGCAGCATGGACACTCCGCGCCGGCTCATGACTACCAGCTTGGTGGAGGCGTCCGCGATACGAATCAAAGTGTCGCGATATGATGCTTCCGGCTTTTCTAATAGTGTATGTAAGGTGGTAACTACCGGCACGGCAATACGCTCAATGAGTTCACAGATGTAGCTGCCCGCCTCACCGCCGAACAGGCCATATTCATGTTGCAGGCTTACGAGGTTGTCACCGCTGTAATTGATATAGTCAGCAGCGGCCAGGTAGTCCTTCTTTTGGTCCCGGCGGATGGTGTATTTGACTTCATCGCCATAGCTGAGATGATCAGCCGCCTCCATGGCGATGACCTCCGCAACCAACTCACCAGAGGACGCTTTTGCGGTATGCGCGATCAAATCAGCGGCAAATGTGGCAATGCCGCATTGCCGCGGAACAAAAGAGGAGATGAACGTGATTCTCTTGGCTCCCAATTTCTTATGATTCATAATCTTACTCCGTCAGGTTTGCGGGTGATCACATTCATTTGCACAATGGCATCCACTGACCGAACCAAGACAATCACCGCGTTGCACTTTCCCGGCATCGGGTCGAGTAATGATGCCAGATAATTGAAACGGCATGTTTGGACGATGCGTTTGTGTGATCACGTCGGCCACGAGGCCTGTCTTAACCATGTATACGTCGTCAGACAAAAGTGGACATCTAAACGCCTAAAGTCAAGAGACAGTATCCTTTCCCCTGGAGTATTTGTAGATTTGCATGGATAACGCCGGATATCTCATTCATTTTCGTTACTTTAAGCTCCCGGCATCCCGCTGGTGCCCAAACATTATACCGAACTATACCCTGTGATAAACTTGCCAATTTGCGATATCGGGTGTATTTTAATAGTACAGGTCTCACGCACGTGATGTGAGATGTGATTACCAAAATCGTCGACCTCAGAACGGGCCGCGTTTACGGATCCAATTTCTCGTGGGGTTTTCCAAACCTTTCGATTAGTGGAGATTCTTATGTCACTTGTAGCTTACTCTCAATATTTCGGTGATGAAAGACTCGTGTCCAGGTCGCGCCATAATGCAGTATTTCAAGCTCGTGACAGGGTAGGCGGACAGACAGTTGCGATAAAAAAAACGCTGCCGCAGTCTAACCAGGTCTCACTTGGCATCCGGCACGAATTTGAGTTTCTGACGAGACACCGGCATCCGAATATCGTCCCCGCCTATGATTTTGGCCGGGATAATGATGGAAGAGCCTTTTTCTCCATGAAATGGATTGCGGGTTATTCTTTGGCCAATCCATTTGCCGCATCTCAAAAAACAACTTATACCAAGGTTCTGCCGGAATTTTTCCGTGCCATGCAGTCAATCCATGAGGAAGGTTTTGTCCATTGCGACTTAAAGCCGTCGCACATTTTAGTCGAGAACGGGAAGACGTCAGCGGCGGCCAAAATAATCGATTTTGGAATGGTCTCAAGGAAGGGGATTAAAAGGCCGCTGGAAATGCGGGGTACCCCCGGATATATTGCGCCTGAGGTATTGCGGGGTGACCCAGTCAATCGGGCGTCGGATGTCTATTCTGTTGGTGTACTGCTCAAGTATCTAACCGAAATGAAACATGAGAATGACGGCGAAGCAGATTGTTTGCCGATAGTTGAGTCCGCAATGAATGATTTGATAGTCCGGTGTATGGCCACGAACCCCAAAGCGCGGCCACCGGATTTCCACTTCGTCGAGAATGTGTGGTCTCGGGATGTGCTTCGAGATACTGGGTACGATTCTCCGGATATCTCTCCTGTTCCTCGAGGGAGAATCATTGCCGGCCGCCAAAAGAGTCTGGGCGAACTCAAAGAAGCTTGTGCGTCATTGAGAGAAATCGGCGGAGGCATTGTTGTTGTCGAGGGTGTCGAAGGTGCGGGGAAATCTTTCATAGTCGAGAAACACCGCCGCATAGCGCAGGTGAGAGGAGATGCCACCCTCAGGCTGAATTGCGGCAATGGCCCGATTAATTATGCGGCTATTCGCGAAGCGATAACAATGTGGATAGATAAGGATTCTGTTCGACGCGATTCTCGTAATTCGCTGTATATCTATCTGACGCTCGATCCACATTGGGCCGTCAAGCAAAGTGATATCCACCAATTGACCGAGCTGATCGACGGTTCGGGTGTCGTCTGCGTGGTGCAAGGCGTTGAGGGTATCAGCGGGCAATCGAATAATAAACAGCGGGCGGTAAGACTTGGTCGGTTAGGGGAGTCTGAATTTGAAATATTGTGCAAATCTCTGTTCGAGAAATATTCTAACTTAGCGTCTCTTATTCCGTTCCTGTCACTTGCGACTGACCGGGTCCCCGGGCGACTCTACGACAAGTGGAACGAATATCGCAGATTTGTTCTGCATGGAAAGAATCGATGTGAATTTAACTGGTATGCGGCCCCGGCCAAATACGTCCAATCAACGATGAGGACTATTAGTGAGTTATTCCGAGATAAGGGTAATTTACTTTCGATCATTAGTTCTTTAGGGTCCCCCTTTGGGCGGTCAGATCTTCTATCGATGTCAAATATGGCGGAGACCGCAATCGATGATGCTCTCCGGTCACTCACACTCAATCATTACCTGAGCAAAACTCCCGCAGGACAGTATGAGATTACGTCTCCCTGGGTCGATCAGGTACTGCGACGACTTTGTCCGTCAAGCAGAGAGAGCAATTCTGTTGATCGGATCGGTTCGTCGAATATTCTGAAAAATGACCTGAAAAATGCCGCCTACGCGACACGGACAAGTGTTGATTTATCGGTTTATTCTAATCTGTGTTATCTGCCCGAAGCCATGCAGGCGGGCCGGGCTATTGTCAGGGGAGACGAGGCCTGGTCTCATGTTGGGATCGACATCCGCTTAATCATCTTGTCGAAATTGGTCTCTGGATTATCGCGTGTTGCCAGGTACAAAGCTGCTCGTCGCTGGACGGGACGCCTGGGGGAATTTGCCCTCGCTCGCCTTAAAACAGGTAATGCGCTCTCACTGCCCCAGATAGAATCAATTATAAAAAGGATGACCGAGTATGGCTCTTTGGCGCAACGAACCAAATGGATGAGGTCGGTATTGGATAGCCCTTCAGCAAAAACCGGTGAGATAAAAGCCCTGATGCTTAGCGAGTTGGGGAGCCTTGATGTCGCGAGCAATAATATTGAATCGGCTTTACAAAAACTGTTTGAGGCCGATGCAATCTACAATTCGAACGATTGTGTCGACGTTCAGAGCGCGCGCAATCTCGGCCGCATCGGGAGTGCTTATTACAAATCGCGCAACCTGGAGAAGGCGCTCAAATACTACGACCTCGGCAATCAACTCTGCGCTGAATGTGATTCGCCGGAAGTTTCAGCCATTTTAAAATTTAACATCGGCCTGGTTCATTGGGAAGAGGGCCGCCCGGAGTTGGCCCTTCGTTTCTTTGAGCACGCTGCTAATCATGCGGAACAGTTGGCCAAACCCAGAATACTCGCATCAGTCAAGCGGAGCATGGCTCTTTGTGTGGCGGACTTGAAACCCGCATCACAAGCATTACAACTTGCCCGGGAGGCCTATTCCTTGACCGTCGATGCCGGCGCACACGAGTCCATCGTGCCCGCCTTGTCGAACATTGGCTGGACGGCAATGAGATCAGGTGAGATGGAGTTGGCCGAAAAATATATTTCAAAAGCTCACCACTTTGCCGAATCGTCAGACAACAAATATGTGCTCTGGGCCACCTCGCTTAACTTCGCCAGGTTCCATCGTCTGAGAGGCGATTATCGTCAAGCATTGGATTTTGCCCGGACTGCCCGGGACATTTCCTCCAAGTTCGATTCGAGTTCCGGTTTCGTCGAGACCCTGCTTGAGATCGCCTCGATCTCACTGGCGTCGGGGGAGTTGAAAACGGCCGGTAAAATGGTCAGCCAAATCGACCAGCTCGACACTAAGCACCGGGGAAGGCGAAACGATTTTTTCTTGGATATGGTCAGAAGTGAAATTGCGATTAAAAAGCGGAAATTGGAATCGGCGATTAAGATTTTGAATTCGTGGCGACATCATTTTCACGATAACCCGCTTCCCGGCTGGAAGAGTCACTATCATCGACTGCGAGCCCAGTGGCTTGAGGCGGTGGGGAAACGTGACGACAGTCTTAGGTGCTACAAACGCAGCATCCGTATCGCGAGGGAATCCGAGAGAGTCGATCTCATGATCCAATCATACGAAGAGATCCTGACCATTGTGTGTCGGCATTCGAATCCAAGGGTAGCTCTTCCATATTTGCGCGAATTGTCTCTTCTTTGGAAGAAGGTGAATCACATGGGTCCAAGTGAAACGATGCAGAATGCAATTAAGGCGCTATCGTCCGGTCCGGCAGAATCCCACTTCGCAGACTTGGTTTTCAACCTGTCCGACTCATTGAGGAAATTCTCAAATAAGGTCACCGCACTTGATTTCCTGCTTAAAAATGCCGTTCAGTTTTTTGACGCGGACTGCGGTGCCCTAATCTCGAAACATCCATCCTCAGGCCGTCTTTTCATCGAGGCGCAACTCGGCTTGGATTCTGAGGGAGACCGTGACGATACGTTGGCTATAAGCAAGAGCGTCATCAAGAAGGTCGGGGGCAACTCCGAACCTCTCTGCATCGATGATGCGCTTGATGATCCCCGGACCAAATCGAAAAAGAGTATCATTCAACACAATATTCAATCGGTTCTCTGTGTTCCTGTGACCGTAGGGTCCATGACATGGGGCGTTCTTTATCTGGATAACCGGACGGTTCCCGGGGCTTTTAAGGAAACCGACACCAAGATCCTTGAGGCCCTGGCAAATTTCATGGCGATCTCAATTGACCAGGTTGATGAAATAAACCGACTGCGCTTGGGCGTGGGTAATATCCCGGCCGAGGGAGGATTGCCCGCCGCGACCATCGTCGCCAATTCGTCCAAAATGAAATCCATATTGGTCGAAGTAGACCAGCTCGCCGCCCATGATACGAAAATACTCCTCTTGGGGGAGAGTGGCACGGGCAAAGATACAATCGCAAAATATATTCACCTGAAAAGTCCGCGCGCGGAGAAGCCGTTCATTGTGATGAATTGCGCAGGTATGGTCGAGACATTGGCCGAGTCAGAGTTGTTCGGCATCGAGGATAGTGTCGCGTCCGGAGTGAAATTCCGCGAGGGAAAATTCCAATTGGCGGAAGGAGGCACAATTTTCCTTGATGAAATTGGCGATCTACCGCTCAGCCTGCAGGCAAAACTCCTGCGAACCCTTGAAGAGAATTCGGTCGAGCGTGTTGGCGGTAAACCAATGGGGATCGATGTCCGCTTCATGGCGGCGACGAATCGTGACCTTGCCCAAATGGTCGATTCCGGAGAATTCAGACTCGACTTATTTTATCGGCTTAATACAAATCCAGTTACTTTGCCACCTTTGCGTGATCGTGTCGAGGATATTCCTGTCTTGGTCGATTTGTTCCTCAAATATT
This sequence comes from Candidatus Zixiibacteriota bacterium, assembly GCA_024277855.1. Taxonomy (GTDB): domain Bacteria; phylum Zixibacteria; class MSB-5A5; order WJJR01; family JAJRUJ01; genus JAJRUJ01. The sequence continues at coordinate 55,437 of JAJRUJ010000068.1, forward strand.
TCTCCCGGAAGATGGGCCGCTCGGTGCCCGCAATGAGCACGAAACAACTGGATGAACTGTGTGAACATTCATGGCCGGGGAACATCCGTGAATTGAAGAATGTCGTCGAGCACGCGATGATTATGGCCGACAAAGGGGAGATCACCTTCCGGTTAGAGAACCAAGTGCGACCAAGTATCCGTAAAGAGATGAAAATGCGCAGGACTCTTGCCGATGTCATGGAGTCCGCGGAAAGAGAATTCATCCTGGATTCCCTGGAAAAATGTGGTTGGAATAAAGCAAAGACTTCGCGGTGGATCGGCCTGCCCGAATCGAGTCTGAGGACCAAGATGAAGAGACTTAGTATTAAAAAACCGCGCAAGTTGTGATACCGCTGATTACATATCCTCCTATTATGTGATTCTGCAACACCTTACGCGGAGTCAACAGATTTTCTCCTCCAGCGAGAACAACTCGCTGTCGGGCGCGCACCAACTTCTTGATCAAGACCAACTTAGACACGTCATTGCCGTAAACCGCGACAAACCGCGTTTTATTGCGATAATAAGATAGCCCACTTCATTTCTATTTAAAAAAATCCGCCATTCTTCATCCTGCTTGGCCTTGTCCGCCAACACCTTAGGAACGCGACCCGATTGGCCGCCCGGGAAACGGCCCCATTCTTACACCACTTATCTCCCAGGAACCATTAGCCGGGAGGCGCTTTATGTCAAGGAAAGTAGGGTTATTCCGCACTCTAATCATCTTGGTTGTCGTCACTGTTCTTTTCTCTGGAGCGTTCTGGAGTTCGTCTCCGCAAGAGGCCTACGCGGAAGGTGGAGTTGGTGATCCAATACTCATCGACACGAACACAGTGCCCGACAACAACGTTACTGGCGGTGGAACCGAATCGGTAAGTACGACGCCCCGATTCGACGCCATTGCCTTTGTATCCACCCCAATTTGAACTTCTGCGGCCAACGGTCGCACTGCTTCAAACGCGCAGCCGGAGGGGATCAGGTCTTCGATCCCCTCCGACTTTTGAGAACGCGAAAAGTAATGAGGAAATTGAGAATGATAAAACTGGCGAGAATATTTAAAGTAATCCGCCTTCTGCATCGTCGACCGGGGCAAAAAGCTCCGGAATTGGCAGAAGCTTGTGGAGTCTCAGTAAGAACAGTATATCGGTACATAGACACCCTCGTTAATATCGGCTTCCCAATTTATTCTTGTGGTGGGTTCCACATTCTTGATTCGAACCAGATGCCGCCGGCGGATTTCTCTTATCTCGAACTTCTCTATCTTAATTCCCTGTTACAGGAGAAGAGCGGTCTGGTTACCCCGGAAAAACCGCAGGCCAAGGAAAATATACTCTTCAAGATAAATCAAGCTTTCTGCGATCCGGACCATCATCGATTTACTGCGTCCGCAGATTTGCAGAATAAATATGTTGCTGACCATTGTCCGGAATCAAATCGGTCAAAATCAATCGGAGAATTAGTAGTTACACACCAATAGTGCCGGAGGTTTTATGGAGCATGACAGTTTGGCCGCGATCGAGACAGTTCCGCTTCTGGAGCATCCAATCATTCGACTGGAGACGCTCATTTTGTATCAATTGCGGAATACGCACTCAAACGTGGATGGCGATCTCGCGGCCAGATTCAAGTTGAATATCTTGGCCATCCAGGAACTCGGTCGCCTGGGGCTAATCGGCCCGGACGCCAATCCGGATCACCCCGGTCTTGCAAAGAACCCGCCCAGATGGTGTTGGAGCGCCGGCCTCGGAGTCGGGAATGGACACAGTCTCCTGGTCGATTTTCTCTCGGCTAACGGTCATCTGGACTTCCACATGCGCGAGCTCTGGAAAAGTCTGATTATTGAACGGTCCTTTTTCGAACTTGCGCCGATCCTGCTGAGAGAAGTGGTCTTCGGGTTGAAAGGCTGGACTGCCGAGGAGACGATAAAGGTTATCGATGAAAGTTTCTGGGCGGGTTCAGGAACCCGCATGCCGGTCCGCGGCAGTGATCTTTATCAGCATTGCAAGGACCATCCGGAGGACCCACGTTGTTGGGTTGCAGAGCAATCGTTCGCGGTTCCCCGGGCACGCGGAATGGCCAGTGAGCTGGCCTTCGTTTTCAGTCTCTATAAGCACGATTTCATCAACCCCGAACAGACCCGTGTAATTTTCGACGTGTTCTACAAAGGACTGACCGTACACCGGGGTCTGAGCGACATCGATCTGGCGGCAGGCGTCGTCATTGTCGAGAGCAATGTTCGGGATCGTAAACTTGTAAGCACCATGACGGCCTCCATGGCCAAACCGGAAGTCGGTTACTTCGAGGCCGGGAGCCATTGGGAGGAGATTTGCAGTCAACCGAATCCTTCGCTACCGTGTCTGGTGATGCGTAATTTCCCGGTTGCCGTTCGGGTTGTCGACCAGTTTGTGAAGGCCAATATCCTGGAGGAGAAAGCGGTTCAGGGAATGTGGAATCTTTTGGGGAAGGTCCTCGGGGGAGGACCACGCCAGGTTGACTCCTGACGAATTGAGCGAATAAAGTAATATCGAATAGGGCAATCCCGGTGATGTCACCGCCGGGGTCGCCTTTCTGGCCTGGCAATATCTATTTGTCGGCAAATAAGACAATCCCCTGGGTGGAGCGCTGTTCGAATTTATGATAATGCTGAAAAGGCGGACGAAAAAAAGGAAACCGCGATCATCCGATGGTCGGGGTCGCCGTTTCAAGTTGATGAATCTCTCATCAAATCGTGGTTAATTACTTCGTCAGGATGAAACTCGTTTCCAGACAAAGCTCTTTTTCACAAAAAGAAACTTTATTTGGATTTTCAGGTGACGTTTATCGATGAGAGTTAATTTGGGAGAAACAGTTTTCCCTTTTCGGTGCGCATATAACTCTCCACCTCGCCAGGTGTCCTTTCCGTCAAACCTGTAATCTTTCAGTACTTCAAGCCCCAGTAGTGGACGGCTTCTTAATTCCTTCTTTTTGTTCTTATTATCCACTAACGGATTCCCGGTTGTATCCGACTGCTTTATCCATACGATTTTTCCACAATACCTGTCGCCACACTTATATATCTCGATCTTTTCTACCGGTTTGCCGTTTTCTTCAATAACCCAGACACCAATAATGTCATCTGGCTTAGTCTCGCCGGCGCTGATCATGGAGAACGAAAGCAGGATGTAGCATAGGATTACCGTAACCGCACTGATACTGTTTTTATTAGCGATCATTCATAGCCCCCGCATGCTTCGTTTCAATTCGCCACACCTGTGGTCATTTTTGATGACGGCAGGTTCGACTCATCCGATCATCGCCGTTTATTACCGAGACAGTTGTTCTCTTGAAATTCTCATCCTTCATCAGCCCACCTGCTCCAGCCCGTTCGCCGGAGATTTGGACAGCTTTACCTGAAGATCATCAAGCCAGTCATATATGATGGGAATGACAATCATCGTCAGTAGGGTAGAGGCGGTCATTCCACCGATTACGGCAATCGCCAGGGGCGAGAACCGTTCGGCGCCAAGCGCCCATTCCATAGCCAACGGGATCATTCCCACGATCGTCGACAGTGACGTCATCATGATCGGCCGAAAACGAGTCTGCACCGACCCGATAATGGCCTCTCGTCGCGGGACGCCGTCGAGTCGGCGTTGACGGATTACATCAATCAGAATGATCGAGTTGTTTACCAGAATCCCCACCAGCAGAATCAGGCCGACCATCACCGGCATTGATACCGCCTCACCGGCGATCCACAGGGCAATGCCCACACCGATCAGACTGAGGGGAATGCTCATCAACACGGTAATCGGATGCAGGAAAGATCGGAACTGGGCCACCAGCAACAGGTATACTCCGACGAAGGCGATAATCAGGGCAAAAACAAGCTCCGCCCGCGATTCGGACATGTCCTTATCTTCACCGAGCAGTTCTATTGAGTATCCTTGTGGAACGGTCAGCCGGTCAAGGGCCTTGCTGATATCAGCCGCGACAAAATTAAGCGGTCGGCCGTGGTGCAGGGCGAGGATATCGAGCGTGGGTTGCAGGTTTTCCCTGGTGACCAGCCCTTGGACAATCGTTTCACGATTCCCGGTAATCGCGCCGACTGGAATCGCGGTTCCCTCGGTTTGTGAAAAAGCCCTCACCGCGTATGCGTCCTGTTCCGAGAGTCGGTAGTTTTTACCGTATCGCACCCTGATGGGAGTCTGATTGCCCTTTCCGTCATCAAAAGTTCCTGTCGGGATGCCGTCCAGTGAGTATACCAGTTCCTGGGCGATGGACAACGGCGTCAGGCCAAGCTCAACAGCGCGTTCTCTGGTGATGGTTAACGACACGCTACGCTGATCGCGGCGCCAGCTCCGATATGGATTAACCACCGAAGGCACGGCCCGGACCGCCTCCAACACTTGATCTCCCAAGTGGTCCAGGACCAGTGGGTCTTCACCCCGAATGCTCACGACAATCGAGGAGGCGGTTGTTGATCTGGCGGTACTTCCCGATTCTCGAACTACAAGGTTTTCGATCCCTGGAATTTGGGAGAGTTTTTCCCTGATACGATCCTGGATATCCCAGATCGTCTCGTCTCGTTCGGTCCGGGGGGAGAGTGTTAGTGAAATATACCCCTGGGTCGGCCCCTGGACCCCGCCGCCGCCGAAAGAGTGCATGCCGGGTTCAAAACCTAACTGGGTTGAGACCAGGAGCACTTCCGGTTCTTCCAGGATTACTTTTTCCACTTGTGTGATGATTGCTTCCGTCTGAGCGAGGGAAGTTCCGGACGTGGTCTCGACAGTCACAAAACTCGTGCCGCTATCCATCCTGGGCAGCAACTCCATACCCTGAAAACGAAGCAGTATCACCCCGATCACGAGCAAGACGGCCGCCGATACAAAAACGAGCCAGCGGCGTGAAAGCGCATGTTTCAATAAAAACAGGTAACCTTCCCGGGTTCGGTCCATCAGGAAATTCCATGGACTGGATATTTTGCGGGACAGCCGCTCAAAGCGTCCTCCCTCACCCGCCGTGAAAGTCGTAAGAATTGGGACTATAATGAGAGCAACGAGCAACGAGGACAAAAAGGCGATTATCAGCGTCGCCGCCAACGGACCGAAAGTTTTCCCGACAAATCCATAGAGGAAGAGAAGAGGGACCAGGACGGTCAGTGTCGTGGCATTGCCGGCAATCACCGCGAACTGAATTTCCGATGCACCGACGCGTGCGGCTTCTTCAGCGGTGAGCTTATCGATATGATACCGGCGTGCGATGTTTTCGAGAATGACTACCGAAGCATCCACCACCATCCCGACCGCAAGAATAATCGCGGTCAATGTCACCAGGTCGATTTGTATCCCAATAACTTTCATCCCGGCAAAGGTCAACAAAAACGACAGCGGCATTGATACGGCGACAACCAAACCTCGACGAAAGCTGCCCAGGAAAAGGAAGATGACCAGCGCGGCAAGGAACAGTGCCTGCGCAACGCTGGCCAACATATTACTGACCACTTGTTGAGTAAAAGACGCCGATTCTTCGGCCTCAACAAATCGCAATTGTGGATATCGGTCGGCTATTTCGGCAAATTTCTCCTGCGCGCGCTTGACCACGTCAACGGTATTCGCATCGTCCTGCTTGAATATTTGCACGGCAATCGCCGACTCGCCGTTGACATGGTATTTGGAAAGATCCTCAGCACTGCCGTAATGGATTTGAGCCAGGTCGCCCAATAACAATCGATTACCATCCTGAAGTCGAATAGGGATCCTGGCAATATCGAAGATCGTTTTACTCTCTTGGTCAACACGAAAAGAGTATTGGACTTCATCCGCGTTGATTTTGCCTGCCGGAATACTGACATTGTGTTCCCTGATCGCCCGGGCAACTGCCGCAATCGGCAACTTATAGGTCTCCAGTGTATTCCGATCAACGAGGATCGACACCTCCGGTTCATGCCCGCCGAAAACATCCACCATCGCCACTCCCGCCACGCGTTGCAGTTCCGGCGCCAGATCCTCTTCAACCAGTCTCCGAACCGCGACAAGGTTGTCGCCGATAACACCGACGGTAAGGACCGGTCGGTCACTCGTCGAAAATTTCAACACCTGAGGTTCACGAATGCCGGTCGGCAGTTTGCCGCGGATTCTGGCGATTGCATTCTGCACGTCAAGTGCGGCCATGTCGACATCGACATCATACCGGAATTCCACGGTCACCACCGACATGCCGTCCTGTGACGATGAAGAAACTTTATAAACGCCTGCCAATGCCGCGCATTCCTCTTCAATGGGATCCGACACCATGTCTGCGGCGTCTTCCGCCGAAGCCCCGGGATACGCCGTCAGGATATTCACCAGGGGAGGCGCAGTTTCGGGGAAAAGCTGGATAGGTATAGTGAAATAAGCGATTATTCCAAAGAATATCGCAGCGATGGCCAGCGCATATACCGTATACCGATTATTGAGGCCGAACTCTGGCAGGGTCATGGTTATTGCCTCTCTATGTATACTGGATACACAAGATCACCGTCGGTTAAACCGGCGACATTTGAAATGGCCACAAAATCAGAATCGTTCCAATCAAACTGAACGGCCAGGTTTTCGGATTGCTGAATTCCCACCGAGACCGGCGTCTTGACCGCATGGTTTTCTCGAATAAGGAAGATGTATGGAGCGCTGTCCCTGTTTAACACTGCTGTCGTCGGGACAGAAAGCGTCCGCTCGGAACTTTCCCGCACAAAGTCAATGACCACTGCCTCACCGACACGGAACCGATCATGGAGAGACCGTGGAAGGGAGACTTTGACCGTAAAGGTGCGGCTCCGATTGTTGGACACAGGGGCGACTGCGGATACCTGTGATTGGTGTTCCTCACCGTTGCCGTCATGAACGATGACCGGCGTGCCCCGCTTGATGCCCGACTGGATATCTTCCTGAACAACCTCCGCTTGTATCTCCAACTCGTCGTTGCCGATCTGAAGTAGCGGCATCCCGGGCATTACCGTCTGACCAGGATCGACAAAGTGTTTGAGAACAACACCATCAAATGAGGCCAGCTCGGTGGCCTTCTCCAGCTGTGATTCGGCTCCACGCAAGCCGGCTTTGGCGCTTTCGAAAGCTTTTTTCGATGTCGCCACCTGCTCTTGGGGAACTGCACCTTTAGCCGCCAATTTTATATCGGCCGCGTAACGTTCGTTCCAATAGTCAAATTCTGCCCGGAGTCGGTCGACCGTTGCTTCAAGCTCCGGTGTCGAAAGCGATAACAGGACATCACCGTTGTTAATCGGTTGTCCTTCCGCAAACGGAAGTGCAACCACTATTCCCTGGACTCGGGCAATCGCGGTAAATTCGTCTGTTGCATGGACAATGCCCGTATATGATATATGGGCGGTCATGTCCCGGATTTCCGGTCGAGTGACGCGCACCGCCACGGGCGGTAATGTCCTGCCCGTATCATCCTGACCTGAACAACCAGTCATCGACACCAGCGATCCCGCCACGACGGTTATGAGCATATACACCGTCAGTCTTGTTAACACCCTCGACGATACTTTCATTGTATTCCTCCGGTCAACATCGTGGCCTTATTTTTGGAAAGCGTGCCGGCAATGGCTTCGTAGCGCAAGAGAGCAAGCCGGGCGGCATAAAGCACGGCGTTATTATCAATTTGCAGCCGAAGAAGTTCGGTCTCCTGAGTGTGCAGATCACGCAATGGAATTCGTCCGGCCCTATATAATTCAAGATGGGTCTCAACAGAAATCGTCTTTTCTTTCACCGCAGTGGACAGGTAATCACTTTGGTCTAATGCCGAAAGGTAGTCGTTATAGGATAAGCGAAGATTTGATTCCTGTTCCCGTTCGGCGCTTTTAACGGCCATTTCTGAGGCCCGGGTCAGCGCGGCGGCCTCTTTAACTTTGCCGATACGCGTCCCGCCGGTAAAGATCGGTAACGATACTGTTATTCCGACCGCCCACTCACCGACCGGATCCCAATCCGAGCCGGAACGGTAGAGATACAATCCATAACCGGATATCTCCGGCCAGAAATTTCGGGCGGCTAATGACCGGGATGCCCGGACCTTTCCAAGGCGGGCTTCTGAAATGCGAACAGTCGGTCCGGTATACTCAACTGATGCACAACCACTCCGTGGGTATTCCCTGATCAGGCCGTCCATGGTTAAACTGTTTGCCGGTAAGGCGGGAATTACCGCTTGATTGGTTCCCACCAGGAGCCCGAGCCGCGTGGCCAGCCGGTTTTGGGAGCGGGCAATAGCGCTTGAATCTGACTTTGTCGAAGCAATGAGCGAGGAGACCAGGGCAATATCGCCTTGAGACACTCGCCCGCTCTGTTCCAGGGCTTTTAGGTCCTTTAACTGCTGATACAGGGAGGCCAGACGTTTGTTGATCAGTTGTGATTGGTCTGCCGCCTGGCGGGCGAGAAGGAATACTTCGGCAACTTGCCGCAAGATGTCATTTTGCACCAGGGCATTTGTCGCCCGGCTTTCCTTGACACCGGCCGTGGCAATTTTCCGTTTGGCCAACCGGCGTCCCCCGTCGAATATCGGCACGGCCAAGTGAAAACTCGCTTCGTAGATTTCGTCGTCAAGCGGGGGAAACACGCCTTGTTTGTGAATCGGCGTGATAATATTCGGCTCCTCATACCTGGTGTACCCTGCGTTGGCGTACAATTGCGGAAGCAGTGAACCGGTCGCTTGACGGACCGAGGCGTAAGAGGCATCCACTTGTGCGTCGGTCAAAAGCAGCCGAGTGTTTACCGACAGGGATGAGTCTATCGCCTCTTCAATGGTCATCGCCTGTTGACTCACGACCGGTTGCGCGGATGCAAGCAACGCAACGGCGATGATAAAGATTTTCGAAATGGATTGACGGTTCATTTTGTCTTCTCCTGACGGCCCCTCCGGCTAACAATACTTTTGATAAGGAAAGGGAGTAAAGAACTCGCCAGATCATCATGGGCTTCATTCGACATCCCCAGCCTCTTTTGGATGGCTACAGCTGTAGCCATTCCAATAAACAAAGTCGAGAATTCTCGAACCGACGGCTGCGAATTGACCCCGAGAATTTCGGAAATTACGTTTTCAAGTATCTGCTGATAATCTGCAAGAATGTCTCGAATATGATGGACCAGCACTTTGTCATTTCCGGAAGCAATCTCATGCATGAATACAATGGGAAGACCATTTTTTTTATTTACGAATTGGAGATGATAAGTAACTATCCGTTTTAGTTTGATCTCCGGCGGATCTTCGGATTGGAATATTCCCTTGATCGGCCCCATCAGTTCGTCTTTCATGCTCTCAATAATCGCGACCAGCAGCACGTTCTTGCTAGGAAAGTATCTGTACGCAGTCGCTTCATTAATGCCGACCAGCCCCGCGACCTTTTTCATCGTCAGAGCCCTGATACCGCCTTTTTGAATGAGAAAGACGGCCTTATTGAGAATCTCGTTATGCCGCTTTCTGCCGATCTTTCCTACAGTCATCATATCTCCCCATAAATAGCAAGCAAGTACTTGCTTGGTTATTATCGGCAGGTATCTGTATTTTGTCAAGTTTTTTTAAGCAATTCTGACATTCTCTATAAGATATTGTGCTCGTATTGGTTGCGCCTGTTGTTTTTGCTCGGCGGTAACCTGACTTACTAACACTATCAAATTGAGGTCTATTTAGTTTGGCCAATCAACGGTGTGGTTCCCGGCCTTGTTGACCTCCATCCCGCCGTATTTCAACCGCCAGCGGTAGAATGTCTGTTCACTGATCCCATGGCGACGGCAAATCTCACGGGGTTTGGCCCCAACTTCTGATTCCTTTAAGACTCTATAATCTGCTCTTCAGTGAATCGTTTTCCACGCATCTCGGATCCTCCTGAATTGCAAAATAATACAAATACAGAATCCAACTTTCAGGATGGACCAGTTCAGGGGGGGAAGGTCAATGAATATGACAAACCTAAATACACATGTTAAACAGGTCTTCCATTACGCCGGATTATCGGCGATCCTTGATATCACATGGACGGTATCTTTTTTCTGGCCAAGTTCCCTGCGCAGGTTCTCAAATCGCTTTGTTCCCTGAACAGCCGGAGTTAAAGATAAGACGTGTCTCTCGTAACCGGTGGGTTGGCGTGATCGCCTGGTCTGAACAGGGGATGGGTCGATCGGTAGACTGAAAGTTGAGACGGGTGCTCAACGGTTTTTGATTTTTCTCTCTCAATTAGGATGGAAGCGGCTCGTAATATCCTGACAAAAGAGGAAGATTGTCTGACGAGAACACGAATAGAGTAATCCTGTCTGCACGTGGTTCCTGGAGCATGATTCATTGAAATAGTATCTTGAAAATGATCTCTTACTGTGTTATCCATAATATAAGGGAAGTGAAATTCGTCTGAGATTTTCCTGAGGAACAGGAGAGCGAAATGGAAAAAAAAGTAAGATTGAAAGACGGAAGTGAGATCCTTATCCGTGAAATGAGAAAAGACGATGTAGATCGGTCTCTGGATTTCTTCCAGGCGCTTCCCGAGGAGGATAGAGCCTTTCTTCGGCAGAGTGTCATTGACCGCGAAATTGCAGAACAAAGAATCCAGGCAATGGAATCCGGCAGTGTGATGAGATTGGTTGCCGTTGTTGAGGAACAAATCGTGGCGGATGGGGCTTTGGAACTGGAAGCTCAGGGCTGGAAAGAGCACGTTGGGGAGATAAGGTTGATTGTGGCGCGTTCTTTTCAGCGTAAGGGGCTTGGTACGTTGATGGCCCGTGAACTTTACATCCTGGCAAACAAAAAAAAGGTTGAAGAGATTGTCGTGAAAATTATGGGACCGCAGGTAGGAGTCCAAAACATCTTTGAACGGCTTGGCTTCCATAAAGAGGCGCAGTTTCACGACTACGTGAAAGATATCAGTGGGACTAAGCAGGACCTTATTGTGATGCGATGCAAGCTCGAGGAACTCTGGCAAAAACTGGAAAACCACTTAGCCCATTCTGACTGGCAGCGTACACGTTAATTTCGATCGGAGCAAATCCGGTTGTGGTATTAAACTTTTCAGACCGCCCTTTACATGCCGTCTGCCATACCCTTGTCACCCGGTTCTACGAAAGGACGGTGACCTGCACGTGGTCCGGCGGGTATTGAATCGCCTGACACCGGGATTTATATGCGGGTGCGGGAGATGGCCTTGAGGAGGACCGTATGGCTGAATTGATTATGGGATTCTAATCGTGGGGCGGGGGAATCAAATTCTATACTCGCATCATTTGTAGGATTCACGCCTCTTGTGACCAAATTGTGATTATCTCTTGATGTTTCTGGTTCCTTTTACGGGGTCCTTTTCGGTTGCTTATCCTGCTTTTCTTTTGCCTTTTGTCTGTCTTTGTTTTTCTTCTGTTTGCGACTCTTGTCCTTGTCCTTTTTCCCGCCTTTGTCTCCCATGGCGTGTTTCCTTTCCGTTTGACGATCATCATTACATGTCATCAAACAAAGCAAACATTTAAACACTAAAAGTTAAGAAAGGAATTCTATTTCCGCAAGATACTTTCGATAGGTGTTCCGTCGTTGTTTAATCGTTCCGGTTGTGATCCGTTTCTGCTGCATTAACGCCCCTTGCCGGATAAGAAGACCGGTGACCTGCATTTGGTCCGGCGGGCGTTAAATCACCACCAAGTCACTACAACCGGCATTTATGCAAGAGTCGTGGGGGAGGGAGCGGTGAGAAAGGCGGTTGAACCTCCCCCGATTTAGTGGACACCTCGAGAAGATAGGATTTACTTCTATTGGGAGGATGTGTCGGTATGTCACAGAAGAAGCGTAAGCGTTATGATTGGGCGTTCAAGGTTGAAGCAGTCCGTCTGGTGCGAGAAGAAGGTCGCAGCGTGGCATCGGTGGCCCGCGATCTGGGCGTTGGCGAGAACCTTCTCCATCGTTGAAAACAACAGTTTGTCCAGCAGGGAGATACGGCTTTTGTGGGCTTGAGCAACCTCATTCTGGAGCAAACAGAGTTACGCCGTTTACGCCGGCAGTTGGCCGATGTGACCGAGGAGCGCGATATCTTAAAAAAAAACGATCTCTGTCTTCAGCGACCGCCGTCAATGAGTCATCGGTTTACCCGCGATCATCGCCGGGAGTGAAGTGTATTACAACCGGGAACGCCGCCATTCGACGCTGGGCCATAAAAGCCCCGTTGACTTCGAAAACGCGGCAACCCTATCTTAAAATCGTGTCCATGTTTTTGGGAAAGATCACAATATGACAAAGATTACTTAGCGGGCCTTGGAAATCCGAAAACATCTTGAGGAAGAAGATTCCTAGCCGATGGAAACGTACCTACAGAATGAAGCCCTGCTTTATGGAGCGTTCATCATATTCGTGCTTGGAATGTTGGCGCTGGACCTTGGGGTTTTTCACCGGCGTGATCACATTGTCAGCGTGCGCGAGTCTCTCATCTGGACCGCTGTCTGGATAATTCTCTCACTGGCCTTTATGGCTTTTGTCTACTATCGATATGAGACGATATTGCCTGGACGCGGCGCGGGAGCGGCACTTGAGTTTCTTACCGGGTACCTCATCGAAAAATCGCTCAGCATCGACAATGTGTTTGTGTTTCTTCTGATCTTTTCGTACTTCAATGTGCCTGCTCAGCACCAGCACCGCGTTTTGTTCTGGGGGATTATCGGTGCCCTGATTCTTCGAGCGATCTTCATTGCGCTGGGTGCTTTGTTGATAGCGAAGTTCCATGCGATTATCTACCTGTTTGGAGCTTTTCTTGTTTTCACCGGCATCAAGATGGCTTGGGCAAAAGACAAGCAGATTCACCCCGAGCGCAATCCTGTCTTGCGACTCTTTCAGAGAATGGTCGCTGTCACCGATGATTACCGGGGAAGGCACTTCTTCGTCCGCGAGGGTGGAAAGTGGCTGGCCACGCCTCTGTTTGTGGTCCTGCTCCTGGTCGAATGGAGCGACATAATCTTTGCGGTTGATTCAATTCCGGCAATATTCGCAGTAACCAAAGATCCATACATTGTGTTCACGGCAAATATCTTTGCCATTTTGGGTTTGCGTTCTCTCTATTTCGCTTTGGCAGGCGTAATGCGGTTATTTCACCACCTGCACTACGGCCTCTCTGTCATTCTGGTTTTCGTCGGGGTCAAGATGGTGTTGTCGGACATTTATAAGATCCCAATTGGAGTATCTCTGGGAGTGGTAGGCCTAATAATAGCCGTATCGATCGCGGCTTCTCTCATCTGGCCACGCGAGGCGTCAAAACCGGCCGAAACTAACCGCGACCTCAATCCTAAGATCTGAATAGAGGAGCTGGACAAAGTATGAACAAGGTCTCCCCGGAAAAGGTACTTCGCCCCATCGAGCGGCTCACCAGGCCACTTATTCGCTTCTTGCACATCGAAGCGGCGAGCGGAGTCGTTCTTTTACTCGCCACGGGTGTGGCGATCGTGGCGGCTAACTCGCCTCTCAGAGAAGTGTACGCCGCGTTCTGGAATCTGACTCTGAGTGTCGGAATCCGGGAGTGGGGATTGTCATATCCACTTTGGTACTGGGTCAATGACGGTCTGATGACGGTCTTCTTCTTCCTGGTAGGCCTTGAGATTAAGAGAGAGATTGTGTCTGGCGAGCTTCGCGATATCCGCCGGCTTGTTTCCCCCGCAGTAGCCGCTATCGGTGGAGCGGCTGTACCGGCTACGATTTACCTGATACTGTTGGGAGATCAGCCGGGACAGCAGGCTTGGGCAGTCCCGATGGCAACAGACATCGCGTTTGTCGTGGGAGCCTTGGCGCTACTGGGGAAGCGAGTTCCTCACGGCTTGAAGGTCTTTCTACTCACCCTCGCCATAGTGGATGACATCATTGCAGTATTAGTTATCGCGGTTTTCTACTCGAGCCAACTCAGCTTCGCCTGGTTGGCTGCTGCGATTGCGGGAATTGCGGTAGTAGTGTTTATGAAAGGACTGGGTGTGCGTACAGTTGTTGGATACCTGGTCATTGGAGCGGGTGTCTGGCTGTGTACCCTGAAATCCGGCGTTCATCCCACCATTTCAGGAGTGGCTTTGGGGTTGCTCACTCCGGCCCTTCCACTGGTTTCACGAGACAAGCTGGGTCGGGGATTGAAGCGGGCTCTGGATAGTGTAAGCAGTAGAGGCCCTGCATCCGAGGGCGTGAAACTCAGAGACGCTATCGAGGAAGTTGCCTTCACAACTCGCGAATCGATCTCGCCCCTCGAGCGGCTTGAGGCCGGTATTCACCCTTGGGCGGCCTTCTTGATAATGCCAATATTCGCCCTGGCAAACGCGGGCGTACAGTTCTCGGTTGAGGCCATGTCGTCACCGATTTCTATCGCCGTTTCCCTGGCCCTGTTTATAGGTAAGCCTCTTGGGGTCGCACTCAGTCTTCTTTTGGTCGTGAAGGCAGGTCTGGGAATTATGCCTGGTGGAACGAATTGGAGGGCAGTTGTAGGAGGCGGCTGTCTGGCGGGTATCGGTTTCACAATGTCTCTATTCGTGGCATCTCTCAGTTTGGAGGGAGGACTCTTGGTACAGGCAAAAACAGGGATATTGGCAGGTTCAGCCGTCAGTGGGGTTCTTGGTTTTGCGCTTTTGAGGTCGGCGTTGAAAAGTAGGTCGGGAGATGGAAATGAGTCTACATAAGGGAAGATCCTGGGCAGACTACCCGGGACCATATTTGTGCTTGATTTTTCCCGAAAAATGGATACAATTTTAAGATAGGGTAGCCGCGTTTTCGAAGTCAACGGGGCTTTGGTCTTCCCCCGTTTTCGTTGACACCTGGTTAGGTGGTTTTGGTCTTGATTTGCCGTTCAAACTCAACAGGGCTCACATATCCCGGTGTTGAATGTATCCTCTCCCGGTTGTACCAGCCTTAGGGGTTTGTTGAAAAAGTTAGTTTTTTATTCTGCGCGATCAGTATTTTTACGCGATCGCCTCTCTGGAAAACATTCTTCTGGAAATCGATATTATTGTTCTCCAGGAGGTCGCAATTAGACTGACGAACGGGTTATCGAACCCGTTCCGAAGCGGAAAAACGGCGGCCAGCCGTTTGAAATTGATAACGGCCGCGATTAACAGGCACTGCACCCGCAGCTTACCCAGGCTGCGCCGCCAGGCCCGCCGCAAACCATGCCATTGCTTCGCTTCGGCAAATACGCCTTCCACCACCGGCGCGCGAATGCGATAGAGTCGCTTGAAACTGTCGGTCTGACTATCGGCGCGCAATCGAACTAACGCTACATGATCAACACTAACTTTCAATTGACGCCGTGACGACCGCGTACATTTGTCCTTCAATGGACAATGTCGACAAACTACTTTGGAAGCAAGATACCGTCGCTGACGGGGACGGCCTTTCACCGGACCAATACATTTGAGCGTTGCCCCAGCAGGACACGTAAAAATATCCCGCTATTCATCATAGGTAAAATCTGCTGTCGTAAACCGATCTCGGTCGGCAGACGTCGGCACTTTCGGCGGCGGACTGACCAGCCGAATGTCACGATCTTCCATCGCCGCCCGATTGTGTCCACGCCATACGCGGCATTGGCACAGACGGCCTCCGGTGATACTCCCGTGTGCGCAACTGCCTGATCAACAAGGTCCACGGTGCGGTCATGCTCATGTTCATTCGCCGGACTCACCGTCAGCCCAACCACCACCCGTTTCTTCTCATCGACCACTGTGTGCTGCTTGTACCCCGGCGCCGTTCGCTGACCGGGAAACTTCCCATACCGCGCATCCGGATCGGGACTATCCGGCTGGTTCACCCGGTTCCGATCAATATCCGCCCGGATCGTCGTCGCATCGACATGCAGAACCTTGCCCTCGATCAGGCCGCTGGCCTTGCACTGCGCGATGCTGCGCTCGAATACCTCGTTAAACACCTCGTCGCCAAAACGGTCCAACGCCCTCGATAACGTCGAATGATCCGGCAACTTCTCGTCGAGCCGATACCCGATAAACCAGCGGTACCCCAGGTGAAGCTGCACCTCGCGCATCAACTCCCGCACCGAACGAATCCCGGTCATCGCCTGAAGCAAAAACAGGCGAATGATCACTTCCGGATCAACCGACGGACGGCCGTTGTCCTGACAGTAACGATCCCGAACCACGTCATGGACAAAGTCCAACTCCAGGACACGATTGAGTCGGCGGAGATAGTGATCTTGCGGAACAAACTCCTCCAGCGAGGGCAGGAGCATCATGCCGCAATCCTGATGTTCTCGTTTTGTCTGCATATCCACAATCAAAACACCACAAACCCAAACTCAAGACCTTTCTCAACAAGCCCTTTGGTCAGGGCCACGCCTGCCTATAAACCCACACGACCACAGGAAACTGTTTGGCATCTTGCAGAAAAGATTTTCCCCTGTTGGTTTTGACAAAACCTCCCTGATACGATAAATTACTTTCAGTTGAGCATGTTGTTTACCAGCCGGAGGTGTTCATGATTACCAGTCGGATCGTCTTCTTCGTTGTAAGTGTCACACTCCTTTTTTGTTCGTCCGCTCTCGGCAGCGATGCCTCTCCCGGAGAGCAGGCCGCCGTAACACCAATTACAGCTATACCGTTTTCCGAATATTCTTCCTCTCTCCTGCATAAACCGAGTGAGACGCAGGATGCCTGCGCCATGCGGCGTGATAATAATGTACCGACGTTCCTTAATCCGGCCTACGAGGCAGGAGCACGAATCGCAATCTATTTTGATCCTGAAGACCCGGCCTATGGCTGTGCGGGCGATGTTTATCCGTTTGCGGTCAGTACGCTTTACGTTGTCCTGGCGGACAGCCCCCCCGGGTTCGTGGCCAACTGGCCGGTGAGTCTGCGGCTAAGCATCTACAGCGTGGATAACAGCACACCCGGCTGCCCGTGTCCCGGTGAGGCGATTTGTGGAATCACCAACGACGCGATTGCCGATGAATGGCCGAATATTCACTCGGTTACGTTGCCCGACCCCTGTTGTGTCGACGGGCCGTTTTTTGTCGTGGTCACCTATACCGGTAATTCGACCGCGCCATTTCCCAGTGTGTTGATGGATAATTACACGCCGGTCGTCCCCGATTACGAGGCCTATGTGTATCGGCCGACAGTCGAGGCATGGGTTGAATGGCAATCACAATGGACTCAGCCGGCGCCCGGCTTTCCGTTCATCTGGGTGGACGGACTGACCTCGCCGAATATCTGCGATGATGCCGATGCCGACGGCGTGGTCGACGCATCGGACAATTGTCCTCTTACACCAAACCCCGGCCAGGAAGATGATGACGGCGATTCGATCGGCGATGTCTGCGATAACTGTCTATCGACCGTGAACCCGCTACAGGAAGATGCGGACGGCGACGATATCGGTGATGCCTGCGACAATTGCCCGACAATTGACAATCCGGAGCAGGTTGATAGCGACGCCGACGGCGTGGGCGATTTGTGCGATATTTGTCCGGGATATGACGATTTTGCCGACGCCGACAGCGATGGGGTTCCCGACGGCTGTGACAACTGTCCATGGACGGCCAATGCCCTGCAGGAGGATACCGACGGCGATGAAATCGGCGACGCCTGCGACAACTGCCCGACGACGGCCAACCCGGCGCAGGTCAATACCGACAGCGATTTCTGGGGTGATAGTTGTGACCCATGCCCCGACGATTATTACAACGATTACGACAACGACGGGCTTTGCGCCGATGTTGACAATTGTCCGAATGTTTACAACCCCGGTCAGGAAGACGCCGACACCGACGGAATCGGGGATGTCTGCGAATGTTCCTGTCCCGACCTGGGCGACTGGAACGGTGACAGCGCAGTCAATCCGGTGGATGTCGTGCAGATGGTGAACTATGTCTATAAAAGCCTCGGCGCGGCACCCGCATCAATTCCGGGTTGCCCCGCTGTTGTGGGTGACTGGAGTTGCGACGATGCAATCAACCCCATTGATGTTGTCTGGATCGTTAATTTCGTCTATAAATCACTGGGCAGCGGACCGTGTAATCCGTGTGCGGGATAAGCGGGTTGGAGGACCGGATTAGCGCTCTGACCCACAAGAAACTGGACGTCCAATAGATTGTCAGATTCTGACACGGATTACTGAGAGTTTCTGACAATCGTATCACATAATGCCCCGATGGAGTCGTTCTTTGCGACGTTGAAAACTGAATTGGTCTATGAGGAAACGTTCCTGACTCAAGAGGAGGCGCGAAGAAAGATTTTTGAGTATATTGAGATGTATTACAACCGGGAACGCCGCCACTCGACACTGGGCTATAAAAGCCCCGTTGACTTCGAAAACTTAACGCTGTGTCCATTATTTTGGTAAAGATCAGTCCTTAGCGTAGAGCTTCTCGAGTTTTTTACGTAACCCAATTGAAGGCAGCTTACGGTAAGCAATGTCCCCATCGAAAAAACCATATTCACAGGAAGAACACGCCGATGGTTCAATTTTCCTCTGATGACTCGATGTTGACATTGATCCACTCAGTGCGTATCAGCCGATGGTTGTTTAGATACCGGAGCATCAGCGATTAACTGGAAGGATCGACAAAGCGGGAAACACATATGGCACCGTCCAACGATGGTCACCGGTGGTCAAAGGTGCAGCGTGTCTTGGATACGCCACGAACTTATAAAATCGGTAACTATTCCCATCATTCACCGTATGATAGACTGAGCACAAATACAGGAGAAACACCATGTTTAAAAGAACCAGGGAGTTGGCAGTATGTATTTTCCTCTCCATGTGTTTTTTTGCCCCATCTTTTTCGGCATCGTTGCCGACTAGCGAAACGCTCTCTTCCGACGATATTGAAGCGCTACGAATCTGTGAAGGTGTTATTGAATTGTTCAAGCAATGGCCAGATTCAACCTGGCCAGGCTACAATCTCGCGGAGAGACCGTATCTGCTGTACATGCCCGACAAATGGGTGCTGTTGTTCAATTGTGAAAACATAGTTGACGGATTCACCGAGTATCCACAAAACTGGCCGGAGTTACGAACCGATGTTCAGTACCTTAAGGGAAAGTATGACGATCTTGCTGGACAGCTTTCGTTCAACGTCCCGGTTGATACTTTGCAGGTTGCTGCTGTTCCATTAGGACATCAAAACACCCTGAAACAGTTTGGGCTTGTTGTGCACGAATGCTTTCATCAGTATCAGTCAGATAACAACTGGGACATACCCTGGGAGCGCGAAGAAAAGTACCCAATTCAAGACGTTGACAATACCGCCCTTGCCTACTTAGAGATGCAGCTATTGATGAATGCACTTGAAATGGCTGAGTTTGACAATCAGCAGGCCTGTCGTGGATTAGTGAGACAGTTTGTAGCTGTCCGGAATCATCGTTGGAAGCGCCTTGACCCTGCCGCCAGAACCTACGAACGGGGAGAAGAGATCCTGGAAGGGACGGCAAAGTATGTGGAATTGAGAGGCATTTCCCTTGCAAAGCAACTCGAATACGAATCCTCATTCCGTGATTTTACAGGACCTCTACAGGCTGATTTGCCTGCCCTCTCAATACCGCAGCTTATCCTCGAGCTTTTCAAAGATCGAATTACCGGCAACTCGATTTCACCGGAGGATATGCCCCGTTACAGGATATATCCTGTCGGAGCCGACCCTCGGGTAGATGATCCCCGTTCCATCCGCCATACAGTTCCCTTATCCGATCTGAATAATGCCCGCCGGATATCTCATTTTTTACTTGACTTTCATTTTACCGATCGAGTATTATGTTAATAGCAAATTACCGAAAGGTAGTACTTTTTAGATCCCGGTTCGACGACTTGATTCAGACGTCAGCGGGTAAAAAGAATCACATTCTTTCCAGATGTGGTGCTCTGTTTCTGGCAGCCACGGAGCAGCTGTCTTATGGTACTTCGAACACCGTCTTGTTGTAATGCGGCGGTTTCCCAACGATCGCACCATATACCCA
>JAJRUJ010000069.1 GCA_024277855.1 Candidatus Zixiibacteriota bacterium
AATACGAACTTGCCCGCCGGGAATAGCCCGATCATTTTCTCGACTTACCTTTATTTGTGATCACTGCGGTCATTGAATCCCCTGCACAATTGCGCGCCGGGGCACTGCCCGACAATTGTGCATACCACGTAAATTTCTTGGCCCGGCCCTGTTTCCTGACATTGTCATAACTCATAGATAGATAAGTAGATATCTCGTTTCTGCCCCTCTGTCCGTGAGTTGGCACGCCACATGCAATAACAACATGCAGAAAAGGAGGAATTGATGAAAAAGATCGCTTATTATTTTGTTCTTGCCCTGCTGGCCGCCTTTACGGCTCTGGGTTGCACCGACGATGTTGTCCAGGTTCCCATCGACACCCAGCCACCCGCCACGCCACGCGGGGTGACCTCGATTACCGGGGACGGTTTTGTTGAGGTGCTTTGGTTTGAATCCGACGAACCCGACCTGGCCGGGTATCGGGTTTATCGGGGACGGACAGTTGATGGTGTCTACAATTATCAGGCAACTGTCCGCGAGGGATATTACTTCGATGATCTGGTCGTTAACGGTCTTACTTACTATTATGCCGTTTCCTCGTTCGATTACGACGGAAACGAATCAGACCTCTCACCCGAGGATGTTTTCGACACGCCGCGCCCGGCCGGATCCGACCTGACCCTATACGACCCGGAATACCGCCCCGACCTTGCCGGGTATGATTTCTCGGCATATCAACGCGTGTCGTTCGATTCGCCCGCCGCGGATATTATCGTCGATTATGAACCTGAGTTTGGTGTAGTTTTTATCGATGTCGGCAATGTCAATATCGACATTCAGGATTTTGGCTACACGGAATCACTCGACGATATCTCCTGGGCGCCCGATGACGGCTGGTCGAAGGTTGGCTATGTCGAGGCGATTCCCGGGCATACCTATATTGTCTGGACCGCCGACAATCACTATGCCAAGTTTCGGGTTGTCTCGACCGGAACGACATCGATTTTGATCGACTGGGCCTACCAGGCGGTACCGGGAAACCCGGAATTGCGCCCACCGGCGCACGGCGAGGGTTTTCTGCGGCCCAGCGCCCGGACCAACACTATTGAACTCATGGGGCATTTCTAAGCAAAGGGGAACAGCGGGGAGAAGTGCCATGCGCAAAACATTAGCGATTATGATTTCCGGGTTCCTGGCCGCCGGAATGGCCGGGTGTGTAATCCATCTGGAAAACGGCGGGCATCGCCATCCCGACGAATGCTATGACTGTCATTCGTCCTGGGAACTTGACCGTTGGAGACTCGATGTGACCTGTATTGAATTTGAAATTACGATTACCACCGACGGCTACTGGTACAAACCGGTCGGGGCGGCCGATTCACTCAAACAGTTTCACCTGCTCAAAGTTAACGACGGTGGGACTGTGATCGGCCCGACTACACCGTCGTAATCTTAAAGGAGCTGATGATCATGAAAACCCTGAGAATGTTTTTTGTCACGGCAGTGATTGGCGTCCTCTGTTTTTCGCTGCCCGCCCACGCCGACACGCGAATTGATGCGCGCATTACCGTCGGCGGTTGCCGGCCGGACAATCTCGAAGTTTTTGTCTGGCCCGACCGGGGTATCGATGCGGTCTATTATCCCGGTGACCCGATCCGCATTTTTTTCGAGGTAACTCGTGATAGTTACCTGATGATCTACAATATCGATACACGGGGGCGAATGCATGTTTTATTACCGTTCGACCCCTGGCAGGACAACTTTGTGCAGGCGGGCCGGGTTTATGAAATCCCGGGTGACTGGGATGATTTTTCCCTGACCGTCGAGGGACCCGGCGGCGCGGAATACATCCAGGCGATTGCCTCACCCCGTCCGTTCGACCTGCCCGACTGGCCGATTTATATCAATTCACCGGGGCGCTACCCGGCCACCTGTCCCGATCCGGTGTTTCGGGATTTTCGGGCCGGTTACGACCGGATTGGGTATATCGAGAAAATCAGCCGCCATATTTCGCGGCGGCTTTGGGACCGATGTGCCACCGACCTTGCTCGTTTCTTTGTCGAACGGCGCCGCCCGCTGCCGCCGCGCCACGTCTATTATGACCCGTGGCCCGATGTGTTTTATGGTGAAATTTACATCAGTTGGCCGTTGGGGGCGCGGATCTTTGTCGACAATGTCTTCTATGGGGTGGCCCCCTGCTGGATTCGCGGCGTGCGTTATGGGCGTCACCGGATTACCTGCTACGATGGCCGTCGCCTGGTGCACGAAAAACAGATCCGGTTCCGGCATAAGCGAAGTTACCGCCAGGATCATCCCGACTACCGGCTTTCACAGAATCACGGACCCAAACCATATCGATCCGTACCGGGATCTGAGGTCGTCCGACCGGATACAAAACGCGGCCGAACCGATCAGCGTACGCCGCGTGGACGCAAAAATCCCGTGCCGGTCAACAAAGACCGCCGTAAAGTACCGGAGAAAGAGTTCAGCCGCAGGATTGGCCGGGCGACCGGGGTCGACCGGGAAGAAGTCCGGGTGAGCGTGTCCCGGACCAACAGGCGGGAAAGCGGCTTGGGCAAGTTGATTTCGTCAGTCGGAAAAACAGTGGCCGGTGAGCTGAAAAGGGCCGGGCAGGCGACCGGGAAGGCCGCAAAATCCGAGTTGAAAGCCGGGAAAGCCGGGGCAGGGAAAACTCCACGGCGAAATAAAAAACGGCGTTAGGGATATCGGGCCGGCCTTTCCCGGGGGATTTATTTGGCGTTGTCCGCTGTCGATGTGTATACTATATAGAACAAGCAAGGGGAGTGATCGAGAATGACCATGCAGGGAGTATACAGCGCACGACGGGTTCTGGCGGTGAGTTGTCTCGCGGTGGTGTTGCTGTTATTGCTTGTCGGGCCGGCCGGAGCGATCAAAATCTCCGGAAAGGGCGCTCGGCAAGTCAGTCAGGACAAGGCGGTCGAACAGGATAAGGACGGGAACGACACGCGGGATTCGGCAAAGGCCACAACAAAGTCATTGTTGGATCACGTCGAATCGCAGAAATCCAGCGGGCGCTCGGCGGATACTCTCGACATGTGGATCGATCTTGACGGCGACGGAGTCAATGATCGGCTGAAAAAAACACATTCAGCGGAGCCGTTGCGGATTGAAACCACGAGCCCCGCCCCGAAAACCAAAAAAGTTGACAAGGTATCGCCGAACAATACAGTCAAAAAAGACAAGACCGCAACTGACGATCCGCCAAAGAAATCCCGCCGCCGATAAGCGACTATCCGGCCCACATTTCATTCACCCTCAAGTGCTTTGCCCGGGCCGGACGGGGACCAATCCTCCATTTAGTCCGAAATGGTCTGTTCCTCTGTCGGTTTTGCACCGTTTTCACGGCGGGTGACGGCAGGTTTTCCCTCTGCGTAAGGGAAATGAGGCGGCGCCGAGGCGAAAATAACGCTTGGCGAGAATCGACGCTTAGTTTATACTGCTTAGTTTGGGTGGGCGAACTGCCCACCTTTTGTGTACATGACGTGCCGCGGAGGGATACAACAAACTCCGGATCGGCACGTAAATGAAGGAGTGTTTCTACGGAACGCGCGGAATTGATCGAACGGCTTTCGGCGTTGGTCTTGCCGATCACCGGCGATTTGTCGCTGGATCTCGTGGAAATACAGATTGTCGGCAACGCCCGAAACCCAATTGTTCGGGCATTTATCGACAGGCGTGGCGGAGTGACCATCGATGATTGCACTGCCGTCTCACAGCGCCTTTCGCTGGAGTTGGACGTCGCCGATTTGTTTGAGGCAAGTTATACGCTGGAGGTGTCCTCGCCGGGACTGGATCGCCCGCTGGTTAGTTTGGCGGATTTTGCCCGGCGGGAGGGATACGAGGTTAAAGTGTTTCTCAAAGATGAGAAAAAGCCCGTGAAGGGCAAAATCAAGTCGGCCGACGGTACCTTGACGCTGGAGACGACCGCTGGGGAGAACGAGATTGCGTTCGACCGGGTAGAGAAAGGCCTTTTGGTTTATTAAGGCGGGAAAAGCGATGGAATACGGGATTATGGAGGTGATCACGCAGATCACCAAAGACAAGAATCTGGACTTCGATTATGTCATGGAGACTGTCGAAGCCGGACTATTGCAGGCGGCCCGCAAGAAATGGGGACATGCCGATAACATCCGTTTGGAAGTCGACCGCAAAGAGGGCGAACTCTACATGATCGCCACCAAGAAGGTCGTCCAGGATGTCGAAGATTACACCCGCGAGATTTCGCTGGAGGACGCCCAGGAGATCGATGCCGAATCCGAAGTCGGCGATGAAATGGAAATTGAAGTCCCGTTTGAGGAGTTCGGCCGCGCTGCGATTGGCGCGACCAAGACAATCCTGGTTCAACGTATCCGGGAGAAAGAAAGAGAAGGGGTTTATACCGAGTATTCCGGCCGGATCGGCGAACTGGTTACCGGCAACGTGCAACAGGTCGACAAAGGGGCTATTCTGGTTGGGCTGGGACGGGCCGAGGCGGTCGTCCCGCTTAAAGAACAGATTCCCCGTGAACGGTACCGGCAGGGTGATCGCATTCGTTGCGTGATCCTCGATGTCCAGCGTGTGCTCAAAGGCCCGCAAGTCATACTTTCGCGCGCCCACGACGACGTTGTCCGCCGTCTGTTCGAATTGGAAGTGCCGGAAGTGTTCGAACGGATTATCGAAATGAAGGCCATTGCCCGTGAGCCGGGTGAGCGCAGCAAAATCGCCGTGCTTTCGCACGATGAGCGCGTCGACCCGGTCGGCGCCTGTGTCGGCGTAAAAGGTGTCCGGGTGCAGGCCATTGTCCGGGAGTTGGCTAACGAGCGAATCGATATCGTCCATTGGGATCCCGATGATGAAATTTTTGTGACACGCGCCCTGGCGCCGGCCACTGTGGTACAGATCATCACCGATGAGGAAAACCATGAGATGGAGGTCGTTGTCGACGATGATAAACTGTCGTTGGCGATTGGTCGTAACGGCCAGAATGCCCGCGCGGCGGCCCGGCTGACCGGTTGGAAGATTAATATCGTTTCGGAAAGTGAATTCCTCGACCGCAGGACTCAGACGATGTGGCCGGGCGATACACCAATCACTAAGCTTAGTGATATCGGTCCGGCGACATTGACCAAACTCGAGAAAGCTGAGATTACCACCGTCGAGACCCTTGCCGTCAAAACGGTGGAGGAATTAACCGAGATTGAGGGCATCGGCCCGAAAACTGCAGAGAAAATCCTTGCGGTCGCGCAGGCATATGTGCCGACTCTTGAAGAAGCGATGCAGGATGCTTCCGAAGAGGATGATGAAATAGCGGCGGACAATCCTGTCGAGGATGAGGACAATCAGGGATGAGGACGGCCGCGCGTTTGGCTGCGGTTTCCGACAGGAATATGAACGGATTGAGGACACAAGGGAAGAGAGTTAGGGAGAGTTATGGCGTCTAAACGGTTATACCAGGTTACCGGTCAATTCAATTTGTCCAGTCAGGCCCTGGTCAAGCTTGTCCGGGACTTGGGATATCCAGTCAAAAGTCATATGAGTGTGGCCACCGATGAGATTATGGCTGCGGTGCGTAACGAATTGGAGCGGCAAAAGAACGCGCTGAAAAAAGAGATCGAAGAGAAACAGCGTCGACTCCGTGAACGCCGAAGCCGTCAACATCGCAAACGCCCCGGGGGCAAACCTGCCGCCGGAGGCCGTTCCCAAACAGCCGGTGTCCGGCCGGCCGCAGCAGGAGGCGGACGCGCAGCAGACACTCGCCCGCCGCGTCATAGTGGCCCCTCTCGTCCCGCTGGTCCTTCTCGTCCCGGCGGTCCCTCCCGTCCCAGCGGTCCCTCCCGTCCCAGCGGTCCCTCCCGTCCCGGTGGCCCATCTCGCCCCGGCGGTCCACCTCGTCCCGGTGGTCCACCACGTCCCGGCGGTCCATACCGTCCCGGCGGCCGTCCCGGCCGCAGGCTCAAACGGCGTGATCGTTCGAAAAGCCGCGCCGTCGATCAGCGTGAAGTTGCCGCTTCATTCAAGCGTACAATCGCCAAAATCGGTTCACGCGCAAAGTCGAAAAAATATCACAAGGGTAGTGGCGGCGCCGAGCAAGTTGGCTCCGAAAGTGGACGGATTATCGAAGTCACCGAATTCATGTCGGTGGCTGAACTGGCGGCCAAGATGGACGTTACTCCCACCGAAGTTGTGGCCAAGTGCCTCGAACTTGGCATGCTGGCCACAATCAACCAGCGGCTCGACCTCGAAACGATCGAGATGGTCGCCCTGGAATTCGATTTCGATGTGAAGGAAGTGGCCGAAATTGGTGCCGACCTGATTGAAGAGCCGGAGGAAGGGGAGTATGAAAAATTCCCGCGGCCGCCGGTTGTCACCATCATGGGACATGTTGACCACGGAAAAACGTCTCTGTTGGATCATGTTCGCCAATCCAATATTATCGCCGGAGAATCGGGCGGCATCACGCAGCATATCGGCGCCTATCTGGTCGAATTACCGGCCGGACAGATTTGTTTCCTCGATACTCCCGGCCATGAAGCGTTCACCGCGATGCGCGCACGCGGCGCTCATCTTACCGATATTGTGGTCCTGGTGGTGGCTCAGGACGATAAGGTCATGCCGCAGACGATTGAGGCGATTGACCATGCCCGGGCCGCCAAAGTACCGATCGTCGTGGCAATCAACAAGATGGACTTGTCCGACGCCGATGAACAACCGGTCAAAGACATGCTTTCCAAGCATGGTCTGCTTCCCGAAGATTGGGGCGGTGATGTGATGATGTTCCCGATTTCGGCCAAGACTGGTGAGGGCGTAGAAAAATTACTTGAAGGTATTCTGATCTCGGCGGAAATGCTCGAATCTAAAGCGGCGCCGGATCGGGCGGCCCGTGGTGTGATAATCGATTCCCGGCTCGACCGCGGCCGTGGACCAATTGCCACCGTGCTTGTGCAGGAAGGGACGCTCCACCTAGCCGACTATTTTGTCGCCGGGGAAAGTTATGGCCGTGTCCGGCTGATGCTGGACGAGCGTGGTCAGGCGGTCAAAGAAGCCGGACCGTCGATCCCGGTTGTGGTTACCGGTTTTTCCAGCGTGCCGCAGGCCGGTGACACTTTCCTGGGCACGGCCACCGAGCAGATCGCCCGCGATATTTCGCGTCGGCGCGAGCGTGTCCGTCGTGAACATCTCCACCGCGGTTTACGTAAAGTCAATCTGACCAACCTCTACGAGCAGATCAAGGAAGGCCAGATCAAAGAGTTGCAATTGGTGATCAAAGGCGACGTCGACGGCTCGGTGGAAGTCCTTGCCGATACTCTGGAGAAGATTAAATCCGACGAGGTTGCCGTCAATATTATCCTTCGCGGTGTTGGCGCAATTACCGAATCCGATGTCTTGCTGGCGGCGGCCTCAGACGCGGTAATCATCGGTTTCCATGTCCGGCCCGATGTCCACGCCCGTGAAGTTGCGGCTCGTGAGAATGTCGATATCCGCCTCTTTACGGTGATTTATGAAGCCGAGGCGGCCGTGCGAGCGGCACTCGAGGGGATGTTGGCGCCGGAGATTTCCGAGGAAGAAACCGGTCGGGCGGAAGTGCGCAACATTTTCCGTATCTCACGTCTGGGAGTCATCGCCGGATGCGCGGTTACCTCCGGGACAATTCATCACACCGACCGGGTTCACCTGGTACGCGACGGCGTCGAAATTCATAACGGCGCGATTGCCAATTTGCGACGGTTCAAAGACGATGTAAAAGAAGTGGCCTCCGGGTACGAATGTGGCATTCGGCTGGAGACCTTCAATGATATAAAAGTCGGTGATGTGTTCGAGGCATATAAGATCACCGAAATGGAAAGAAAACTGGTTTAGGGCTGTCTGTTGCTGACATTTGCGGGTTATCGGGCCATGGACCCATGATCGGCGCTCTGCGATTGCGTCTGCATCTTCCTGGATGCCGCACGCTCAAGGACAAACGGCGTATCATCAAGGGACTTAACCAGCGAGCCCGGCAGAAGTACGGGGTTGCGGTGGCACAAGTCGGTGAAACCGACCGACCGGGGTTTTGTGAATTGGAAATCGCCGGCGTGGCCAATGAACGGGCGCAAATCCATCGTGTCTTGACGGCGGTTTCGCGCATGTATGAGGGCCGGCCGGACCTGGATATTCTGGATCTGGAAATGGACGTGTAAAATGACCGTCCGGGACACCGGAGCAAGGTACTGATGAGATCATATGACCGCATCGATCGAATTCGCAGCGAAATGCAGCGGCACGTTGCCGAGGCGTTGCGCCATTCTGTAAAAGGATACGATCTCTCGGAAGTAACCGTGACCGGCGTCGATATCAGCCGTGACTATAAATTCGCGACAGTCTATTACACGGTGATGGAAGGTGGGCGGGGTCGAAAAGAAACGGCGGGTATTTTAAGCAAAGTTCGGACAGTAGTTCAATCGGTAGCCGGACGGCGGCTTGGTATCCGGGTCATTCCGCAATTGCGTTTTGCCTATGATGACGCGATGGAACGCGGACTCGAACTCGGTGAACTGTTTTCACGAATCGAAGAAGAACGAAAAGATGGATCGAAAGATAGCGAAAAAAATTGATGATATTGTCATGGCGCGGGGGCGGGTGCTGATTTGTGCCCACCGCGATCCCGACGGCGACTCGATCGGTTGTCAGCTTGCCTTCTATGAATATCTCCGCAAGCGACGCTCCGGATTGGTTGTCGCCAATCATGGCGAACTGCCGCGCAAATATCAATTTTTAGATCCGCGCGGCGTGGTCAAACAACCCGGTCAGGTCAAACCCGGTCGCTGGGGAGCGGCGGTGGTTTTCGAATGTTCCAACCTCGACCGGGTCGGCGATATCAAAAAGCTCCTGAGGCCCGATACCCCGATTGTCAATATCGATCACCACGTCGGCAATAGTGCCTTCGGTGTCGTCAACTGGATTGACGGTGCGGCCTCGGCTTGCGGCGAGATGGTCTATGATCTGATCCGGGCGATGCGGGGCGAGATCACCCCGCGCATCGCCGAGTTGTTGCTGACGACTATCCTCACCGACACCGGCCGTTTTCACTACAAGAGCACACAGCCGGACACGCTGCGCACCGTCGCCGATCTGATGGACGCCGGGGCGGATTTAAAAAAACTAACCGACCGCCTCTTCTTTTGTTATACCGAACCGCAATTCCGGTTCATCAATTATATCATGGCTCGGGCTGATATCCTCGAAGACGGGAAAATCTGTTTGCTCAAAATCAGGCAGCGCGACCTGAAAAAGTTTAATGTGCTCTACCGTGATCTCGAGGGTCTGGTCGACACTACCCTGACCCTGGCCGGGGTCAAAATCGGCGCGTTGCTGCGGGAGATGGAAGGCGGGTGGACCAAGATATCGCTGCGTTCGACCGGACAGTTGTCGATCGTCCCGCTCGCGCGGCGTTTCTGTGGCGGCGGCCACCGCAATGCCGCCGGTTGCCAGATTGATAAACCTCTAAACCAGGCCGTCAAAGAACTGGCCCAGACGGCCACCAGGTATTTGCGTGACCGACATTAACGGAATCCTGGCGGTACACAAGCCCGTTGGCCCGACCTCGCACGATGTCGTTGACCTAATCCGGGAGCTTTACGGCACCCGCCGTGTCGGCCATACCGGTACCCTCGATCCACGGGCGGAGGGTCTGCTTTTTATCTGTCTCGGCCGGGCAACCAAAGTTTCCCGCTTTCTGCTCGGAATGGACAAGACCTATCGGGCGACGGTTCGCCTGGGGTTGCGGACATCGACCGGGGATGTCGAGGGCGAGATTCTCGCTACCGCCGAAATCGACAAACTCAATCGTGAGGCAGTCGTTGCGGCAATCGAATCTTTTGGTGGTGTGCAGCAACAGCGGGTTCCGTCGCACTCGGCGGTCAAAGTCGACGGCCGTCGATTGTACTCCTATGCCCGGGAAGGCGCCGAGGTCCCGCAGGTCACGCGGGAAATTACCATTCATCATATTGCACTGGAAGAGTTTTCTTTGCCGGAGTTGACGATCACCGTCCACTGCTCCGGCGGGACATATATTCGGGCGTTGGCCGAAGACCTCGGCGACAAATTGGGGTGTGGCGGGGTACTATACTCACTGGTCCGCACTAAAATCGGCCCCCACGAACTGGATATTGCCGTCGGTCTGGCCGAGTTGGCGGACCTGGATGCCGCCGGGCGAGCCGAACGTGTCCGGCCGATTGAAGAATACTTGAAATTCCCCGTCGTGCTCGTTGGTGCCGAGGGTATCCGGATGGTGCGGGATGGCCGCCAATTATCTCCCCGGCAAATCACTCGGCTTAACGGCGGATTTGGTCGGGGAGATACAATTCTGTTCTGCGATTCGGAGCGCAGCGCGCTGGCGGTGGCCACGGCCGTCTGTGACTCCGCGGACATTGCCAGTCATCCGCAGGGCGATTGGTTTACCTACGAGCGGGTTCTGGTCGGAGCGAAATGATGAACAAGCCCGCACGAAATGACGATGGGACAGTGGTGGTTATCGGCTCGTTCGACGGTGTCCACCGAGGGCATAATGCTATTTTCCAGGCGGCGCGTTCAGCGGCCGACGCCACCGGGCGGCGGTGCATCTGCCTGACCTTTTTCCCCCACCCCAAGACAGTTGTCGATCCGAACGCCGCGCCCCGGTTGCTGACCATGCCGGACGAAAAAGAGTTTCTCGCCTTGTCCCGAGGGATCAACGAGGTTGTTTCGCTGACGTTTGATCGCGAATTAGCGGAGACTCCCGCAGAGGACTTTGCCGAAAAGGTGCTGGCCGGCAGGTTGAATGCCAAACATCTCGTGATCGGTTACGATTTCGGTTTCGGCAAAGGCCGCCAGGGTAACGGGAAGTTCCTTGCCGAATGGGGCCGCGAACGGGGGATAACGGTAACGGTGGTCAATCCGATCTCCTTTATCGGCAAACCGGTTTCCTCGACCCGCATCCGCCGTCTGGTCAATGCCGGGCGCTTTGGAGAATCATTGTCTTTGCTCGGACACCCTTATGCCATTTTTGGAGAGGTAACCAGCGGCGAGGGCCGAGGCCATGAACTGGGTTATCCGACGATTAACCTGACTACGGCCAAGGAAAAACTTCTCCCGCCGATTGGGATCTATGCCGCAACCGCCGAGATCGGCGGCCGGACGTATCAGGCGATGGCGTATATCGGGACTAAACCGACCTTTGGCCAAAACCCTCTCGGGGTGGAAGTTCACGTCTTTGATTACGCCGACGGGAAGATCGAGGGCCGGGTCCGTTTCTGGTTTACCAATTGGGTGCGGCCGGATCAGAAATTTGATTCAAAAACAGAGTTGATAAAACAATTGGCCCGGGACGAAAAATTCGTCCGCGGGTTATTCGCCAAACAGAAGAGGAGTACGAAACAATGACGTTGTCTGCAGAAAAAAAGCAGCAGATTATCGACGCCTACCAATTGCATGAAAAGGACTCCGGCTCACCCGAGGTCCAGGTGGCGTTGTTGTCGGCGCGAATCGCTTACCTAACCGAGCACCTGGCCCGGCATAAAAAGGACTACCATTCTCGACACGGCCTGATGAAACTGGTCGGCCAGCGGCGGCGGCTGCTCGAATACCTGCGGCGTAAAGATATCGCTGCATACCGTCAGTTGATCGAGAACTTGAATTTGCGCAAATAGCTAAGTGTATGTTGGTGTCGGGAGGAACCCGATGCGACGATGGCCCGGCGGAGCCCGACCAGGGCAGGCGATTAGCGGCCGGCAATCACATACTGGCGGATGAAAAATGTTGTCCGCGCGCCGGTCAGGCCCGGATGGTACTTGCCCAGCGGAGAGTAGGCGGAAAGTGGAGAGACAGGAGAAAAGCATGGCGGAGAAAGTAGAAGTACAATTAGGCGGTCGCACATTATCGATTACCACGGGGCATGTTGGCCGGCAGGCCAACGGCATGGTTTGGGTCCAGTATGGGGACACCGTTGTCATGGTCGCCGTTGTTTCCGCTAAAGAGGCCGATACCACCAAAGATTTCTTCCCGTTGCAGGTAGATTATCGCGAGAAGACATATGCGGCCGGGAAAATCCCCGGCGGGTTTTTTAAGCGTGAGGGTCGACCCTCGGAAAAGGAAATCCTCTAGGCGCGCATGATTGACCGACCGTTGCGCCCGATGTTTCCCGAGGGGTTCAAATGTGAAACACAAGTTTATGTGACGGTTCTCTCGTCTGACCAGGAGAACGATGCCGATGTCCTTGGCATTACCGGCGCGGCGGCGGCAATGGCAATTTCCGATGTTCCCTTTGATCACATTCTGGCCGGAGTGCGGGTCGGCCGGATCGACGGCGAATTCGTGATTAACCCGACGCTCAGCCAACTGGATGAATCGGACCTTAACCTGGTCCTCGCCGGTACCGCGACCGATACGGTTATGGTCGAAGGCGGCTGTAACGAAATCTCCGAGGAAGATATGCTTGCCGCGATGGCTTTTGGGATGGATGAGATGAAAACCGTCATCGGTGCCATCGAGGAGTTGAAGACCAGAGTCGGCAAGCCCAAACGCGAATTCACGCCGCCGGCAGTCAACGAGCCGCTCGTCAATAAAGTTCACGAATTGGCCAAAGATAAAATTTGTCAGGCCAATGCCGGC
Source organism: Candidatus Zixiibacteriota bacterium (assembly GCA_024277855.1). Taxonomy (GTDB): domain Bacteria; phylum Zixibacteria; class MSB-5A5; order WJJR01; family JAJRUJ01; genus JAJRUJ01. The sequence goes on from JAJRUJ010000069.1 coordinate 12,625, forward strand.
ACCGATAAACAGGCCCGGCAGGATGCGCTCGACCTGATCGCCGAAGAAACGGTGGCGGCGTTGGAGGAGGAATATCCCGAAGAGATCAAAACAATCCACAATATCATGCATGACATTGAAAAAGTGGATATGCGTCGCCGGGTAATCGAGGATAAGACTCGCGCCGATGGCCGTGGCTATGCCGAGGTTCGTCCGATTACCTGCGAAGTCGGTGTGTTACCCCGGACGCATGGTTCGGCGATCTTCACTCGTGGTCAAACTCAGGCATTGGTCGTTGTGACTCTTGGTACCAAGATGGACGAACAGCGTATCGATAATCTCATGGGAGACACGACGAAAAATTACATGCTGCATTATAATTTCCCATCTTACTCTGTTGGCGAGGTGCGCAGAATTTCCGGACCGGGCCGGCGTGAAATCGGGCATGGCGCCCTGGCCGAACGGGCTTTGCGGCCGGTGATCCCCAATGATGAAATATTCCCGTACACCCTGCGGATTGTCTCCGAAATCCTGGAGTCCAACGGCTCGTCGTCGATGGCTACGGTCTGCGGCGGCACGTTGGCGATGATGGACGCCGGTACACCGATCAAATCTCCGGTCGGCGGCGTGGCGATGGGCTTAATCAAAGAAGGCAATCAAATTGCCGTCCTAACCGATATCCTCGGCGTGGAAGACCATCTCGGCGACATGGACTTCAAGGTCACCGGGACGCGGGACGGGATTACTGCTTTCCAGATGGATATCAAGGTCCAGGGTCTTACCCCGGAAATCATGAAACAGGCGCTGGCCCAGGCCCGCGAAGGGCGGCTGCACATTATCGATAAAATGGAAGAGACTATCGCGAAACCACGCGCCGAACTTTCGCCGTATGCGCCACGCATTATCACCCTGAAGATCAAGATCGATAAGATCGGCGACGTGATCGGCCCGGGCGGCAAAAATATCCGCGCCATCGTCGAGCAGACCGGCGCCAAGATCGACATCGAAGACGACGGTACTGTGGTGATTGCCTCCGTCGATCAGGCGGCCGGTGAAGCGGCACGCGAGATGATCCTCGAGATGACCGAAGAGCCGGAAGTCGGCAAGGAATACGACGGTCGCGTGCGCCGGATTACCGCATTTGGCGCGTTTCTGGAGATCATTCCGGGTACCGACGGCCTCTTGCATATTTCCGAGATCGACTGGACTCGGACCGAAAGGGTCGAGGATTTCTGTCAGGTCGGCGATGTTGTCAAAGTCAAGGTGATCGAGATTGACCCGGAGGGTAAGGTGCGGTTGTCACGCAAGGCCCTGTTGGAA
>JAJRUJ010000070.1 GCA_024277855.1 Candidatus Zixiibacteriota bacterium
CACATGACAAAGACAAAACCCAGGACCCAGCCCCATTTGCCCAGGTCCTTGAATTTAAACGAATAGAAAATCATCGCCGGGGCGATACCGAAGGTAACCAGATCGGCCAGCGAATCAAGTTCGACGCCGAAAAGACTGTCGGCCCGAGAAACCCGCGCCACGAACCCGTCAAGACCATCGAGGAAAAAACCGAGGATGATAAACCAGCAGGCCTGAATCGCCAGCCCGTCAAACGAGGACAAAATCGAGATAAATCCGCAAAATAGGTTCCCCATGGTGAACATGCCGGGGAAAATTGGTCGCAGATTTTTCATCTCACATACCAGACGTAAACCGGGCCAGCGCAGTTGCCGCCCCTTTGACTTTATCGCCGGACTTGACCAAAATCGACGTACCGGCGGGCAGGACAACCTCCGCCCGCGAGCCGAAACGAATCAGGCCGACGCGCTGACCGATGATCAGTTCCTCCCCGGAATGTACGCGACAGATGACGCGTCGCGCAAGGATTCCGGCAATTAAGGAAAATTCTACCGGGCCATATTCCGAATCGATAACGATGACCGCTTGTTCGTTCTCTTTGGACGCCCGCGGATCGAAGGCCTTGAAAAATTTTCCTGGACGATATTCGACCGATTTCACTGTACCGGAGATCGGCGCCCGGTTGATGTGAACATCGAACACCGAGAGAAAAATAGCAATGCGGATGCGGCCGTCCGGGTCGTTGGCTACCGAAAGGATCTTGCCATCGGCCGGCGAAACCACCCAACCCTTGCCCTCAGGAACCGTCCGTTCAGGGTCACGGAAAAAATAAGCACAAAACAAAGCCAGCAGGGCCAGAACAACGCCGCCGGAGATTAATAGCTTACTGCCGGAACGCCAGCCCAAGCCGAGACAAATAAGCGCCAGCCCGGCGGCCGGGCCGACGAACCGCCAACCGTCTAATTCCATCTGAACGTCTGTCCAATGTTCGATGTGCGGTTTAACATCAGGATAACCATTACCTGCCATCCGCGACCAGGGCACGCTCGATGATCAAATCGACATTCTTGAAATAGACCGCATCATCGAAACAATCCGAGATTTCTTTGGTGCTAAGGTATTCGGCAATCTGCCGGTCACTGATCGCTTCGGCCTGCAAATCGACGCCGGTTTCGGCGGCGCGCAACGCCAGGGGCTGAACCATCTCGTAGGCCCGGTCACGTGAACCGATTTTTTCGGCCAGGGCGGTTAAGAGCCGCTGAGAATAGAGCGGTCCGCCGAAGCGACGCAGGTTGTCTTTCATCCGGGTCGGGTCGATCCGCAGGTTTTTGACGACATCGGTAAACATCGCCAAGAGATAATCCAACAGGATGGTGGAATCGGGCAGGATAACCCGCTCGGCCGACGAATGCGAAATGTCGCGTTCATGCCAGAGGGGAATATTCTCCATCGCCACCATACTGTATGCCCGCAGGAGCCGGGCGATCCCGGAGACCTGCTCACATTTGATCGGGTTTTTCTTATGCGGCATCGAGGACGATCCCCGCTGTCCCGGGGCGAAGCCCTCGCCGATTTCGCCGACTTCGGTGCGGTGCAAAAGTCGGATTTCCAGCGCCATTTTCTCGAGGCAGGAACCACAAAGCGCGATGGCGGCGGCCAGCTCGGCATGACGATCACGCTGGACGATCTGGGTGGAAATAGGCGCCGGCCGCAAGCCCAATTTGTGACAGACGAATTTTTCAATGCGTGGGTCGATATTGGCAAAGTTGCCGACCGAGCCGGAAATTTTCCCGACGGCGACGTTCTCAAAGGCCGTCTGCAACCGACGTTCGGAACGCATAAGATCGGTATACCAGAGGGCGAATTTAAGCCCTAACGCAGTCGGCTCGGCAAAGACACCATGCGACCGTCCGGCGATCGGCGTTCGACGATATTTCTTTGCCAGACGGCGCAGGAGTTGTTTGAGCGGTTTGAACTGTTCGAGAATGAGCTGTCCAGCCCGGGAAAGCTGGACGGCCAGAGCCGTGTCCAGGACATCAGATGAGGTCAGCCCAAAATGGAAATACCCGGCGTCCTTGCCGAGTGATTCACCGACATTGGCGACGAAGGCCACAACGTCATGACGGGTTTTCTCTTCGATTTCAGCGATCCGACGCGGGTCGAAACGCGCATTCTTGCGCATTCGTTTGGCGGCGATTTTGGGAATCCGTCCGATCTGTGCCCAACCCTCCCCGGCACAGAGTTCAACCTCCAGCCAAATCGAATACTTTGTGGCATCGGTCCAGAGTCCGCCCATCCGTGGACGGGTATATCGTTTAATCATATCGGCCTACTTGGGCACTTTTTCCCAATCAGCAAGGAATTTGTCCAGCCCGTTGTCGGTTAGCGGGTGTTTCATGATTTTTTTCAGGGTGCCGAACGGCACGGTCGAGACATCGGCCCCGGCCAGAGCGGCTTCGAGCACATGCTGCGGGTGCCGCAAGGAAGCGGCGAGCACCTCGGTGCCAAAAGCATAATTGTCGAAAATTGTGACGATCTGATCGATCAATTCCATCCCAATATGCCCGATATCGTCCAACCGCCCGATAAACGGGCTGACATAGGTTGCGCCGGCTTTGGCGGCCAATAGGGCCTGGGTGGCGTTGAACACGAGTGTACAATTGGTGGCGATTTCTTTTTGCGAGAGGCGGCGGATGGCCTTGAGCCCCTCCGGGATCATCGGAATTTTAATCACGACGTTCGGGCCATATTCGACCAGCTTGTCGGCTTCGGCTACCATCCCCTCGGCGTCAGTCGCGACCACCTCGAGCGAAACCGGCCCTTTGCATATTTGCATGATCTCCGGAACAAGCTCTTCAAATTTCCGGTTTTCTTTGGCCACAAGTGATGGATTAGTGGTCAGTCCGTCAAGAACCCCCCAGTCGGCGGCAGTTTTGATCTCGTCGATATTTGCTGTATCAAGAAAGATTTTCACGGTAACTCCCTCAGGTAGTTTTATACGCTCCAGTACGGGAGGAATAAACAACCTTGCCGGTGGCGATTCAAGGGTATTCTACACGAACCAGGTAGAGGCCCTCGGGCGGCGCGGCCTGCCCGGCCAGACGGACGTCACCGGATTCCAGGATTTCGTCAATCTGAGCAGGCCGCCATCTCCCCCGGCCGATATCAACAAGCGTGCCGACGACCAGACGGACCATCCGATGGAGGAATCGGTTGGCGGTTATTTCAAAGACGGCCTCACGTTCGGCGCGGCGCCAATGGGCGATTTCGACCTGGCAATGATTGTCCTCTTTCTGGGAGCCGGCAAGACAGAAACCGGCATAGTCATTGTTGCCGACAAGCTTAGCCGTCGCTGTCTCAACGTCACCCCAGTCAATCGGGCCGGGGAGTCGCCAGCTCCGACCTTTGGCAAAAGCGGATGGCCCGAGGGTCAGATGATAATGATAGATCTTGCGGATTGCAGAATATCGCGCATGGAAATCGCCGGGAGCTTCCTGTAACCCCAAGCCACAGACATCATCGGGCAGAGCAGCATTGAGGCGCTGGAGAAATTCGGCCCGGTCGGTTATTGCTGGGGCGTCAAAATGTACTACTTGCCCGAGCGCGTGTACCCCGGCGTCCGTTCGGCCCGCGCCGGTGATAGACGGTTCTTCGGCAAGCAGCCAGCCAAGACGTGTTGTGAGCACACCCTGTACCGTCCGCTGATTCGGCTGGATCTGCCAACCGGCGAAATTGGTTCCGTCGTATTCCAGGGTCAGTTTATAGCGCGACATTTAGCCAATTCTCCCCCACCGCCAGATAATAAGCCCGATCCAGGCGATCAGCAGACATATAAGTGACAGAATATCGAATGCTTTCAGACGATGCGGCAAATAGCGCCGGTGATACGTACTGGTGTTGAAACCGCGTGCTTCCAGAGCGAGGGCGAATCGGTCGGACCGTCGAGCAGCCGCCGCAAAGACCGGGATTATTAATGAGAGAAGGCCGGTGAGTCGAAGTTGGAGCGGACCGGTAAGGCGGGCGCCCCGCGCACGTTGCGCGAGACCGACATAACGCGCCTCATCGGTGAGGACCGGCACAAACCGGGCGGTAAACCAAGCGATATAATAAAGCAAATAAATCGGTACTTTGAAAACACGCAGGGGCTGCAAAAACCAGACGAAGGCCCGCGCCGATTTCTCCGGTGAGGAAATCTCATAGAGAAACATCCCCCCCAGGATGAAGCCCAGTAAACGCGCCCCGATGAATAAACCCTGAGAAAACCCCTCGGGGCCAAAGCGGAGACCGAAAACAGTGAACCAAATACGTGGTTCAGCGGGAGCGAAAGCCCAATAGACCAGCAGAACAATGAGTCCTGCGGGAAATAACCGAAACCAACGACCGAGAAAGACCAACGGGGTCGGTGAGACGATCATCGCAAGGATCAGCAACGCACCGGAGATCAAGGCCAACATCGAGAATTCATTGACCAGCACCAGCCAGATAGTATAGCTGGCGAAGAGAGCCAGTTTGACCCGCTCGTCGATGTCCATTCGCTGCGACGTTTCCATTGTCGTGTTGTCCCCTGTCACTATCCAATAAGCAGCCCCCATCGATTACAGACAAGACAAACCCTTGCCCGACGGCGTCATGGACGCTTTATTCAGCAGAGATGAATAGAAAAGATTCGACAGCACAGACCGGTTCGGTATCCGCCGGGCAAACTCTCTGGCGATATCTGCCCCTGGTGGTTTTTGTCGTCGCGCTGGCCGCTCGACTCTTGGTCCTCGGGCAGCTTTCGAATAATTACCCCGGGTTCGACAATCCGTCGGTGGACTCGCGCTGGCATCTGCTGTGGGCCAGACAATTGGCCGAGGGCGGCTGGATCGGGAACAGTATTTTCTACCGGGCACCGTTATATCCTTACCTGCTGGGGATTTTCTTCACGATTTTCGGTGAGAACCTCTGGTTAATCAGAATCGGCCAGGCGGTACTTGGGTCAGTAACCGCAGTCCTGGTTTTTCTGCTTGGTCGACGGCTGTTTGATCGACGGATCGGGGCCGCCGCCGGTTTGATCTGGGCGTTCTGGGCGACTACAATTTACTATGAGAGTGAACTCCTGATTCCGGTTTTGATCATCCCGCTAAATTTGTGGGCGATCTATCGTCTCGCGGGGGCGGTCCAACAAAAGCGTTGGAACATCCGGGATGCGCTGATTACCGGGGTGATTTTCGGCCTCTCGGCAATTGCCCGGCCGAACATCCTGATTGTTGCCGCGGCGTTGGTGCCGTGGGTGTTCTGGCGTTTTCCGGTATCCCGACGACGTCACAAATCACTTTGGCTGCCAATCTGCGCTTTCCTTGCCGGGCTTTCCCTGCCGATTGCCCCGGTTACGATATATAACGCCATGGCCGGTGGCGATTTTGTGCCTATCTCTTACCAGGGCGGGATCAATTTATATTTGGGCAACAACCCCGAGTCGGATGGGCTGACAATGATCCTGCCGGAAGTGCGGCTGGATGAAACGGTCGACTGGACGGAGTTTGTGCGGACGACCGATTCGATTGCGATGGTGATATCGGGAAAACGGCTGAAACCATCGGAGATTTCAAATTTCTGGATGGGGCGGACAATTGAATCGGTAATGGCCGACCCGGTAGCTGAAATTCTACTACTGGGGAAAAAACTGTTTTATTTCTGGAGTGGTTTTGAAAACGGGGACAATACGGATATCTATCGGCATGCCGAATATTCCCGGCTGTTGAAAATCGGCCTCTGGCACTGGTATATTTGGTTTCCGTTTGGCATTATCTCGGCGCTGGGATTGTGGGGCATATGGTCGACGCGGCGTGAGGGACGAGCGGTTGAACTGGGTTCCCTGTTTGTTTTGGTCTATATGCTGTCGGTGGTCGGGTTTTTGGTCACCGCTCGCCACCGCCTGCCGGTAGTGCCGGTGGTCATCATTTTTGCCGCCGCCGGAACAGCGAGATTGTTTACCCGGCTGAAAAAGCGCGGGACAGTCGGCCGGAAAATTCTCGCGGCCGGAAGCGTGGCGGGGCTCCTGGTGATCGTGAACCTGAATTTGTTCGATGTTGGCCTGACCAACCCCATTCAATACCATTACCAGCAAGGCATCATCTATGACCGGCAGGGTGATTATTCACGGGCAATCGAGCAATACCAAAAAGCGCTGGCGATTTGGCCGAACCATTTCCCCTCCCGCCATAATCTGGCTTATGATTTTTATCGTCAGGGCGATTACCAATCGGCGATCGATAATTTTACCTGGGCAATCGGCGCGCGACCAGGGAACGCTGAGGCCTTCAACAATCTCGGGCTGGCCTATCGCGCGGCCGGAGATACCACGAATGCACTTGGTTCGTTCCGGCTGGCCCGAAAACATAATCCCCGCTTGATCGAGTCATTTTTAAATTCGGGAGATACGTACCGGGCAGGCGGCATGACCGGCGAGGCCGAAAAATATTATCTGCAGGGGTTGGCGGTGGATTCAACCTATGGCCCGATCCTCAACCATCTGGGTTTGTTGTATATCGAAAACGACAGACGAGATGAGGCGGAACGGGTCTTATTGCGCGGGACGATTTTGAATCCGAAATATCCGTTCTGCTGGTTAAATCTCGGTGCATTGTATTTGGAGACCGGACGACCGCTCGATGCATTGACGCCGCTGGAAACTTTCTTGCGGCTGCGCCCCCGGCAGATGGACGCCAAGTTTAATCTTGCTGTTGCTTACACCCGCACCGGACAGATTTTTCAGGCAAAGAAGACTCTCGAAGAGATCCTGGCCTTGCAGCCCCAGCATGCCGCCGCCAGGGCGTTACTGGAGCAGATTAAACAACAAGAGAAATAGCCCGAACGCATTTGTAAACGGAAACCGGCGCGGCTCGTTATTCTGATCAAGAGGTTATGTTGAATCGTCGGATGCAAATCTTAATCGTGGCGTTGCCCGTGGCGACGGTGATCTTGTTTGTTCTCCTGATGGCCCTCCTCTCCCCGGGCAACGATCTTACTCCGTCAAAGATTGGTTCTGGTCGGATCACCGGCTTGGTGACTGATTACAAGGACAGGCCTCTGCCCTATACTGCTGTCGAGCTTGTGGGGACAAACCTCGGTGTGCTAACTGATACGTTGGGCCATTTCTTTATCGAGAGTATCCCTGTCGGCACATACGAGCTATTGGTCGATGTTTCCTGGAATTCAGTTGAGCGTAAACAAGCGGTCACCGTCGAAGCGGATAGTCTGATCCAGCTGGAAATCTCCTTGCCGTTCGAGGATGACATCTGGCCGGATTCTCTCGACTCGCTGACCGGAGACAAGCGAGATGAGGCGATCCGGCAATTGCGCGATTCGGGATTCGACCGAGGGTTGGCCGAGGCCGAATGGGAAATCGCAAATAGGCGGGCAACAATCTATATCATGGGTAAGAATTCCGGCAACGACACCTTCGATGATGAAACCGGTTTACCGACGACGGCAATTGCCGGTTGTATCGTCGATCCATATATCGAGGGGCGGGCGAAAGGGCATAATGACCGGATCATGAGGGAAATTGAACAAAATGGATTGTTCAACTACTCCTGGAAATTATTTGAGGATGAACTTGCCGACGCAAAGGTGTATTTCGATAAACGGGCAGTCACTGAGATTCCGATCCCGCTTAGTGCCGATGACCAACCGATCTTTTCCGCCGACAGTACTGCCAGTATCCGTATTCGTAAGGTTAGTTTCCGGCCGGGACATGGCCCGATCAACTGTGTTATCGTAAGCGGTCCGCGCGGCGAACGGATTAGTCGACAATCTCATTTCGGAGACTGGCCGGATAGCATGGTGGTGTTATGGGGACCACATAGCTCCGACCTGGCCTACCTTCGCTGGAAACATCCGACGGCCGATAATTCTGCTCGCAATCTAACAGCATACTCTGTGCTGGATTTGCGAACGGCATCCGTGTTGGGTGCAGATTTATACTGACCTTACAAAAAGATGGCCCGGCAGAAGTAACTGCCGGGCCCCGGCGAAAAGTTTGTCCGGATTATCCGGACCGATCTATCTACCCAGCAACGTTTCTAACGCCGCCTTCTTAGCAACGAGATCGGCGTGGTCTTTTTCCGGCAAGACGGTGTGCGCCGTCTCGGTGAAATCGACCGCCTTCTTGATATCATCTTTAATACGCCAGTTTATCGCCATCTGATAGTAGATGTCGACCAGTTTGCGGCAAATCTCGCGTTTTCGCTCACCCTCTTTTTTCTTGGCGAATTCGTCCTCAAGTTCCTTAGCGCGTTTCTCGAAAAACTTATAATCCACTTCGGTAAAGGTATCACGATTTAATGTCGGCACGGTCCGGCTCAACTCGGCGAGTCCCTGGTCACCCGGTGAACCAAGTAACCGCCGGGCCTGCCCGTCGCCACCAGAGTCATAATCCGGGAAAGGTGCGTTGGGCCGTTCGGCGCGTTCCAATTCCCGCCCTTCGGGAAGCCCTGCGGTACTGATCGAGGCCTCAGTTGTATCACCGCGCAGGATAAATGTTTGGCGAGTCGGCAGACCATTGTCAAGATCTTCCCTGTCGGCAGCCGACCAGACCGATGTCGTATTTTCTGCAGGCGGAGCCGTTTCGACTGCCACCGGCAATTCGGTTGTCTCGGGCGCCATGTCCCTGGTCACCATCTGATCGGCGGAGTCATCCTGCCCGGCCAATCGTTCGGCATTATTGTCGGCGGCCGGATTGACCTCTGTCGCCTCACCGGTCTCTTCAATTGCTTCGGTCGGTATCGAGCGGGAATCAATCGAGGAAATTTCAACCGGAGCTTCCGGACCGACCGATTCACCGTTTTGCCCAGAGACAATTTCTGTTTGGGCAATTGGTGCGGAAACCGGAATTTTACCCTCGGAGATCATTCCCCGGGTGATGAAAAAAGCCAGAGCGACCACCGCGGCCACTGCCGACCAACCAAGAATCGGACGGGCCGTAAACCATTCGACCACGCGGATTGGCCGCGCGGATTGGCCGGCGGCGAGACGTGTATGCACGCTCAGTGGAAAATTGTCGAAGTATTTGTCACCCGGATCGGGCACAGTTATCTCAAGCGCGGCCCGGTCGACGGCCAGAAGATTTTCCTGAATCCGCCGACAAGCAGGACATTCGTCGAGATGCCGCATAATACTCCGGTATTCCTCTGCGGACACCGAATCAGAGGTCACCGGCAGCATTTTGAGGATTTTGCTGCAAGTAGACATTATTGATACCTATCAAAACCCGTAACGAAAGGTGAACCCCCACCCTCCTTCAACCTGGAACGGTTTTACCGTTTAACGATAACTCCCCCCAAGCCAGACCAGTTTTCATTTTACTCAGGCGATATTCGCTTGTTTTACATGCGCAATTTGTCCAGTTCGTCACCCAATTCCTTCCGTAATCTTGCCCGCGCCCGGGACAACCGCGACATTACCGTCCCCATTGTCAGACCAAGCGCTTCTGAAATTTCCTCGTACGACCGACTCTCCTGCACCCGCAGGATAAAGACCGATTTAAATTTCGGCGGCAAATTGATTATCGCCTTTTCAAGTTTGGCGATGAATTGTTTGCGCCGGTGTTTTGCCATCGGATGATCCGGGTCATCCGGAGGCGTGATGATGGCCTCCATTCCGGGATTATCGTCCAGCGACACCCGGGTCTTTTGCTTGCGCAAGTAATTTGTGGACAGGTTAATCGCCACCCGGCAGAGCCAGGGACTCAACGGTCGTTCCGGATCGATCCGCTCGAGAACCCGATAGAGTCGGACAAATACCTCCTGAGCAACATCGTCGGCGGCATCATGAGTATGGACCATCCGGTAAGCCCAACGGTAAACGCCGCGTTGATGCAATCGTACCAATTTTTCAAACGCGACATTGTCGCCCTTCTGTGCGGCCAACACCCACTGTTTTTCTTCGGGGTGACGTCCCGAGGACGACGGTTTCCGCCGTTTGTCACTCATGAGCAATACACGCCTGTGTGCCTTGTATTCCCGTTTTTTTCGTCTCGGCAAAATTAGTGCGCCCGATATTCCAACTTGTTGCACAACAATCGGATCAAAAATATTTCGGCAGCAGTGCGGGCAGACATTACCGAAGTCTTGATATCTTTTTCCACAGAGTAGAGAAGTTGCAGTCCCCCCAGCAATTGTTCCCGAGAGAATCGCGCGACCTGTGGCCGTAAGAGCTTTACCACATAAGGATTAAGGCCAAGGTCTGCCGCAATCCCCTGATCGGACGCTCCCTTATCCATCGCCTTGATACGCAGGAACCGGAAAAGCGTGCCGGCCAAAAGCGGCATCCAGCCGCTACTTGACCCGGATCCGGAGTAGGTCTGTCGCATGACGCGCAAGGCCCGGGCCAGGTCTTTTTTGCCGACAGCATCCGCAATTGCAAAATCGCCAAACCGGCTATCGGCGAACAAGACCAGATCGATATCGGCTTTCTCGATCCGCCGTTTATTCCCAATATACAGCATGATCTTCTTCAATTCGGCCTCATAGGCCATCAGGTCTTCGCCCACCAATTCGGCAACGGCAACCGACGCCTCACCGGAGATTGTCCAACCCAGATCACCGGCAATGCGATGGACCCAGCCCGGACGCTTCTCCGGGTAGATTTTGGCGAAGGATTCGACCGAGCCAAGCTTAGCCAATCCCTTGTAGAACTTGCGGCGCTTGTCGATGGTCGCGGCCGTAAGGATAACCGAAATATGGGGTCCGCGACGGGATAATAAGGAAATCAGACGTTCCTGCCGGGAGGCGTGCGTGCGTTCAACATCGTCGATAATGACCGCAATGGCATCACCGAACATCGGCACCGTCATGAGGATATTTTCAAGTTCGGCGAGGTCCCAACGCGGCGGGCGAAAACGATGGACAGCGTGCGACTCCCGCTTGTTTAACGCCGCCAACCAGCGACGGACGGCATCAACACGGAGGTATTCCTCCTCGCTGGTTACCAGGTAAAATGAGCCGCATTTCCCTGTCGCGATATCTTCGGTAAGCCCCATGTATTCTCCCCGGCCGGTTGGGTACCAAGATACTCCGGCAACGCCGCAAGATCAATGGTCGCGGTAGGGGTGAGGACAAATACCAGGTTCGTTTCGGGAATTACTCAAAATCGAGGAAACCGGTGGCAGGGTTTTCGTTCGGGGCCACCCAACCGAGTGAGTAGGCGATTTTTTTCTTATACGTCAGGGCCATATGGAGCAGCGGCTCATGTTCTTTCCGACAGTTAATCTGACGATTAATCTGTCCGACTACGGCCAGGTTGTCCGAAAAAATCTGAAGGATTTTTTGCTTAAATAATTTGGGATTGATATCGGCAAATTCCAACAGGGCCAGCAAGGCGGCGTAATGGCATTCAATTTCCGTTCCCATATAACGGGCACGGAAAGTGATATCAAGATCGGGGATCATAAAAGTGACCACCCCCGGGCCCCGTTGGCCGGGGTCTTCCAAAGAGTAACTGTAGAAATAGCATCGCATATACTTTCTCCTCGACACAGATTACCGCAAACCTTGTGCCATGATAATCTCAATTGACAGACAGGGTTTTGGGCGGCGGAAGACCTGCCCGGAAGACGAAAACGGATTGTGTCACATGGCCTTAGGCAGTAGACGTAATCTTGGGCCAATTCTCTGAGGTGCCGGATAATTCAGAGGCAACCCGACAAGAATTGAAAGAAATTGCAACTATGGTCCGGGGGCCTGCAGGGGCCGCACTTACACCCGCTCAAATGGATCGAAGAGCTTTTTATATTCGAGCATGGCATAACGATCGGTCATCCCCGCAATATAGTCGGCCACGATCAGCACGGTATCTTCACCTTCCAGCCGCCGCCGGAAAGCGGGGGCGATCTGGTCGGGGTTGTTCATATACGCCTCGAACAGGCGTGTGATAATCATGTTTGCTTTTTCCTGCATTCGAATCAACCGATAATGCCGGTACATATTGTCAAAGAGGAACTGTTTTAGCGCCTGTAATTTACTCAAAAATACAGCGGAAAATGCCGCGATATTTTCGGGGCAAAGGCGGATGTCTTGTGTGCTGCCGACTTCTGTGCCGGCCAGTCGCGCAGCTGTCGTATCAACGACATCGGTGGCCTGACGGTCGATCATCCGCCGAATGAGATGGTGACGACGTTGACGGTCATCAAGATTTGGGTAGGTTTTTTTCGACTCGTCGTACAATTCCCGCCACAGATCCAAAGTATAGAGATCGTCCCAGTTAAGGATCTGCGAACGCAGGCCGTCGTCGATATCGTGCGAATTATATGCGATTTCGTCGGCTAGGTTAACGATTTGCCCCTCGAGTGAGCAGCGCCACTCCGGATGAAAATCTTCAGAAGCGGGAGTATCGTAAACAGTCTCATGTTTGACAATCCCCTCCCGGACTTCATACGTCAGATTCAATCCGCGAAAATCAGGATACCGCTGCTCGAGCAAATCGACAACTCGCAGACTCTGGTGATTGTGGGAAAAACCCTCTTTCACGCCCTCGCGGGTCAGGATTTCGTTGAGGATGGCTTCGCCTGAATGCCCAAAAGGGGTATGGCCCAAATCATGGGCCAGCGCCACGGCTTCGGCCAGGTCCTCGTTGAGTCGCAACGCCCGCGCCAATGAGCGGGAGATTTGGGCGACTTCAATCGTGTGGGTCAGACGAGTGCGGTAATTGTCGCCCTCATGATTGACGAATACCTGTGTTTTGTATTCAAGACGCCGAAACGCTGCCGAATGGATTACCCGTTCCCGATCGCGCTGGAATTCGCTGCGATATGGATGTGACGGTTCCGGGTACCGGCGACCCTGAGTATCGATTCCGTGAGCGGCATAGGCCGCCAGGGAAAATTGTTCGATTTCCTGCCAGGTACGCATGTCTATTCCCTGCCGAAACGGTTGTCCTCCGATTCAATAGTATACTGAACCACTGGATGCAAGAAAACTGTAATCTGGGCGGTTGTCATTACCGCAACTACCGTAGGAGACCATTCCCCAAAATAAAGGGGGCTTCTGCAGAAGCCCCCCGGAATCGTCCAATTCAGCCAGGAACTTATTCGTCGTACGGTTGGGCGAGGTGGGCCGAGTGGAATTTCAACATTTCGGTTAACCGCGTGGCAACCATCTGCTCGTCATCGGCGTTAAGCGATACCGTACCACGGTAAGTATGATAGGTATAATCGACACCGAGATTATTCAGCAGTTCGGCGAATATCCGTGTTTGGTACTGGAAGCCATATTGGTTGTCGTCCCCGGCATCGAGATAGACCGGTATGTCATCCAGCGCATTCGGTTTCTCCGACAGCAACGTGAAGACATCGTGCTCCATCCAACGATCCCAGACCGGTCCTTCGACATAAAGCTGATGATCAAACGGCAGGTCGAAATAGACAACGTCGGTATAGCCGGGAACGGTATCACGCACCGTCCAGGGCCGCAGGAAATCAAGGTCGATATTCGGTGAATAAGCCGAGGCCATCGAGTACAACATGTTTGTCACCAGAGCAGACGGGACCGGGTTGTCGCGAACTTCCCGGTAACGATCATAATCGCCCGGGGCGACGTTATTTTCGATGAAGTAGTACTTAAACAGGTCTTGCAGTCCATTGGTTGTCACACCGTCGCCGGCGTAGGCCAGGGGCGCATTTATCGCCGAAACCGAAGAGAACATCTCCGGGTGTTCAATGGCAAATTTTATTGCCGCCTGCCCGCCAAAACCAATCCCGCCGATCGCACGTGCCGCCGCTCCGGCCCGCGTATGGACATTGTAAGTGCGCAACTCGGTGTTTTCAATCAGGTCGACAAGGATGAGATCTTCGTGGTTTCCGCAAATCCTGGAATTGGTATACATCCCCAGTCCATAGAGCGTAGAGGCGTCGATCGTGACGATCAACATCGGCTCGATCTCACCCCGGGCAATCAAATCATCGACCAGCGAGTACATATCGAAAATTTCGAATTGCTGATAGTCGAAGCCATAATCGTGCAACAAATACAACACGGGGAATCGCGGTCCGATATCGAAGGCCACATGACCGGGGGGTTCATAAACATAAGTCACGCGGGAAGAGCTCTCCTGCAGTTGGTTGCCGTTTAACGCCGGGGCATTAATCGGCTGCCGGGTCGGCACCCGATATTCACGGGCCTTGCTGTCGACGGGATTCTCACGATCCCCACATCCCACCAGGAATACTGCGGCGGTGAGCAGAACCGCCATCAATAAAAAACAAACAGATTTTTGTGCGCCTTTTTTCACCTCATATCCTCCCGCCGGTTAGAACCGGTAAATCGTCGACATCATGAATTCGACCTGGTTGGATTTATATTCGCCGGGGAAGCTGTCAAACTGCCCGTCGTTATTGACTTCATACAATTTATCGATCGTTCGGGTGCCGGAAAACGATCCACTGATCTGCCCGGCAAACTCCAGCTTGTCCCAAAGTACCGACGCACCGAGGCTTAAGGTATGCCGGTCGCCGTAATCCTGGAAATAGGGCCGGAACGTCTCATCAGGCGCGGCTGTGGCGTCATATGAGTAACCGCCGCGAACGACAACATTATCCTGCACGATGTATTCAGCGCCGAAAGAAAGAGTGAGCTGATCCTCATAGTCGAGCGGCAAGACGAACGATTCGAGCGGGTTGATTTCTTTGATCCCCAAATCGAGGGGTTTATCGAAAACAAACTCCCATTCACGCATTTGCGACCAGAAGGTCATACCGAGATCAAAGGACATGGTCCACTGTTCGTTGGCCTGATAAGCAAACCCCAGCCCGATTTCACCCGGTAATTTGAGATCCATCGTAAAGGGAGAGCGATCACCGGCCGAGCCGCCCTGATAATAGGCGGAATAGGTGGTGTCATAATCACGCAGGCCGTCGTTACGCGGGAAGAAGACCGACAAATCGGTCATACCGTCAAGTTTGACCGTTACCGGAGTTTGACCGGTCAGGCCGATGGAGAGTTTATCATTCAGCGCATACAGCAAGCCGAAATTGGCCCCAACCCCGAGACCATTGGCGTCATATTGCATCTGCCCGAAGAAGTTATGGTATGGCTCGCCGTCGTAGGGCGGACCCCAGGGGTTGGCAAACAGATTGATACGCCGGAAGACCAGGTCGCCGCGTTGTAATGAAAGACCGGCGCCGACCTGCAATTTATCCTTGATGACATCGACGGCCAGCGACGGATGGAAATCCCAGACATCCAAATCCAACCGATAGTCATTTTTGGAAGGACCGACATCATTGTTGTACCCGGCGGGAATATCAATCAGATCCCAACTGGTGTTGACATCCTGCGTCCAATATATCGCCGCGCCGAAAGTAATCCGTTCGGTCGAGGGCAGTTTGATGAACCCGGAAAACGAAGGAAAAGGCAGAACATGGTCGTCAGGGTAACGTTCGCCGGTTTTCATCCGGTACCCCGAACCCAGCAACTGGTCACCTGTTGCGGGAGTGAACGTGGGCTGCGGGTTGACCAGCAGTAAAGTAAAATCCAACTCTGAGGACTCAAGGTTGGCCAATCCGGCGGGATTCCAGTAGGCCGCACTCCAGTCGTCGGCAATCGCGCGAAACGCGCCACCCAAACCCCGGGCTTTGACGCCGATACCGGTCGTGGACAAACCGGCGGCCGCAGTTACCGACGCGGTAAATATCAAGGCAACAACACCAATAATCAGAATCCGACACACTTGCTTCATGCCCTGGCTCCGTTTATAAAAAAGTTCCCTATTTCTACCCCGCGCGGAATTGGACGGTAAGTCCCTGCTGGTCTTGTCTCTTCCCCTGGCGCCCGTCACCTCACCACGCTTTTGCAAAAAGTCTCACCACATTACAAAATTCGGCCGGTAAAAGTCAACCCGTTTTTGGCCGGCCTCCGGGCACGCCTTACACGAATCCAACCTTTTGACAGCCGAAATGTTACACTATCCAGACTTTCACCAGCGGACGGGCGGACACCCCCAAATCGAATGATTCTCAAATCCCCGTCCTCGAACTGTGACCGGAGGACGCACATAACACAACCAATAACCATCAATGCTCCGAAAATTACCGGAAAATTATGCTGCCTCGACAAATTTGGCAATCGATCGATCCAGGGCATTATCGGCCCGAGCGTAATGCGCGAGCTGAAAGCTTGTCCTTAAGCATCGGGTGGACAAATATGCCGTCCTTACGGATAAGCACATCGTCAAAATAGATTTCTCCGCCGCCGTATTCCTTGGTTTGAATCAGCACCAAGTCCCAGTGAATTGCGGACTTATTCCCATTCGGGGCCTCATCATAGCATTGACCGGGCGTCAAATGGAACGACCCGAAGATCTTCTCATCAAATAATGTATCACGCATTGGTTCCCGGATATTGGGATGGATTCCAAGCGCAAACTCCCCGATGTACCGCGCTCCCGGGTCGATATTCAGAATTTTGTTGAGTTTGGTGGTGTTGCCACCGGCACAGTCGGCCTTGACAATCCTGCCGTCTTTGAACTCAAAGCGAATGCCCTCAAATAAGGTTGATTCGTACATCGACGGAGTGTTGTACTGAATTGTGCCGTTAATCGATGTTTTGCCTGGCGCCGTGTAGACTTCGCCGTCCGGGATGTTGCGATGCCCGTCACATTTGACCGGCGGGATACCCTTGATCGAAAAGGTCAGATCGGTCCCGGGGCTTTTGATCCGCACCTTATCGGTCTTTTTCATGAGCTTGACCAGCGGGTCCATGGCGCGGGACATTCTGGCATAATCGATGTTACAGACTGAAAAATAGAAATCCTCAAACGATTCGCGGGAGGTCTCGGCCAGTTGCGACATCGCCTCATTGGGGTAGCGCATCACCACCCAGCGAGTTTTTTTGACCCGTTGTTTTAAGTGCACGGGGAAATAGAAGTGTTTGCGGTACCAGTCCATCCGCTTTTGAGGAACATCGGCCAGGGTAAACGAGTTGTCGGCACCACGGACAGAAATGTAGCAATCCATTTCTTTCATCAACTTGAGGTGCATCTTGCCGAAATCTTTGATTTGCTGTTCGCTGGCATTTTGCACCCATCGACGCTCGACATGCTCATTATTGTAATACCAAAACGGCTGGCCGCCGGCCTTGGCAACCTCGGTGACGATTTCCTCTACCAGCGGAGAGGTTTCGTTACCCTTCGATTCGACCAGCACCTTCTCGCCCCGTTTAACCTGAGTGGAATAATTAACCAGGTTTTTGGCCAGAACGCTGAGGCGTTTGTCGTTCATTGTGTTCCGCCTTTGTCGTGTATCAGAATATTTTCCATTATTTTCACTCCGATCAGACCTGCAATAAGACCCTCCGGACCCAGGATGTCAATATGCCTGCTGTCGATTTCCGCTTGGCGAGGCTGACCTGCGGACGGATAAATATCTGGAAGCTTGATAAAGTGTGAACAAACGGCGATATTAAGCGTAGATATATTGGCTTTCAGCGGGTTTTATCCCGGCGCCGCGATTTTTTGGGGGCGACTGGCTTCGACGGAGTCACTGAGGGGAAGTTTGCCTGTCGAGGTGCCCACTTTGCCTCGTAAAACAAGTGGGAACAAATCTAAACGCAGACGATTATTCGTACGCGTTGGCTGCCTAAAGCAGGCAGTCCCGTGGCCATCGGGGCCGCCTCTCGTCCCGATGAACCGCGTCGCTAAGAGGGGCTAGCCGACAGCCACGTTCGGGGGCCGAAGCGAAACTTACACCGAACTAGTCCGACTCGCAGCCTGTCGACCGGCGTCGTTTCGGGCGAAGATTAAAAGATCGACTATACAGGTAGACGGCTTTTCCGACGGACTTTCGGACGGGGGTTCGATTCCCCCCGCCTCCACCATTTGAGAAAAGACAACCCGTCTCTCCGCAGGTCTTCTCCGGGACGACGGGTTTTCTATTTTCCCTTCTTTTTAAAGGGCGTGGGTGCTTTTCACATTTTTTCGGACCCGCTTTCTCCTCGCCGGATTTCCCTTCTGATCGCGCTTGTTATTCTCTGTTTCCCCCAGACGAAATCCAAAACTCGTCCGGCCGGGGATCGACTGTATTTTGCGAAGACAGCTCAGCCTGGAGATATTATTTGACTTGGAATCCAACCGGGAAAAACCATAAGTCCCGGCATCAAGCCATTCCGGGGATTGTCATTCATGACCTATATGCGATCGGATCATTTATTCCTGCCGGAAGGGAATGTATCGGATGCTTTAGAATGACACTTGGAAAAGATCAAAAGCAGACCTAAATTCAACACTATGGCCATCAATCAATACATTCAAATATTCACCGCTATACTGGTTATTGTAAATCCCATCGGGGCCATCCCGGTGTTTGTATCATTGACCGGTGACCAGTCACCGGCGAAGCGAAAACAGACGGTCCGAACAGCAGCAATCACTGTTGCGGTAGTATTGACCGTAACCGCTTTCGTTGGGGAAATGATTTTACATTTTTTCGGCATCAGCATGGGGGCCTTCAGCATCGCGGCGGGTATTCTCCTGTTACTTATGGCCCTGGCAATGCTGCACGCCAAACAAAGCGGAAGCAGGCACTCTCCGGAGGAAGCCGAGGAAGCGGCCAACCAGGACAACGTAGCCGTTGTCCCGCTGGCGATCCCGCTAATGACCGGACCGGGCGCGATGAGTACGGTGATTATTTATGTCGACAAGACGTCCAGCTGGTTTGATACCGGGTTCATTGTGGCCTGCGGCCTGGTCGTTGCCCTGATCGTCTGGGTAGCTCTTCGGCTGGCAACACCGATCGCCGTGGCGTTAGGGAAAACCGGGATGAATATTGTGACACGGGTTATGGGCCTGCTGTTGGCGGCCATTGCAGTGGAATTTATCACCAGCGGACTGGGAGGGCTGTTCCCCGGACTGATGGGAAGTTTAACTCCCTGATGGCTACCGCCAACGCAAAAGGTGCATTGAAACTCCCTAAGCTAATTGCCATGGGAGTCGGCGACGGCATTTTCTCCAGCGCGGGGCTCTTCAGCATCGGCATCCCCAAAGATAGCATCCTGAAGTACGAAAAAGCGATCAAATCCGACAAGTTCGTGGTTGTCGCTCACGGCTCGCCTGATGATGTCCAAAAAGCCAGGGATATCCTATCCTCGACAGACACTCATGATATTGCCGTCCATTACGACGCAGAATCTGCTCAATAAGCAGGGGAAGTTCGGCATAAAACATTAGGGTGATATCGAGATAATAGCGCCAGTCGATGATTGCAAATAGGGGAACGGGTGGCCGAGACGTGTAAGTCCTTGTGCCACAACGCGAGTTTGATTCCGATCCTCACGTCTGCCAACCAACGGGCCACCGGACTGTAAGACAAGCGGATTATGAAACCTTGTCAAAACCAAGAAAACCAGCAGAGAACTCCCTTTCTTCAGCGGGATATCGGCAGGACATATCGGGCGGCGTAATATGCTTGGGGCCAGGATCTTATAGATAAATTATCATTCGCAGGGTATTGTGACACGGGCCGCCCCCGATCCCTTCTGTTTCAATTATGTTAAACAGAAATTTCCACGCTCATTTCAAACGGGAAGCTTAAGCGCGGGCTGGATCGACCAGACACTGTCACTATCCCAGAACCGCCGCTTGGCAAAGGCGGCCGTCCCTTGCCGTGGAGATGGCGAAAGTCATTCTTTGCCTGAGTTGTCAAAAGGCAACGAACCGGACCTCCACAGGGTCGGCGAATCAGCGATTCAGACGTATGACAGTTTGGGTGCGGTGGGCGAAAAGGAATTTCTTTAAAAAGAAATCTGGACCGACTGCAGAATTGTCTAAGTCGGAGCTGTAATTGTTTGACATTGGTGTACCAGCGAAACATACTGACGGTATGGATATTTCAGCACAGAAAAGCCCCCACTTATTTCACATACCGGTTATGGGCACCGGGTTCAGTATTGACACGCCCTTGCGAGTGGCGAAATACGGTATCTCGTCGGCGATATCGCTTGTTGACGATGTTCTTATCGAGCAGATGAGGAAATACTATTGCAGAAGGCTCGGCCTGCAATACCTGGAAATAGCTATTGACGATGAAGACGCCCGGGCCAACCGGGTCACTGCTTATCTGGATCTTGTCGATGAGTTGGTCCGGGACCAGGTCAGGACATTACAGTCTTCGGCATTTGAACCGGGGAGCGAGATTACCCGCTACTTTGAAATGCTTCCTGACTCGCCGCTCAAGGAAACCTATACCGAGATGCTCACGATGCCGGACCCGGCAGAAAAAGCCCGGATGCAGGATGCTCTGCGTCGCCAGGTAACGCCCGGCAGCATCGATGTGAATATCATGACAAAAGTGGACCGTGATATTTACCGGAATGGCAACAAGCTTCCACCGGAATTTTCTGATGCCATGGCGGCGCTGCGAGGTTACGCCAGGAGCTCGTTACGCTCATCCATCATTTTCTCCGCGGGGATTAATCCGCGCCTTTATGGTTACCTGGCAAGCTTTGAAGATTTTTTCCCGGACGACAAAGGCCTTCTCCGTAAGAGAATCGTTTTGAAGGTGAGCGACTTCCGCTCAGCCATGGTCCAGGGTAAATATCTGGCAAAGAGGGGACTGTGGGTTTCAGAATACAGGATTGAATCCGGACTTAATTGTGGAGGTCACGCCTTCGCAACCGAAGGATGTCTGATGGGGCCCATCCTGGAAGAGTTTGGACGCAAAAAGACGGAATTGATCGATCGTCTCCACCAACTGTACAACAAAGCACTTGTCCGCATGGAACGTGCCCCGGTTCACTCGCCATACGAGGTTCGCGTCACAGTGCAGGGCGGAATAGGCACCGCCGATGAAAACAGGTTCCTCCTGGAATACTACGGAGTCGACGGCACCGGCTGGGGAACACCCTTCCTGCTGGTGCCGGAAGTAACCAACGTTGATGATATTCATCTAAAGAAGCTGTCGGGGGCCGGTGACGGTGACGTATTCCTCAGCGACCGCTCTCCCCTTGGAGTCCCATTCTGGAGCCTGCGCAATTCGGCGAGCGAAGAAGCCCGCCGTCAGCGAATTGATGCGAACAAGCCCGGCAGTCCATGTCCGAAAGGCTTCCTGGCATCCGATACTGAATTTACCCGGATTCCGATCTGTCATGCGTCGAGATCCTACCAACGGCAGAAACTGGAGCAAATCGCCGAGCATGCTCCTCTCTCGCCGCAATTAGCCGAGACGAAGAACCATGTGCTCCACAAGACATGCCTTTGTAACGATCTCGCCGGTAGCGTGACTTTAAAGTACGGCATCGATAAAGATGCACGGCCGGCAATTTGCTGTGGCCCAAACATCGTGAACTTTACCAAAATTGCCTCTCTGGAGGAGATGGTCAGCCATATCTACGGACGACTGTCTCTCCTGACCGATTCCGACCGTCCGCATATGTTCATCCGGGAGTTGTCGCTTTATGTTGAGAACTTCCGCCAGGAACTCCAAACGGCCTCAGAAGGGCTGATGGATAAAACGGCGAATTGCCTCTCGGACTTCAAGGGTAATTTGATCGCCGGTATCGAATATTATCAAAATCTTGCCGAACAATTCAGCCGGGAACAAAGGGAACGGTTTCTGCGAGACCTTGACACACTGTTCGAGGAGTTGGAAAAGGTTTTTCCTGAACCGGCATCGGCAATATCTCTTGGAGTCACTCCGTAGTAAGTCACCGGACGGAGACAAAACCGCGTCCAACGTGAGGCAGCATAAGAGACTTTTCCTGTTCGGCAGTCGGCGCCGCATTCAGTGCCTCGAATCCGACACAGTTGATGTCCCCTTGTGTTGAGTACATGTGTTCGTGGTTGTATCTCCGTCAATCTGCAGTATCACCCTGCCAATCGTGAATGTTCGAGACGAAACCGGCCTCCGGTGCAAATAGGCGGTAGCATTGTGCGGCTCCCCACATCCTGGTATGACCAAGACCCAACGCGGCCCCGTAACCCATTATCCCCATACTGGGTTACCGCCATTCCCGGTAAACAATTTGGTCCAAACGTCCGAAAAAAACAGCATAGGCCAATTTCGATCAGGACGGATCGGGATCGGCAATGACCATTAAGCAGTGCCGGTTTGAGGAATGGAGAATGATGAGGACTTGGAAGAAACAATCGCCTGGCCTGACCAGACTGATAATCTTAATATCTCTGGGAATTGGATTACTTGTCTCCGCTCTGGCTGGCTGCTCTAATTCCGGTGTTGAAAAGATTCCGATCACCACAAGCTCCGATCAGGCCCGCCAATTTTTTGTTCCGGGGCGTGAACTGAATGAAAAACTGCGTCCGCTTGAGGCCGGTCATTATTATCGTGAAGCGATTACTCTCGATTCGAATTTCGCGCTGGCCTACCTGTATCTGGCCGCCACCGACCTGCGCAGCGACGAGAAACTTCGTCATTTGGAAAAAGCAATGAGCCTGGCTGACCGGGTCAGCGAAGGTGAGCGATTGATGATTAAGGCCGAGTGGGCGCGGATTCGCGGCGAACGCGACTCTGAGGGTGATTGTTACCGCCGACTGGTAACGTTGTACCCCCAGGATGAACGCGCGCGTGCTCTTTTGGGCAGGTATTACTGGTATATGAAGGAATACGCCAAGTCTGCGGTTGAGTATAAGAAAGTGGTTGAGATCAACCCGGATTATGCCCCCGCTTACAACATGATCGGCTATACCTCGAGCTACCTGGGCAATTACGAAGATGCCAAGAAGGCATTTATGAGATACATCGAACTGATCCCCAGTGACCCAAATCCATATGACTCGTATGCCGAGTTAATGTTACGCATGGGTCGATTCAGCGAATCGTTGCTCTATTACGAAAAAGCACTCAAGAAAAATCCGTATTTTTTTGTGGCATACGGCGGCGTGGCCTCGGCCCTCAATTGTATGGGCCAGCACGCCGAGGCACGCATGCAACTCAGGACACTGCTTGAACGAGCGCGGAATGTCGACCATCAACGGCTGGCATATTTTGGCATGGCCGTTTCCTTTGCCGATGAGGGGAACCTGGATTCGGCGTTGGCCTATCTGAACAAATCATTTAGGCTGGCCAGACAAGCCGACAATATCCCGGCAATGGCCGAGGACCTGAACCGGATGGGGCGTGTCTTGCTGGCCGACAACCGGCCGGACGAGGCGATGAAGAAATACCGTCGGGCGGCCAAATTATATCGAGAGTCGTCCCTTTCGGATGTTCTCAAGTCCTCCGGTGAACAATATTTTCTCTATAATTCAGCCATGGTGGCCGTGCACGAAAACGACCCGGAAACTGCCCGTGAACGCGCTACACAGTATCTGGCGGCGACAGAATCGCGAAACGATCCTAAATTGGTAATGATGTATTATGAATTGGCCGTAATGATCGCGCTGGCTGAGGGCAATTTCACCGACGCCTTGACCGAATTTCGACAGACAGACCTGCAAAACCCTTTCAACATTCGCCGATTGGCGGAAGCACATGCCGGTCTGGGTGAGTCAGCCGAAGCGGAAAAATTAATTGACCGGGCATCGACGTTGTATATCGATAACGATTTAAACCAAGCACTTTACCGCGGTACTATTACCACAATTCGCCTGGCCGACAATGACAAATAGACCAATTCGATTGGCCCGGTTTGTGCAAGAGAAGTATCTGCAACTGGTGGTTGCAGACCCGTCTACCTGCATTAAACTGATGACGTGTATCGGGCCGCCGGTCGGCAAAGTCGGACCTTCATGATCCCCGTGAAAACGTTGATAACCACAAAAAAGAAGGCTTCGCACAAGGCGAAGCCCGATTATTACGGCCCGGTCATTCAATCAATCACCGGTCATGATGAACAATGGCTGCATCTCGAAGCTCTTATAGTGGGGGCGCAGTCGTTCCTGATTGTAACGCTTCTCGATATTGACGAATTTCTTGATGCTGGTGACGACATCGAGCGGCACGTTGTCGTAACGGCCGTTTTTGAGCACGACGAGACGCCCGTGGATCTTGTCGAGGATGAGATCGAGCGCCAGATTCCCGTAGGCCATCGGGACGATCGAGTCAATCGCATCGGGATCGCCGCCGCGCACGAGGTAGCCGAGTCTTTGCGTAATACAATCGATGCGCCGACCATTATTGAATTTTGGTGACAGCTCCTTCAGTTGCGCGGAGACAATATCGCCGATGCCGCCAAGTTTGGCATGACCGTAGGCGTCGCGGGCCATATCCTGGTAGACCATCTCAGAACCTTCAAACATTGCACCCTCGGAGACCAACACAACACAGTAGTTGCTGGTGTTTTTCCTGCGGTCGGCGACCAGGAGTTCGGTAAGACGATTGATATCAAATTTGAATTCCGGAATGACACAGCGATTCGCGGCGCCGGCCATAGTCGGCAACATTGCGGTATACCCGGCATAGCGACCGAAAACCTCAAGCACCAGAAAACGCTCATGCGAACCGGCCGACGTGCGCAGACTGTTGGTCATCTGGATCGTACGGGTCACGCAGGTGCTGAAGCCGATACAATAATCGGTCCCCGGGACATCATTGTCCATCGTCTTGGGGATCGCCACCACTTTAACACCTTGTTTATACAGATGGACGCCATAACTGAGGGTGTCATCACCGCCGATCGGGATCAGATAATCGATACCGAGAAAATCGAGATTCTTAATTACTTCGGCCGTAAGATCATTCATCGGCGCAGAATATGTCGCCTGCAGATGTTCGGGGATGTCGTTTTTGGCAATATGGCCCGGGTGGGTGCGGGAGGTATGGAGAAAAGTGCCGCCGGTCCGCCCGGTCTTGTTAACCAGGTCCTCAGTAAGGATTTGGTAATTATCGCTGTTGTCGACCGACGAATCGCGGACAATTTCGGTCAACCCGGCCCAACCCCGTTTGAGGCCGATAACCTGATATCCTTCCCGCAACGCGCAGATAGTCACCGCCCGGATGGCGGGATTGAGACCGGGAACATCCCCACCGCCGGTTAAGATCCCAATGACACCTTTTTTTTCTTTAATGTTGGCCACTGCTATACCTCCAATTGCCCTTTGCTCAAAAAACCCGACACTACATCGTCGTGGAATCTCGGGATGGATTTTTTAAATCCGACCATCCACTCTTACATTATAATCGGCCTTTCGATACCCGATCCTGAACCGGTCCACCCGACCATCCTATCGTTCGTTTTACGGGCGTCGACCGGGATTCTTTGCCGCAGACCAGATGAAGTAAAGATGGGTAATTTTCGCGCAAAGAAAAACAGTTTTTCACTCCGGACGGTAAAACCGCGATTTTGCTCGATGTATTCACGCTTGCTGTGTATGTTCCCCAAATGGAACAGGGGGCGGGGCGAACCAAGATGAAGACTCGATTTTATGTCTATCTGGTGCAATGCGCTGATGGGAGTTATTATACCGGCTATACGCAGGACCTCGACCGGCGGGTGACTGCGCATAACGCCGGTAAAGGCGCGCGGTATACCCGGTCACGGTTGCCGGTGGAGTTGGTCTATTTTGAGGAGTACAAATCATTGAGCGCAGCACTCAAACGCGAATGCCGGATCAAATGTCTCAGCCATGCTGCAAAAGAGACATTGGTTAACCCTGAGGCCGAGAATTGAGTTGGTCCGGCTAATCATATACCTGGGAGCAGATTGTGGAACATAAGTTGATCCCGGCCACCTGGAAGTCCCGCGAAGGGCTGGAAAAAGTAATCCGAGACGGTGAGGCCGACGGCTGGAGCGTGGCCGCACTGGGCGAGGTAATGGGCGGAACACTGCTGGTGGTCATCCGTGACGGCAAACTCTATGAGCATCAAATTATGTCGGTGATGACCAAGACCGGGAACAAAGTCGGCGAAATCCTGGCCGAAAAAAACCCGGAGGCCTGGCAAGTGTGTGCACTCGGCGAGTGTTTCGGCGGGGTAATCATGATTATGAAACGAGAGTTGCCCTGATCGTGCCCCGTCCTGAGGTTATCATCATCGGTGCCGGTCCGGCCGGGGTGGCTGCCGCAATCCAACTGCGACGTCAGGGGATTAAATTTGTCATTTTTGAACGGGACGCCGTTGGCGGGCTGCTGCGCAACGCCAACCTGGTGGAAAACTACCCCGGATTTCCGACCGGTATTCGCGGATCGGAGTTAGTTACCCGCCTGGAAGAACATCTGCAAACACTACAGATTGAAATCACTCACGAAGGAGTGCAACAGGTTTCGTTTTACGAAGACGAATTTATCATAAGTACGGAAAGCAATCAGTATGCGGCCCGGTTTCTGGTCGTGGCAACCGGGACGATCGCTCACCGGTTCACCGATTTGCCGATCCCGCCGGAGGCGGCAACCCGCGTATTTCATGAGGCCTACCCGCTTGTCGATTTTCGCGGTAAACAGATTATAGTTGTTGGCGGCGGCGACGCGGCTTTTGACTATGCGTTAAATCTCGCCCGAGCCAACACGGTAACAATCATCCACCGAGGGGCACAAACACGCGGCCTTTCTCTTTTGAAGGAAAGGGCACAAAATCACCGGCAGATCGAGATTATTCCGGACGCGGAGCTAACCGGGATTTACCAAAAAGGCCGTCAGCTCCAGCTATCGATTCGTCTCGCCCAGGGAGCCCGGAGGAAAGAGTTGATTGCCGACTATCTGGTATTTGCAATCGGCCGGACGCCAAACCTCGAAATAATAAAATCGCTGGGGGAAACCCGGCAAAACGAATTGACTCTGGCCGGTCGGCTGCATTTCGCCGGGGACGTGCACAATGGCCTGTTTCGACAAGCAACGATCAGTGTCGGGGATGGGATCAGAGCGGCGATGGCCGTCGCCGCGGCCATACGAGAAGGACACCAATGAAAATCATCGCCCACACCGGCAATGACAACCTGGCGGCGGTCTATATCGCCGAGACCGAGGTCGGCCGTTGTATCGAATTTGTTGAGTCAGTCCAGCCACCCCGTTCCCGCGATGAGAAATGGGTCAACATTGTCTCGACCCTCTACGGTTGTCCGGGGAAGTGCCGTTTTTGCGACGCGGGACATTTTTATTACGGGAAACTCAGCGCGGAGGATATTCTCGCCCAATTGGACTTTTTAGTCGATTTGCACTTTCCAGACAAAAAAGTTAATACGCGGCAATGGAAAATCCAGTTTGCCCGGATGGGCGACCCGGCTTACAACCCGGCAGTGATCGACGTCCTCCGGGCACTGCCGGAACGGTTCGACGCGCCGGGATTGTTCCCGTCGGTTTCGACAATCGGTCCGCGTGGCGCGAGCCGGTTCTTTAATCAACTGACGGGGATCCGGGACAAACTCTACCGGGGACGCTTCCAATTGCAGTTTTCGATCCATACGACCGATCGATCCACCCGCGATTGGCTGATTCCGGTGCCGAAGATGGGATTTGCCGAAATGGCCGAATATGGCCGGGCATTTCATCGGCCGGGCGAGCGCAAGGTCACGCTCAATTTCGCCCTGGCTGACAATTTGCCGGTTTCCGCGACAAAACTGCTTGAATATTTCGACCCGGAGGTGTTTCTGATTAAAATCACGCCGGTTAATCCCACCCACCGAGCCAAAGAAAACGACATTCTCACCAATATCCGGCCCGAGGACACCGACCATCCAACTATCAGAAAATTAGCGGACGCCGGGTATCAGGTAGTGTTCTCCTTTGGTGAACGTGAGGAGAACAACATTGGCAGCAACTGCGGACAATTTTTGCGTGAACTGCAGGAATCCCGAAAATCGCTTGGCAATGCCTATAATTACCCGTTGCGGACAATTTAACCCCTCGCCCGCTTCGCCCCTTGACTCATCTGCACGCATGATGTAAGATTATGGGCGTCATGTTGGAAATGGAACCCGATCACTGAAATTGTGCCCATGCCAAAAGTCATCAGATATTCAATTGTGCGGGTCGTAGTCCTGGCGACCATTTTGGTCGGTATTCTGGCCATCCCGGCGTACGCCTATATTGACCCGGGTACCGGCAGCTATATCCTGCAAATGGCGCTGGCCTTTCTTTTGGGCGCACTCTTCGCCCTCAAGATGTTCTGGCAAAACGTGAAAGCGTTTTTTGTCAGGGTATTCTCACGCCGTAGTGATTCGAACGACGATGTCCAGTGATTGTCTGGTTCCCGGCTCGTTTCGGGACCCTTGCGGGTTTCTTTTTTGGCGCGAGGGGACGTTATACCGCCAGGTCAATACCAGTTTCCGAGACAATTACGATGTGCTGATGCATTCCGGTCTGTATGAGCGGTTGGTTGCTGCAGAGTTGCTCATCCCCCACCAGGAAGTCGAGATCCCGCCGGCGGAGGCCGCTGTCGCCTATAAAATCATCCGACCGGAAGTAGTCCCGTATATCTCCTATCCATACGAATGGTGTTTCGGCCAGTTTAAAGACGCCGCGCTGGCTACGCTCGAAATCCAGAAGATCGCTCTGGAATTGGGAATGTCGTTGCGTGATGCATCGGCCTATAACATCCAGTTCATTGCCGGAAAACCGTGTCTGATCGACACTTTATCCTTGGAGAAATATATGGAAGGACTGCCGTGGGTGGGGTATCGGCAGTTTTGCCAGCATTTTCTCGCGCCGCTGGCCCTGATGAGCCAGGTCGATGTCCGGCTGCAATTGCTGATGCGTGAGTATATCGACGGTATTCCGCTTGATCTGGCGGCATCACTATTGCCGCTAAAATCCAGGTTTTCATTCTCATTGCTCTCACACATTCATCTGCACGCCAAATCGCAGAAACGCTATGCCAACCGGGAAGTAAAACCGACCCAACGAAAAGTCGGGCGGACGGCGATGTTAGGACTAATCGACAATCTCGCCGGTGCGATCCGCCGCCTGGACTGGACACCGTCCGGAACCGAATGGGGCAATTATTACAACGACACGAATTATTCGAATGCCGCCCGTGAACACAAAGCACAACTTGTCCAAGATTTTGTCCGCGAAGCCGCGCCCGCGACTGTCTGGGACCTGGGCGGTAATGTCGGCGTATTCAGTCGCATCGCCGCCGGTACGGGAGCCAACGTTGTGTGTTTCGATATTGACCCGGCGGCGGTGGAAAAAAATTATCGCGAGGTCAAAAATGAGAAGCAGGCGAATCTCCTGCCACTTCTGGGCGATCTGACCAACCCTTCCCCGGGGATCGGCTGGCAACACAACGAGCGGATGTCGTTTGTCGAGCGCGGTCCCGCCGACCTGGTGCTGGCCCTGGCGTTAGTCCATCACCTGGCAATTTCCAACAATGTCCCGCTGCCGAAAATCGCCGAGTTTTTTGCCCAAATTGCCGATTGGTTGATTATTGAATTCGTCCCCAAATGCGATTCGCAGGTACAGCGGTTGTTGCGTACCCGCGAGGATATTTTCGATCACTACACGAAAGAAGATTTTGCAGACGCGTTCTCGTCCGAATTCTCCCTCATTCATACCATGCCGATTGCGAAATCCCAGCGGACGATGTACCTGATGCGAAAACGTTAGTCCGTCGCAGGTCGGTTGCGACAAAAACAAAACACCGGGAAGCGAAAACGCTCCCCGGCGTATTTTTTACAAACAGTCAGCCGGACCATTTGCCCCGGCAACTTTATTTCATCAGAACCATCTTCTTCGTATCGTAGAGATTACCCGACCGCAAGCGATAGAAATACATCCCGCTGGCTACGCCGTCACCTTGAGCATTTGTGCCGTCCCACCACACCGAGTGTCGACCGGCCTCAGTGTAGGCATCAAGCAGCACATTCACCCGCTGACCGGTCACGTTGTAAACCTCCAGCGTAGTGTGGGCCGGTTCGGACAGGTTGAATTCAATGGTGGTCGAGGCATTGAACGGGTTGGGGTGGTTGGGCAACAGTTCGAACCGATCCGGCACAGCGGTGACGCGGGCAATACCGCCATTAGAAAGGTTTTGGCAGGATACGACCGATATCGGCAACGCCTCGAGATGCAGTCCCCCTGCCGATCCGGTCGATGTCGGCGTGACCTGGCTGGCGCAGGTTTCGGTAAAGGCGATGTCTTCGACCCAGATGTCACCCCAAACCTCATTATATTCTGCATTGGTAAACTCGAGACAACCGTACCATTTCCAGTCCGCCGAAGCCGTGATGTCATAAATGGTAATCAGCGCCTCGGTCGAGTCGGCATTGACCTCGACGGCGACGCCCGGCTGCAAGTCAGTTCCACGAACACAATAATCGTCGTTCGACCAGGGAACGGCGAAGGTCAATATATCGAGATCGACGTTGGACTTGACGTTAAACGAGGTACTCTCACGGTATTCGCAGTTCTCGCCCCACTTATCGCACGTCCCATTGACCCCGGGCAGGTTGATCCAGATCAGCCCATCCTCGGTTATGATTGATCCGGGGTCGAAAACTGTCTGGACATCGGCAAACTGGTAATCGGTATAGAGGCGGACTTCATCGTAGGTTCGCACCCAGGTATCGTAGTCACCGTCACAGCCGCTATTGATTGCCTCGAGCAGATAATCGGTGGTCACTCCGGGAGAGACGTTATCCAGGTGAAAAACCAGATCGCCGATTTTGCGCAGGTCCTCCGACGGGGGGATCGAGATCGTGCCGTAGGTTTCAAGTTCACCGTACCGATACCCGCCGATTGTGCATTCCTGATCGTCTCCGGTCATCGGCCAATACAGATCGTCCACGGAGATCAAATCGTCGAAGTACAAATCGGCGCCGAGATCATCGATATATTTCATCGCGATCCGGAAATTGGTTACCGTGAAATTGTTCTGTAAATACAGAGGCACGGTGAATTCGCAGAGGTTTTCATTGCTCCAGACGGCCTCACCAATATCGAATGTCGCCAGGTACGGCGGCACAGTCACCGAGCCGGTGCCATAGGTCACGTTGGCAAATTCTTCGAGCTTCTGCTCACAATCAAGCGCCCAGACGTCGTGGGTAGAATCCGGCGCTTCGAACCAGACCGCACCCGTGATGTCGTCAACCGGGGAAATAATTTTGAAAGTGATATAGTAAAGCTCAGCTCCGACTTCATCGGAGAGACCGAAGCCATTGTCGTTTACGCCATAGACCGTCAGACAACTTGCTTCACACCCGCCATACATGATGGCTCCATCGGCTCGTGGCGCCTGATCAAAGAACGGATTGGCAAGGGCCAAAACAGCTGGATCATACGCCAATCGATGAATAAACGCTTTAAGCTCATAATCGTTGTTGCAAGTGACCGTGACCGTGACGCTATCACCGATCAATCCAACTTCAGCGGATATATCAAAGGCGATGTTGACCGGTTCAATGTAGACACTGCCGTCGGTCAGCGACAGCGGATCGCGGTTGCAGTCGTCGTGGCCCAGATAGATCTCGGGGGCATCCGGATCGTCCGCCGGCCAGACCACATCGGCGGTGAAATCCTGCAGCTCCTTACAATGCGTGTTTACCCAAATATAGAGGAATACATCGTTAATATCCGGAGTATAGCACGTGCCCCCGTTGGAATGTTCGACGGTAAGGGTCCTGGTCGAGTCCTCCCAGCGGGGCATGTCGCTGTCGAGACCGAGCGGACAGGCGGCCAACACGACACTATCATAGTCGACTTCCGGGGGAATAATAAAGCTAAGTTTATAATTATAGATACAGTCGTCGCTGCCGATATAGACGGGGATGGCGACCGCTTCCCCCAGTTTGGCCTGGACTTGGCCGATAATACCATCGTCATTGGGAGTTGCACAATTCCCCAGTGGGTTGAGTTCCGGGGGAGCGCCTTTGCCGATCGCAGCCGCACTGGACGCCATACCCACCAGAAGACAGACTGCCATGCAGACGATGATTCCAAGACGAACGCATTTATCAATTCCCATAGTTCCTCCTTGAGATTACAACCATCATAGTTTCCAGTTTTTGTGTCGAGGTTCCCGGCTCCGGAGGCGGAGAACGGCCAGTACAATATAGTATTATATAAGAAACAAATTTCTCACGCCACCAAATGGCCATTGAGATCACCTTTAGGATATCGATACAATTCCGGCGTTAACCGAACAAGTTATCGCTGGTTCAAACGAGTCACACGTGAAATAAATCTATATGTGCCCTTTGACAATTTGAGCATTTCAAAATAATTGTCAATACAAGACGGGATGAAAAATGTGCCGGTTATTCGATTGATCCAATACCCGCAAGAATACCGACTGGCGACACCATCAACCATTACTTCAAAGGATATTCATATTGCCATTAATGACAACTCAGTATGACGCGGGGGTGAATCAAGATTGATTCGGGTTGGTCGAATTTCTGGTGTAGAATTTATTTTATGAACTGCAGGAATTTTAAGTCACCAACGGGAGATAAGAACCACGTGGGTTACACTCGCCGATTGGAATTTACTTTTTGTAATGAGAGATAAAATCCTCGACTTCGGGGATGCCGCCCTGGTAGATCAGGTAACCGTTGTGCGGTTCGCGTTCGGTAATTTCACCGGCGATGGGCGTCAACATGATTTCACGCACGCGCTCAGGGTCGGTTGTCTGGCCAAGGACCCAGCCGAGTTTGACATAGGCAACCTCCGGGAGCATATTCGCCGCCGGGACGACACCTATTTCCATAATATCCCGTCCGGTGTCATAGACATACATCTGTACATACCCCCAGAGGGTCTGCACCGTCATATAGATTACCACACCTTTGGCCACCGCCCGCTTGAGCGCAGGGTACAGCGGTTTGTTGACATGCCCCAGGCCGGTACCGGCGATGACGATCCCTTTATAACCGTTATCGGTAAGGGAATCGATGATATCGGGCCGCATATTCGGGTAGTAATAGACGATGGAAACCATCTCGTCGAACGCGGTATTTATTTTTACCTCCCGGTCATCGCGTCGATGCCGATAGTCCTCGCGGAGGTAATTGAATTCTTCACGCGAGACCGTAGCCAACGGAATGTCGCCGATAGTGCGAAAGGTGGAGCGGTACGACGAATGCATCTTCCGCACCCGGGTACCCCGGTGCAGAAGACCGTATTGATCGGAAGTCGGGCCAAACATACAAACCATCACCTCGGCAATCTTCCCCTCGGCAGCGGTGCGGGTGGCGTTGATCAAATTGATTGCGGCATCGGAAGACGGCCGGTCGGACGAGCGTTGAGAGCCAACCATGACGATCGGCACCGGCGTTCCCTGGACCATAAACGACAACGCGGCCGCGGTGTGATGCATCGTGTCGGTACCGTGGCCAACGACAATTCCGTCAATACCGTTAGCGATTTCCCGGCCGATGGCCTCAGCAGTGCCCGCCCATTGCTCCGGTCCCATGTTTTCGGAAAACACACCGTACAGCTTTTCGGTATCCAGGTTGCAGATATCGGCAAGTTCAGGTACTGAGCCGTACAGTTCGCCCGGTGAGAATGCGGGAATCACTGCACCGGTCCGATAATCAAGCCGGCTGGCGATGGTTCCTCCGGTGCCCAGGAGTTTGACATTCGGCTTGCGCGGGTCGGTCGGGAACTCTTTTTCGGGGATTTTATAGTGCGCTTCCTTGCGCCCATGCTCGACAATATCGGTAATAGTGCCGACGACAACGCCGACGTTATACCCGTTGTGCAGTTTCAGAACAATATGATCTTTATCGGCGGTCTCGGCACGGGGCAGGACGATGCCGGTAAACTCGCCACGGGAGGATTGCACGACAACCTCGCTCCAGACCTGAACATCAAAATTTTTCAATGTGTCCAGAGCCGCGCCGCGATACCCCTTGTATTTACTATCAGTCGACATGTTTATGATTCCGTCCGGTTTGCCGGGAGTTGTGTTTTCTGCTCGACTCCGATTTCACGAATCCGGGCCTGCAACATCTCGGCGACCCGTCCGGCGCTGATTCGTCCCCGAAGATTTTCCATAACCAACCCCATCAGGTGCCGTTCACGTTTTGCCTGGTCAAGCCCTTCAAGATCGACATCGGCCAACGCCCGTTCAATCACGTATTCCGCCTCGGTGTCACTAACCGGCATCAGGTGTCTGCTTTCCAGCGCGCAACGGGGATTGGTCCAGCGCCCGGCCAGCATACCCTCGGTAATTAACTCGACCATGGCAAAATCGAACTTACGATCGAGAACCTCTCGGACGATCGCGACAATTTCATCCTCATCCAGGGCAACCCCGTGTTCGTTTCGCCGGGTGAGCGCGGGAAGTGTACTTACCAGATAAACCGCCGCCTTCGCCGGTGGCGCGCCGGCCTCGTCACAGAGGCGGTCGAACAGTTTGGCCCGGGGTGATCGGGACAAATGCAGCGCCAGCGACGACGGTATACCCAGGTTGCGATACCGTTGTTCCCGTTCCCACGGAGGTTCGGGCAACCGGGCGCGCGCCGACGCAATCAATTCTTCGGTTACCGCCAGTGGTGGGAGATCGGTATCCGGGTACATTCGCTCGGGACCGGGAAGGATTCGTTCGAAGCCATTAGTCCCGTCGGAAAGCGCCTGTCGCGTTTCGGCGGGCACGCCGATCGTCGCTTCGCGAGCGCGGATTTCGATCTCTTCGGCGGCACGCTCGGCATCAGTCGCCGGTCCCCAGGTGATGACCAGGGTATCGTCGTCCCGGGAACCGGTCGAACGGCGCAACCGTGCCCACTCGCCGGAGAGAAGATTATGACCCAATGCGTCCGAATGAATCAGGTTGGGGAATCTGTCCAGACAGGCAATCACCCGCACCCGGTCGATAATCTCCTTGGCGAATACCGTTTCCGGCTGGGTCGGCCGGCTGAGGATCCCTTTGAATCTCCGCAGGACAACTGCTTTTACCCGCCAACCGGCGTTCAATGCCTGACGAATCGGTTCGAATGAAGTATGCTTGATATCTTCGGTGACATCGCGCGAAACAGCGGCAAAAGTTTCTTCGGTAATACCGCGTTTATGCAATTCGTCTCGAATTGCCAGCAACGAACGCTGCCGGACGGCCTCGTTATGCACCAGCCGCGGAATCATCCGGATTTTGGGGACACCCTTGATCTCGATGCGGCAACCGCCGGTGAC
>JAJRUJ010000071.1 GCA_024277855.1 Candidatus Zixiibacteriota bacterium
AGAAAAAATCCAGCGGGTCAGACCGGAAACCGATTGTCCGGCGATTTCGACAATCGAGACACCTTTGTTGCGCAGCGATACCATCAGGGATGAATAATCATGGACAGCGCCGATGAAGACCGATCCCAGTAAAATCCAAAGTAAGGCCGGCAGCCAGCCAAACAGCGAAAAAGCAAGAATCGGGCCGACAATCGGGCCGGCTCCCGCAATTGACGAGAAATGGTGGCCGAACAATATCAGTGGTCGAGTGGGGACATAATCGAGGTTGTCGTTGAGTTCAACGCCGGGAGTAGCGCGGGTATCGTCGGGTTGAAATATCTTGCGGTCGAGCCGACCGGCGTACCAACGGTAGGCGAGATAAAACCAGCCGAGTCCGACAATGGCGATAAAGACAGTATTCATTGTCCATTCCCTGACCGTATTATATGGCCGATCCGCCTGGAATCAAGCGGAAATCGGGAGAGTCAACTCACGGTTTGCCGCGACTAACGACACCGACTGCGACGACGGCCGACAGGTTGCCGACGGCGATAAACCCGAGGGTAAAACCAACACCCCACAAGGGAATGAAAATTGCACTGACGGTGAGCGCGCCAAGCGCCGCGCCAAAAAGATCAGCAGCATAACCTCCCGCGATCGGCACATGAGTTGTGTTGCCAAATCGCTGCAAATATAATCTGTTGGCGATAACGAACAACGCCCCGCCAAGCAGGCCGAACATCGTTGAAGAAAGATAGAACAGTAGTTCGGCGACCAACACGGGGGCTGTCCCCTGTCCATAGACCCGGAGCATTGCAAAAAACACGCCGACAGCGAGGATAGGGACCAGATGCCCGAAAGCGAGAAACCATGATGAACATTTCGGGCGGCGGGTAAGCAGATATGAGCCGATACTCAACCCAACCATGAAACAGGCAATCAGCAGGCCAATTCGTGAATACAACTGACCGAGATAGACCTGGAAACAATAGAGCATGACGATTTCCATGGTCAGTCCGGTCAAACCCGTGATCGCCAGCGAAAAGAGAAATGATCGTTCAGCCGGTCGGCGGCCGGTGCGGCGGAAAACCCCAACCAACAATGCACAGACGGCGGGCAGACAAAGCACAATCCAGGACGGTACGTTCTGTAATGACAATAACAGCCACTTCTCCGCACCGGCAAAATGCTGGTTCCAGAGGACGGCATTCTGGAAATAGCTGATTGGCCGAAGATCACTATTCAGGCGGCCGTCAACCGATTCGAGTTTTCCGGCCAGATAATCGAACGCGGCGTCATTCAGACGGAACGGCAAGGTGTATTCATTGATATATATATTCGCTATCGCCCGACTTTTGAGACGGGAGATAAATTCTTGCGCGGATGAAATCAGCACGCCGGAGGTGTCGGCGGCGAGAAATATATTCATCGGACCGGGTAATACGACAACATCGGCGAAAACATCGGACAATGTCCGATACAGCGAGGCCAGCAACACCGCACGTTCGGGCGAGATATAGTTCTCTGAAGAGACGACGCGGAAGGAGAATACACCGCCGGCGGTAAGATGGTTGCGGGCGACCTGGAAAAATTCTCGGGTGAAATATCGATTGACCAGCGCGGTACCCGGCTCGCCGAGATTGACGATGATAACATCATAGAGTGAATCGGTTTGAGTAAGATATCGCCGTCCATCATTCTCGACAACCTGACAACGTCCGGAGACAGGGATGGCCTGCCGAGGAAAATGTCGCCGAGCCAATTCGATTATTGCCGGATCGATTTCGAGATAGACAAGCCGAAGTTTATACTTCAAGGCCTCCGCTATCGCTCCGCCGGTCCCTCCGCCGATCAATAACGCCGATTGGGGATGCGGATGGGACAAAAGACCAAAATGCACTGCTTCTTCGGCATTATACGGATCCGGGTAGGAGCTGATAAGAATTCCATTGTCAAACAGACTATATTGCTCGGCATAGCGGGCAGCCGCCAGCACACCATAAGGCGAATCGACAATCTCGAGTACCTCACCGGCGCCAATCTGCGCGGCGCGGGTCGTTCGATCGAGTTGTTTGAGTAATTCCGAGCGGCCGGCCAACACAAACCACAGCAGGTATAACACTCCGAAGATGATTGTGTAACGAAAATGGGGTTTGGAAGAGAGCAGGCAGTAAATTACCCCGGTCATGACAATCAGGCCAATTACCGTGATCAGATGGGTCGAAAATGGAATAAAAATGAACGTAACCAGTAGTCCGCCTAATGCGGCTCCCGCCGCTTCCCAAAGGTATACTTCACCAACCCAACGCGAGACCTCGCGCGGGAAAAGCCGTGCGTTAAGGGTAAAACCCGCACCGCAGATCAGACAAACGGGGGTCAGGGTGATTACCGCCCCGAGCAAAGAGGTGGACAAGCCAGGGATTTCGCCGGGAGTGAGTCCGAGCAGGCGGGGGACAAACCTGATTGCCGGAACAGTCAGCGCCAGGAGAATTGCCCCGAGCACATATATCCTTGCCGGGGCGCTAAAAGGTCGCTCTGGCCGAGTACGAATTTTCTGTGCCAGCAGTCCGCCGCCGGCAACACCGAGCAGCCAGACAAAGAGGATCATCCCCAGGACCATCTCGACCCCGGCAAAAACACCGAAGGCCTCACGCAAGAGGATGACCTGCGCCACTTGCGAAAAGAAGCCGAGGTAAACGCAGGAGATGATCGCACGCCGTCTCATACTAAGGAATATCAAACGGACCGTGCCCGAAAGAAATGAATTTCCGCAGTCTTCCGTCTCTCATGAGCGAAGGGCGACCGGCCCGGAATGAGTGCAAGACGCCGGCCAGCACCCGTAAGATGGGGTGCAAAGCGGGCGGCCGGAACCACGGCGGAATGGACTAAATCACTTATTGCGAATGGCCCGGGCACGTTCGACCAGTTTATCGGCGTCTCTCGAACGGCCCATCTCCATCAATAACGACGCATACTGGTCGAGAGAAATCGCCACCAGGGGGTCATCAGGGCCGAGATTGTCTTCCCGCAATTTGAGCACCCGCTGGTAGAGCGGCTCGGCTTTTTCATATTCCAGCGCCAGTGAATAAACTTCACCCAGGTGCAACAAATCGGCAATCAAGCCCTCGTCATAGGGCTGGGCGGACTTTTCGCGGATAGTGATAGCCCGGACGTAGAGCGACTCGGCTTCTTCGTAAAAACCGGTGATCCGTTTGATCCAGGCCAGCCGCTGGAGACAATGGTAGATGTCTTCATCGTCGGGTTCGAGATGCTTCTCGAAAATGCTCAGAGCGCGCGTATGGTATCGTTCTGACTTATCCCAGCGACTGCGCCAGTCGCAAAGAATGCCCATTGTATAGAGAATCCGGCCGATTTCGAGGTCATCCGGACCCAATTCCGCTTCCTTGAAAGCCAGCAGGCGCTCATACTGTTCACGGGACTCATCATATTTGCCCATGGAAGTTAAGGTGCGGGCTAATTTGTTGAGTGTTACTTCGATTCGAGGATCATCCTTCGGAAAATTCTCGGTTTCGGCCAGGGCCGCGGTAAACAGTGATTCGGCCGGCGCTAACCGTTTGGCGGCAAACTCGACAGTTCCCTGATCAATATCGGTTTGCCAGCGGTCATCGGCGGACGGTCCGCAGGAAACCAACCATACACCGGCGATAAGGTATAAAAATACGGGAATTATTCGTTTCATCGGCTCCTCCGTCGAGCATCTGCCTGTATTTCTGGACTGATAGGTATACTATCACGACAGATTATTCAAGGAATATGCAGGATCAATCGAAGAAAAAATAGGTTCGTGCACCCGCCGTCGATTCCGGCCGGAACGCGGTGACCGCCGCATGACTCAGACCGGGCGGACTCACGGCACACGAACGGCTGCACCTACCGCTGCTACCTTCCGGTCCTGACGGGGTTCGGTGATCGCCCGTTGCGTGAGACCCGGCCCTCAACACCATTCGGACGGCTCCTACGCACAGACCCGACAAACCTCGGGCGGGAATTCAGCCCCGGTATAGCGGGTTCCGGGTACAGGGCACCGCTGGCTCCCCGCCTAGCACGAACCAAATTCCTGGCGTGGATTATACAACATTCCCGCTCCGGGAGCAAACTTCTGCGGAGGGCGGTTCAAAAGGGAGACCGCATTCGGGAACCGGCCGGCACAGGTGGACGTTCCCCAACCACTTAACAGGAAACAGCCGAAGGCCAGGATTCCTGTGATCCTGACTGGTGGTCCGCCCCGCCAAAGGCGGGCCACGCCAGCCACAAAACATTTATCATATTGTGAAAAAAGACACCAGGCGAACTTGACAAACCACAAAATTCCCGCAAATTGAAATTGAATCATTAGTTAGTGGGTACCAAATCCGGCCGATAGTCAGAGGAATACGGGGTCACTGTTTCGAGTGATTCCTGATGAGAATGGGTCAGATCCGTCCCATTATTCTGAGAAGCCGAGCTTGGTGGGTTGCATAAGGTATAAGGTGAAACCAGAGAGCATGATTGAGGAGAGAGAAACATGCGAAAATTAATCGCCATAGTTTCGATCGTTGCTGTAGTGTGTTTGGGTCTGGCAATTGTATCTGTTTTGGGAGATTCGACGAATGTTGAAACATTGAGACAGCATAGCGCCCGGCCCACTCCCGGTCCTGGCTGGCTTATTCTCAATGGCCGGTTAATCGATCCGCCATATGAGGTGACACGCCGAGGCGATACAATTCTCGTCAACAATATGCAAGTCCTCCCGAAGCACCAACCTATCAAACTCGAAACAAAGCGCCCGAGAGAAAGTGCCCGGAGTATGGCAACTTTGAGTAGGGAGTTCGGCGAGAACTACGCGGGCTGGGTTGAGAAATACGGTCGAGATTCAGCCGGATTATTGGCGCAAGATTTTTATCGCTCCAGCGCCATTGTCGATACGGCATACCTGGTTAATGCAAAAAGACTGAACGTTACCTATTCAGATTGGCCTGGGCACGAAGTCTGGATTGATCTCAGTCCAAAGTATATGGACACCCCTCCCGAAGGATGGGTTCTAGCGAGCATCGAGAAGTATCGCAAGAGGATTGAAAGCGCACTTAATCATAAAGCGTTGGTGATCTTTCAGAATGGGCAATCAAGGATCATTCCGTATCCCAGGTCGGAAACCCGCTTCAATGAACTAAAACGGATATCGACGACTATTTCCGATCCGGCAGAGAGAGCCAAACTCATTATTCCTCTCGTGGCTGACTCCAAAATGGCCGACAGTATCGCCATTAATTTCCGTGATTCGACTGAGAAATGACGAGACGTTGTCGCCACCAGCAAACGGCTTAGAAGATGGGAGACAGTTCGCCCTCGGTCCTTCAAACCATGAGAAACAATTCGACACCAAGGAGCGAATACGCCCGGCGAAAACCAAAGCGCAGTGAACTCAACTGATATATCCTAATAGGGTGTTCGGGGTTACTTCGGTGATCCGGACATTGCAGAAATCCCCGACGCCGAGACTATCGTTTTTGGGGAACAGGACAATTTTGTTGCCGTCGGTACGGGCGCGGAACTGGTCGGCTGATTTTTTGGCTCTCCCCTCGATCAGGACGCGATAGGATTGCCCGATCGATTCGCGGTTTCTCTTGGCCGAGATTTCACGCTGGAGCTGGACCAATTTGGTGACCCGGCGGGATTTCTCTTCCTCTACAACATCATCGATAAACTTCCGCGCCGCGAGAGTATTCTCACGCCGTGAATATTTGAAAATAAAGGCCGAGTCGAATTCAATCTCACGCACTGCCTGCTCGGTTTCGGCGAAATCGTCCCGCGTCTCGCCGGGAAAGCCGCAGATGATATCGGTCGTCAGGACAAGATTCGGGATCGTGTCGCGCATCAAGTTGACCAGATCATTGAATTGGGCCATGGTATAACCGCGATTCATGCGTCTGAGTACACTATCGGATGCCGCCTGCAACGGGAAATGGATCTGTGAGCAAATCCGGGGATTGGCGGCGATAACTTTCAGAAGATGTTCGGGAAAATCTTTGGGATGCGGTGAAGTAAACCGCACCCGCTCAATGCCGTCAACATTCGCCACGCGGTCGATTAGCTCGGCAAAACCGGTCTCCCCTGCTCGATAAGAATTGACATTTTGGCCGAGCAGGGTCACCTGTTTGAAACCGTCGGCGGCGAGGCGTTTGGTTTCTTCGACCACACCGTCGGCTTCGCGTGAACGTTCCCGTCCCCGGGTGAACGGCACCACGCAAAATGAGCAGAAATTGTCGCAGCCGCGCATAATGGCGATCCAGGCGTTTACCCCCGGCACCCGGCGCGGTGCGATGTCGTCGTAGGTTTCGTATTCGGATAGATCGACCGTGGTGAGAGGTATGGCGGTTTCGCGCGCCTCGGCAATTAATTGGGGCAGATCACGATAATTATCCGGCCCGCAGATGAAGTCGACACCGGGGAATTTGGCGAGCAATTCATCTTTGAGGTTTTGCGGAATACAACCCAGTACGCCGACAATTGTCCCCGGCCGGGTTTTCTTGCCGGCGATGAATTGGCCAAGTTGCGCGTAAACCCGGGTATTGGCAGTTTCGCGCACGGCACAGGTGTTGAGCAGGATGATTTCGGCCGGGTCGCCATTACCAACTATCGTGTATCCCTGCCCGATGAGGATCGAGCCGACCAGTTCACTGTCGTACTCGTTCATCTGGCACCCGTAGGTGTGCAGGGCTACTGTCGGCCGCTGGTCGGTCATTTTTTTGTATCCGATCAATTGAAAATCGCGTACTTGCCATTTTCGATGATCGTTTCCTCGGTATCGTCGGGATACGTGAACGTCAGTTTCCTGACCGTGATTGGACAATTTCCGGCATAGACGATATCGACATGGAGAATGTTCTCGGGGCATTTAAACTGTTCCGGCCCGGTCACCCCGCCCAAATGTTCGCTCCGGCCATACGCCCAGTGAAAACCGACTTTTTCATCCTCGAGCACCGCACCGGAAATAACTGCATTAGGGTTACAGCCCAACCCGAGTTCGGCGATATTCTGCCGAGCGGGATCGAGGGTAAGGATTTCGACCAACTCCTGAGCGGCCATCGACATCGCCTCCGCACCGCAAATCCGGTTGGCTTTGACATTCAACACGACGATATCGTCGTTGAGCGCGACAGGTAACTGGCCGGCGGTCCGGCTGGGGTCGCCCTCTTTTTCGCCCTCGTAGGGAACGATACAGGCCTCGCCCGACGGCAGGTTGATGACACGAATGCCGGTTTTGTCAGCATGGAGATAGCCGTCGTCGGCATCGCCTGCGCGGTGACGCAGATCGAAAGTAAATTCATGGTCGGTGGAAAACACGGCCTTGGCCGAGACGGCGCGGGTGCAGCGTTCAGTTAGTTGATTGGCCATCATGGCGACATGTTTGTAGTCGGCCGAGAGCGCGGTGGCCTCCATGGCGCGTGAAACACCGGGCAAACTGGCCGCACGCAGGATTGGATATTTATCTGTGAACGCAATCAACGGCGCGGTTGCCGAAAATTGGGTGAGAGCGAAACAGACATTCGATTCGGCCATTAGCT
>JAJRUJ010000072.1 GCA_024277855.1 Candidatus Zixiibacteriota bacterium
AGAGGGCCAGTACCGCGACAAAACGCCGTCGAACACGGCGCCCCGACGTAGCGAAAAGCGGAGCCGACGATAATCTTTGCCCGGTCAACACACTCTTCTTCATGTCCTTCTCCTTTTTCATCTTGCCGGGCCAATGTCGATTGTTTGGACCCGGTGCAGCCGACTCGGGATCAGCCACTTGATAATCTTCCGGGTTCGGGTGTCGATGACCAGGATGACGAGAAGTAACAAATACCGAAGTCCTATCTT
Source organism: Candidatus Zixiibacteriota bacterium (assembly GCA_024277855.1). Taxonomy (GTDB): domain Bacteria; phylum Zixibacteria; class MSB-5A5; order WJJR01; family JAJRUJ01; genus JAJRUJ01. The sequence continues at coordinate 250 of JAJRUJ010000072.1, forward strand.
CAGATATGCACCATGCAAAGTTTTCCCTTCTTTACGTAGTCGTAAAACTCTCAGGGTATCAGATGAGAAATCCCCTCATCCTCAAATCAGTTTTTTTAGTTGTCATGGCAACCTTCCTTTCGGTTTGGATTTTGGTTCTGCCAAACCGTCATAGCAGGAAGTGTGCCACGAATTCAGAGGTGACGAATAATTATGCTAAGTCGTTATTAAACGAAGAGATACATGTGCGCTCACAATCGTGTGGCAGGCAATGATTTCACCGTTTGCGCCGGAGGAGATTGCGCAGTCACACCCTTAAGATTGTGTAAGTATCTATCTATACGGAAGTTATCCTGCGTCAGCGCAATCGCTGCGTGCGCCAACGCAGGCCAATCTATATGTTACTCCTGGACTTAATCTCAAATCAACCTGCCTCGCTACGCGCCCACCATCCGCCTGTAAAGCCCAACACCCGGGGGCGGGTGTTATGGCCCGGAGGTGCCAAAAGTACTCGTCACCAGCGGCGATTGGCCGGACCAGCATGGGTCATCGCACCAGTCGTCGATATTCTTAAAGACATAGTTTACATAGTAGACAATATCTACCGGGCCTACCGAATCATCACAATTCACATCGCCCATCGGCTTCGGACAATTCCAATTCGGTGGGTAGATACGATTGTCGGTATTTTTATAGATGAAATTGACCAGGAACACCACATCGACGGGATTGAGCTGCAAGTCGCCATTCACGTCTCCCCATACATCGCCGCAATCGCACGGAATGTACTCGTATTCATATTCCGATGTCACCCCATCGGGGCGCCAAGTCGTGAATGCAACTACGAAGAAATCATCGGGATCAACTCCGGATATCGGTGTACAATAATCCTCATTGACGTTGTGGAGCTTATCCCAAATCGGACGGGAGATGACCTGGCCTGTCGAATCTCGAATAAAACAACGGACATAAGCGAAGCTGTTTTCAAGACGCCAGTTCAGCTCCCAGTTTTCGTAATCGAAAGAAACATCGACGATTTCCGGCAAGATCGCCGGGTCAGCCTGACGCCAAAGCACGGTGAAGGGCTCACCGTTATTGATCGTGACCAGAAACGGATCAGGCGGTGGGATGATATGTATGCCGAAGCGGTTAAGCAGGTCCCAGACGACATAGCCGACACCGCCGCTTTCTGCCCGGTTATCCTCGGTCACGGCGATGGATTGCACAAAATCACCGCTGAGAGTGAATATCCGTATAAGATCGCCCGGCTGCACAGGAAAAATCGACGCCCAATACGGATGGTTGGGGTCGATCGGGTCAGCCGGGCCATCGCCGTCTGTATCCCGCCAACCGATCTGACCCAAGGTAAATTCACATAAAGAGTAACTTGTGTTTTTCATGAGACATGAAATCGAATTGGGATTGCATAATTCGCAATTACCATTTCGCACGGATAGATAGCCATACGATTCATCGCAATCGCCAGCATCATCGCAATCAGTCGGCCAGGGCGCACCAGAATATTCGTCGGTAGCCCCAAAAACATGGGCCGTCTCGTGGGCAAAGGTTCTGTCCATATGATAGTCCGAATAAATTCCGCTGTATGGAATCACAACGACTGGACTGCCGAAACACACCAGTTCCGGCGGAACGACCTGGATTTTGCAGAATCGAGACATATACGCGCCGAGACCGTCCTCGAAGAAGTGATCCTCGTCCTTAGCGGAGTTTACCACAAAAACCTCATAACCCCAGTTGGCATGGTAGGTCGCGCGCAGTCGATTAGCCAACGCATAACAGCCATCCCATTCATCTTCCCCGATGCCAAGATGATCCAACGCATCATCGATCCATAGGAACTCCCAACTCAACGGCGGCCAGACCGAGCTGTAATACGGCACGCTTTTCCCCTGAATCGGCTCATACCCTGTCGGTACACTGAAATGGAATTCATACACCCAGCTTAGTTTAACATCGTGGGCTTCCGCCGAGTCGCATAACCAGTCCATACCCTGGATAAACTCATTAATTACGATACTTTCCGCATCGGCGGTCCAATCTTCGGCGTCACCTCCAGAGGCGTTACTTTCCATGAAGATTACCGCCACCGCGATACGCCCGATCATATACTCCGCAGTATACATATTATATATTTCTGTGGTAATGTCCAAGCCGCCAGCCGGATTTTGCAACGCAGAGATTTCCGATATCTTTGGTCTGCCTTCAATATCCGCCCAAGACAACGAGTCCCCCGGCATCTTGGGAGGCGGCTTGAGCAATTCGGTGAACACTCGCGGCGATGATGAGCCGGAAGAGCGATATTCTATGCCGTCTCCTTTATCGCCGTACTGCACCATCCTGACCTGTGGAATTTTTTTAATTATGGCGACCAGTTCCTCCGGACCTCTGGCGATGATCCGATCCGGCAGAAGAATATGCCGAACCACCAATCCTTGGGTTTCCAATTTATTGATAACCTGTTCCATTTCCGCAAATGTTGAGGTCTTC
>JAJRUJ010000073.1 GCA_024277855.1 Candidatus Zixiibacteriota bacterium
GTTTTGTCAGCATGGAGATAGCCGTCGTCGGCATCGCCTGCGCGGTGACGCAGATCGAAAGTGAATTCATGGTCGGTGGAAAACACGGCCTTGGCCGAGACGGCGCGGGTGCAGCGTTCGGTCAGTTGATTGGCCATCATGGCGACATGTTTGTAATCAGCCGAGAGCGCGGTGGCCTCCATCGCCCGCGAAACTCCCGGCAAACTGGCGGCGCGAAAGCTCGGATATTTGTCGGTAAAGGCGATTAACGGCGCGGTTGCCGAAAATTGGGTGAGAGCGAAACAGACATTCGATTCGGCCATTAGCTTGTCGAGCTTCATTTCCGCGCCACCCACTTCGACCTCGTCGGGTAGATTGCTATTATTCGCGCCGGTGGCGGCAAAAGTGGCCAACGGGTTTAACGTCGCGCCGACTTTTTTACACAAATCGGCGATCCCCGCATGCCACTGCTCGGCCATCTGGCGCCGGTCGGCCCAGGCTTTGGTATCTTTGATTTGGTCGTGCGGCAGATCGACCATGAAGGTGATCACTTCGCCTGGTTGCGGGTCGACAACATCCTCGAACAACCGCGCGATATCGAATTTCGTGCTCACACTTTTCCTCACTTATATTTTCAATCGATCAGGATTCACCTCTGCCATTCATCAATAAACTTAATTTCTCATAAATACTATCCAATGCGACACGAACTCGCGGGTTCAAGGACCGATCCTGATAAAATGGGAACGTACATGCTTCGTATGCCAATCCCTCGATTACTCTGACCGTGGCCTCAATCGTGACATAGAAGTACTCGAAAGTTATTAACCAACCTTTGGGCTTATAATGTTCGAAATTGTTTCGGAATTTTCGGTGCAATTTGAGGACTAGCTCTATTTGCGATTCGCAAATACGTAGTGCGTTGTGATTATAGCCATGCGACATAAGCTTTTCACTTTGAATAATCTTGAGTGCTTCTTCAAAGTCAACAATTTTCGAGTGTTTGGTAGAAAACAATGCTTCTGGACTAGTCTCCAAATCGCCTAATAGTTTTTGACCACTTTTTGTAAACCGGTGCGCTCCAGAGGGAACGCAGTTCTCTATGCTGCATATCATGAATGAGTACAGTGCATGATGAGCTGCGAACACGGCCCACTTGGCGGCGAACTGATCCTCCATTATTTGATTCAAGAAAAAGCTGAGCTTTTCCAAAGAATCTACCGCGTTAGTCCATGCGTAAATTTGGAAATGACGTGATGAGTTGTCACTGCCGCTTTTATCACCTTTTTTTTCTTCTGAATTAGACATTAACTTCCTCTGGTGTTCCCTCTAATACGTCTGTTAGTTCAGTTACTGCAACTTTGGTGATTTTATTTTCAAAGTTATCATCCGATTCAAAATATACTTTCACATATTCACCGGTAAAGCCATTCCAGCGGCCTTGCTCATCGCAGCGCTCGACCAAAACCTCAACCTCGCGACCGATAAAACGTTCGGCGAAGGCGCGTTTCTTTTGTTCGCCGAGTTGATGCAAAAACTCCGACCGTTGTTTGATTATCTCCGGATTCACTTTTTCCGGGATTTTCAGACCCGCAGTTTTGGGCCGGTCGGAATAGCTGAACACATGCAAATATGAGAAAGGCAACTCGTTGACCAATTTGACTGAATTTTGGAACTCATGATCTCCCTCCGTGGGGAAACCAACGATTATATCGGTGCCAACCCCGAGATCGGGCATGAGCGTTGTCGCTCTGTCGACCAGTTGCTTATAATCGGCGATAGTGTACACCCGGCGCATTTTTTCGAGGATGCCGTCGTCACCTGACTGCACCGGTAGATGCAAATGACGACAAGCTTTCTTAGAGGCGGCCATCCATTCGAGAAGGTCGTCGCCGACAGTGGTCGGCTCGATCGAGGAGATGCGGATGCGGGCAATCCCATCGATTTGCTCGATCTCACGGGCAACATCGGCCAGGGTGAAATCTCCGAATTCATACGAACCGATACTCACCCCGGCGAGGACGATTTCCTTATGTCCGCGCGCGGCCAGTTGTTTTGCTTCGCTGAGGATTTCGCCCATCCGCCGGGAGCGCGCCTTGCCGCGAATACGCGGAAGAATACAGAAAGCGCAGGTAAAATTGCAGCCGTCCTGGACTTTGATATTGGCCCGGGTGGAGTCGGGATAGTAGCCGACTGATGTGAACTCCAACGGTTCAGTTGTATGCTTTCGCTGGGTGATAATCTGCGGCGTGTCGGGCCGGAGATCACCCTCGATAATCTCGGCGACGTTTAATTTGCGGTCGGTGCCGATAACATAATCGACCCCCAATACCGAGGCGACCGCGTCGGTGTCGGCCTGGGCATAACAGCCAACCGCCGCGACGATCCCATACGGCGAGGCCTTGCGGGCGCGACGGATGGCGTTGCGACAGTGCGCATCGGCCCGGCCGGTGACCGAACAGGTGTTGATCACACAGATTTCGGCAGTCTCACCAAAGGGGACGATATTATAGCCCCGCCCCCGAAACGAATCGGCAATCAGGCCGGTTTCGGCCTGGTTGAGCCGACAGCCCAGCGTAAATAAACTTACTCGTTTTCCGTTGTTGTTCATATCTCTAACGGTGTTACGAATTTTTCGCCGATTTGACGTCCCATTCGAGTTCGACAAATCCGGGTGCCCGGTGGTATCGCCCCCAAAAAAGCAATAAGCAGTTCCGCCGGTTTGACCGTCCGTCCGCCAATGCTGATCAACTCAAGACCAAGCGTTGCTGTCTGGTCACCCCGCTCCACTTCCAACCGCATAATATACGGCCTGGCGTCGAACTCCCGTATCTTACCATCCTTTTTCCTGACAACCGGCAGCGTCGTTTTTGTCATTTCGGTTTTAATAATTTCCGGGATTTCGGGATTTTCAGAAATTGGAACCTCGATTTGATACACCTGACGCTCGATCAGCTTTTCGATTCCCGGGAAACCATTGTCGAGACGAACAACCTGATGAACCGGGAACGTTTCCGGCAGAGTTGCCGTCAGCCGGGAAGTCAGGTCAGCCGATTCATAATATTCGTTCGTCTGAAAATCCAGGAGTTCACATTCGCCCTCGACTCCGACCGGCAAGGCCGGACCAAACGAGATTTTTGGATGCGGATGATAACCGGCCGAATACGCCAGCTCAATCCCCGCGCGGCGGAAAGCCCGCTGGAAAACGCGGACAACTTCGAGATGCGAAAGATAACGCGACCAGCCGGTCTTGCCGTAAGCCAGGCGGTAGCCGGTTCGCGCCGAAGTGCGAATATCCGACGGCAGCGAATCGGAAAAATTGAGCGCAGGGGGAACATTACTTTGCCGCTGGGCGATTGTCTCGGTGATGGCCGATTTTTCCTCTTTGCGCTCGGCGGCGATGGCGTCGAGATTACATTCGAGGCCACAGGAGTAACAAACCAGGCGGTCGTTTTTCTTCTTTGGTTTGGCCTTTTCCTGAGAGCGTGGAATATATGGTTTCTCGCAAGGGACGGTAAATTTCCCTTCAAGGCCCCGTTTGAATTCCCGGACCAGGAATTCTTTTTCAACACGGGAATCGATATGGTCCCAGGGGAGCCGGGCATCGGTCGCGATTCCTCCACGATACTGTTCGGGATCGATCTCGCAGACGGCAAAGGCCTGATCCCAAAAAGACAAATCAAACTGCTCATCCCACTCGTCGAACCGCGCGCCCAATTCCCAGGCCGTGCGAATGACTTGGCCCAGACGGCGATCACCACGCGCAAAAACCGCTTCGAGCGCGGAATTGTCGATTGTGTGAAATTTGATCCTAATGTTGCGATATTTTTTAATCTGTGAGAAAAGCAATTGCTGTTTGCGTCGCAGATTTTCTTCCCCATCGAACGGCGCCCAGGCAAACGGGGCATGCGCTTTGGGGATAAACGAGGCAACCGCCAGGTTGATCTTCGCTTTCGGCCTGCCGTTTGGCCCCGCCGACATATTAAGGACGCGAATTGCCGTTTCGGCAATCCCAAGAACATCCTCGTCGGTCTCGGTCGGCAACCCGATCATGAAATAAAGTTTGAGTAATTTCCAACCGGCGCCAAAAGCAATCCGGGCGGCGGTGTCGATATCCCGGTCGGTGATCCCTTTGTTGACCACATCACGCAGCCGCTGGGTGCCGGCCTCCGGGGCGATGGTAAAACCGGTCTTGCGTATCCGGGCGATCTGTTCGGCCAACTTTTCGGTTACCCCGTATACGCGCAGGGACGAGACCGACATCGCCGTATTTCGTTCGGTCAACTCATCAGAGATAACCCGGACCAGTGGTTCAATACAGGAATAATCGGCGGTGGACAAGGCGGTGAGCGAGGCCTCGTCATAGCCGGAGTTTTCGATCCCCTTGATCATCGAGTGCACGATTTGCTTTGGCGGACGTTCACGTACCGGCCGATAAATAATGCCCGCCTGACAGAAGCGGCAACCCTCGGTGCAGCCACGGGCGATTTCGACCGCATGCCGGTCGTGAATGATGTCGCCCTGCGGCACCAGCGGCTTATCGGGAAAAGGATACCGGGCAATATCGCCAACCAGCGCTTTGCGTACCGGGTAGGGAGCGTTGCCGCCGTCGGTGACAACAGTGAAGCCCGATGACTCGTCTGATTCGACCGGATAGAGCGAGGGGACATAGATACCCTCAACCTCGGTGAGTTTTTTGAGGATTGAATTGCGATCCACTTTTTGCCGACGGAGATCATCAAGCAGATATAAAAATTCGGGCAGAGCTTTTTCACCGTCACCGATGAGGAAACAATCGAAAAACTCGGCCATCGGTTCGGGATTGAACACCACCGGGCCGCCGCCAATAATAAGCGGAGCGGTATCCGTGCGATCGGCGGCAATTAACGGGATACCAGCGAGGTCGAGCATGGTCAGGACATTGGTATTGATCATCTCCGACTGGAGGGAGAAACCGACAACATCGAATTCGGCGAGCGGCGTCCGGCTTTCCAAAGACCAGAGGGGAACGTGCTCCTCCCGCATCAAGTGTTCCATATCGGGCCAGGGACAAAAGGCGCGTTCGGCGGAGATTCCCGGATCACGGTCGAGCAGATCATAAAGCACACGCAACCCGAGATGGGACATCCCGATTTCGTATACTTCGGGAAAGGCCAGGCAAATTCGAATTGACGCGTCGGCCGGGTCGTGGGCGACCTGGTTGATCTCGCCGCCGATATAACGCGACGGGCGACGTACTCGATCGAGCAGCCGTTCAATTTTATCTTTGGCAACAGGCGGCATCGGTTCCAGACTTCGGGGTGCAGATAACTTATTCGTCCTCGTCCGCCGCCCCGGCGATATATCGCTCAAACTCACGCAGGAAGGAAAGCGATTTCAAATCGGACATCCGGTCGAGAAAGACCGTACCATCAAGGTGATCGTATTCATGCTGGATGACCGTCGCCGGGAACCCCTCAGCTTCAAACTCTATTCTTTTCCCCTGACGATCAAAGGCGGTTACCTGAATTTTGTGCGGGCGCGAAACAAGACCACGCAGGTCGGGCACGGAGAGACATCCTTCCCAGCGGGCAGTCTCCTCCTGGGTAAGAAAGATAATTTCGGGATTGATCAGTACGCGTGACGGCGCCAGAAGCTGATCTTCATCATCCGGATCGGGAAGATCGGCGGTGACCAACAGGCGAATAGACTCATACACTTGCGGGGCGGCAAGTCCAACCCCGTCATACTCGTGCATCGTTTCGAAAAGATCATCGATTAAGCGTTGAATTTCCGGCGAGGCAATCTCGTCCACGGGAATTTCGCGCGCCCGCTGCCGCAAGACCGGACTACCCAGGCGAGCCACATTTCGTATTGCCATTGATTTCAAACCTTGTTATTCAGATTGTTTCTCTTTAGTCCTTGAACATTTCAGCGGGCTTTCGTACGGTCATTGGCCGCCAACTCATTGGGGGATACGAATTCCGTCCCCGATTTTACTGACATTAATTGCCAATTTCCGGAGTCGATTCGGCCGACGACAATGCCTTCAGAATCGCATATTTTGTAAACACATGCACTGCTGAATACCGGGCCAGAACAAAACCCTGCCACCCGTCGAGGAATCCGCATTTAAGCAGATACATTTTCACAAACTGCCAGACCGGCCGCACAACCAGGTCGGTCCAATGTGCGTGTCTCCCCTGTGCAAAAAGTTGCTCGGCGGAGAGCCGGGCATAGCGGCGCATTTTCTCAAGATAATGGTCGATTGTCGGATCGGTATAATGCCGAAGAATGCCGGTCAGCGTACCGACCTCCCCATCGGCAACAATACGCTCGTGAACCGGATCGTCGGTGACCCGCGCGTGTCCATTGCGATAGAACCGGACGACATGGTCCGGGAACCACCCCGAATGGCGAATCCAGCGGCCGAGGAAATTGGCCTGGCGGGTCAGCCGGTAGGCAACCGGGCCGCCCTCTCCCCCGTTGGCCACCTTACCCAATTGGGCGGCCAATTCGGGGGTAACTTCCTCATCGGCGTCGAGCGAGAGAATCCAGCGGCCTTTCGCCTGCGAGAGCGCTTCGCCTTTTGTCGGCCCGAAACCCTTCCACTCCAGGTTGATGATTGTCGCACCCGCTTTTTCGGCGATTTCAACAGTGTTATCCGTACTGTCGGTATCGGCGACAATGATCTCATCGGCGAAGCCGACCGAGGCCAGCGCGCGCGGGAGGTTGGCTTCCTCGTTTTTGACCATCAGCACAACCGAGAGTGCGGGGGAATTTGTCTTTTCGGCTGATCTGCTCATTGTCCCGGTTTGACAAGGGTTGACAAAGCATCGACAAACAGCTCCACCGCCCGGGGCCAGGTACGCCGGGTGCGGATGAATTCTCGCCCGGACTGGCCGGCCTGATGGCGGCGGTCATGGTCGGTGAGGAGTTGGACGATCCCGTCGGCGAGAGCACCGGGGTCTTCCGGCGGAACCAGATTGCCGAAATCGCCTTCGTTGAGGATATCCGGCACCCCGCCGACATCGGTGGCGACAACCGGCACGCCTGCGGCCAGATTTTCCATCATTGCCCGTGATACCGATTCGGAATACACTGAACTGACAACGCCGACATCAAAGCGAGCGACAATCGGCGCCGAGGGGCCGTCACGATGACCGATGATTTCCGTACAATCTTCGACACCCGCCTGCTGAGCCATGTCCCTGATATCCGGGGCGGAGTATTCCGATTCAAAACCGGCTAACAGAAACCGCACCTCGGGGATTTTCTCTTTAACCAGCCGCGCCGCCTCGAAAAAATACCGATGACCTTTTATCGGAGAAAATCGAGCCAGCAGGCCGACTGTGGGAAACACCGCCTTAAAGGGCTGGGCGGAGGTGCCCTGATTTGTCATGTTCTTGAAAGGGGCGAAATCAAGTCCGGGTGGTACGATACACACCTGTTGCTCGGATAAACAGAATAGATCGAGATAGCATTTACGCAAATAGGCATTGGAAACAATCACCAGTGCCGTCATTTTTTCGTGCAACCGGCGTGAGAGCCGATGTGCCTTCGGCGGCTTGGGATCGAGTGAACGGACGCGAACCAGTGGTATGCGCTCCCGATAGAGTGATTTGAGCAACCCCCAGTAAGCGTGATCTTCGCCCCAGTGCGCACAGATCACATCGGGTTTCCAGTCAACAAGGAGCTGACCCAGTCTGGAAAGGTTGCCGATCATCCTGAGCGGATTTTTTTCTTCGAGATTCACTCGATTATCGACTGATAACCCGGCGGCGATTGCTTCATCACACGTGCGGCAATTCGGCCGACAGACAAATAGGTTGTCGTGGCCGAGGTCACCGAGTTGGCGAGCGATATTTACCGCATACCATGAACCCGCCGACCAGCCATCCAAAACTATCGAGTGCAGAATCCGCATCGTATCCCTGCTTACCTCCCGGCGACAATATAGCCAAGTGCAGGAGCGGCCGTCCAGTAGGAAGCCGGCAACAACCCACAGTGACAGTTGAGAAACGCCGTTAATTGCCATATATTGCATCACTTGTCGGCACAACGTTGGAGGGAGGATGAAAATTGGCAAACGCATCGAGATCGGCCTGAAAAAGGCGCTCTTTGCGGTCATCCGCCTGATCCTACCGAAGAGGACTTGCCCCGTCGATACTGCGACCAACCGCATTTTGTTTTTACGCTATGGCCGTATCGGCGACATAATTCTTTCCATGCCTGTCTGGCGAGCAACTCGGCGAAAAAACCCGGACGCGACAATTGATGTCCTTTGTGACCGACGGTATGCGGGCTTGCTGGAAGGAACGGGGCTGGTCGATAGTGTGTTTTTTTATGAAAAGAACCCGCTCGATATTGTCCGGCTCATCCGGCAACTGCGGCAGAACCGATACGACCGGATCATCAACCTGGTCGCTTACCCGTCATTCACTTTTGGTTTGCTCGCCCGATTGATTGGCCCGAATGCAGTACGCGCCGCCGGTGACCAGGGACAATATGCATATTTCTTTAATCGAGAAATATGTCTCCCACCGAAGATGGAAACACACATGCTCCGCCGGCTTTTCCTGATCGCGGCGGAGGTGGCCGGACCGGAAGTATCTGAAACGGCGACTCCCTGGGTGAAATATGATCAAAGCACTTGCGCTGCGGCTGCTGCCCTCCGCTACCAGGTGCATTCAATGATTGGCAGCAAAGGCGATAGACCTCGGCTGGCCGGAGTCAATCTGACCGCCGGATTGACCCGGCGCGAATGGCCGGTCGGGCGATACCGTGAACTCCTGCAATATGCCGTAGACAATCACCGTGACCGGATTGACGGCTGGGTGGTTTTCTCCGATCCCGGGCGACCCGAAATGGCCGAGGAGCTTGTCAAATCTGTGGAAAGACCGGAGGTTGTCGTGCTGAAGGTTCAACACGATTTCCGGGTATTGATCGAGTTTCTTCATCATCTTGAAATCCTGATTACCCCGGATACCTCACTGGCACACGCCGCCTCCGCAACCGGTACCCCGGTGCTGGATTTAATGATCGGCGAAAATATCCACACATGGGTCCCATATGAGGTTATCCACCGCGTTGTCGCCTCGGCAGATCCGCTGAGTTTGCATGACTTGCCGGTGGCTGATGTCCGGGCGGCTCTTGATGACCTGCTCAACGAGCCGGGAGACTCAGCCGGTTAAGTTTTACCTCAACCATATCTCTCTTTCTCCCAATGAGATAGTTTCCCTTTCAAATTTTCTACCTGGCCGGATATTTCGGGCAATATCTTCGCGGCTAATTTACTCCTTGGAAATAACGAATTACACAATCTCCTATTGCGGTCACTGGTAATACCCGCTATCTTGTTGGCCGAAAAGAGGGTGGAGACATGAAAGTCTGCCTGCAACGGGTTATTAGCGCCAAGGTCGAAGTTGACGAGAAAACCGTCGGAGAGATCGGGCCGGGGTTGGTCTTGTTGGTTGGTTTCCACACGGGTGATGAGGAGAGCCAACTCAAGCCGATGGCCGAGAAAATCGCGGCGTTGCGGATATTTGAGGATGATGCGGGCAAAATGAACCGCTCACTGTCCGATCTCGGGCTGGCGGTTTTGATCGTCTCCCAGTTCACCCTCTATGGCGACACCAGAAAAGGCCGCCGTCCGTCGTTTTCCGAGGCCCTGGCCCCGGATGAGGCCGAGAGATTTTACTTGCAGTTTTGTCGGCTCTTTGAGAATATGGGAGTGACCGTGGCGACCGGTGTTTTTGGGGCGCGGATGCTGGTGAAAATCAACAACTCGGGCCCGGTTACCTTCATGTTGGAAGGATAAGGGGGGCGGTTCCCACCGGGATATTTACCGACGTTGGACGACTGGGGACACCGCCATTGGAAATAGATTCGATTTGGGTCAATGAGGAAGACGCCGTCGCGTTGCGCAAGCTTGTGCGACGAAGGAAAATCATCCTGGCCTCGGCGTCGCCCCGTCGCAAGCGGGTGCTCGATCAGTGCGGAATTTCATTCGTCGTCGCGCCGGTTGAAGTGGACGAAACAATTGACCCGGATCGTTCGCCGTGGGGACATGTCGTACGCTGGTCGCGAATAAAAGCGAAGGCGGCTATGCCGGAATGGAAGAATGGATTGATTATGGCCGCCGACACCGTGGTCGCGATCGACGGACTGATCCTGGGAAAGCCAAAAAACAAGGCGGATGCCGGTCGACTGTTACGGATGTTAAGCGGAAAGACGCATACGGTGTTCACCGGGGTGACAATTGTCGATTTGGCGGGACAAGATATCTGTCATGGATGGCAGGCAACGAAGGTACGATTCCATCGGCTTATCGCCCGGCAGATCAGGGAGTACATCGCCGGCGGCGAACCGCTGGACAAAGCCGGGGCCTATGGAATTCAGGGGCGCGGGAGAGAATTGGTGGCGGCAATTGACGGACCGCTGGACAATGTCGTCGGTCTCCCCGTGGGGAAACTGGTGCAACTGATCAAACGACTCAGGGGTAAGACGAGACAATGACGTTTTTCATCGACGCGCATGGCGGTGATCCGGGACAACCATCACCGGAGCCCGCGCACCTCTCCGAGAGCGATACGAGTGTGGGGCCATTGCTAAAAGCCCGTCGTCTCGAACTGGGACTGAAACACAAAGATGTCGCTAAAGACATCAAAATCAAGGTCGAGTTTCTCAAGGCAATTGAGGAGGAGGAATTCGACCGGCTGCCCACGGAACAATATTTGCGATTGTTCTTGAAAACATATGCCGAATACCTCGGATTTGATACTCAGGAAATCTACGCGGTTTACGACACCCAGGAGATGCCTCCACCGAAACCGGAGAAGAAATCGGACTACTCGGTGGATCGGGTCGGCCAGACAATCGAGAATGATTTGCCCCCATCGGCGGACAGGTCGCGATTGAAAGCTCTTCTCGGTCCGGCCATCGGACTGATCGTGGTCGCAGTGATTATCGCTATCTGGTTACACTCCTCTGGAAATAACGCTGATAAGTCGGGACCTGAGTCGGTGGGCGCCGATACGACCGAAGCGGTCGTCGCAAAACCACCGGTTGCGACACCGGACTCCGCGAACGCGAAAACGGTGGGTGAGAATATAACTCCGCCGGAGACCGGGTATTTATTGCAAATGCGCGGCCTCGATTCCACCTGGATGGTGATCCAGGCCGATGACGATACCGTGTTTATCGGCTTCATGGCGCCGGGTGACGCAAAATCCTGGCGCGCCGATTCGGCTTTCAAGTTTTCGTTGACGAACTATCCCGGGGTGGAAGCCAGTATCAATGGACGATACCTGAAACCGTTTGGGCAATGGCGGGGGCCGGTCCAGGCCAGAGAAGTCGGCGGCTACAACCTCAACGACTATCTCGACTCCACCCGGCTTGCGGAGGAATCGGCAGAGTTATGATCCGTCGGCTGTTATTGGGATGGCTCAAACTCCGGGTGCGTGCCGGAGAATTTTCCTTCCCGGGGTCGCTGATCCGCGCCCGCCGGGTGCTGGTATTCATGCCCAGCATCAAAGAGCCGTTTCGCCAGGCCGAATATTTTTTGTCTCGAGTTCCGCGAGTGTTCCCCCGGGCCAAAGTCATCCTGCTTTATCCACCGCGAAGCATTGCGGCGACATTTTATAATCCACACGGATTTGAGGTGATCGTCCCGACGCGAGGCGATGTCGGCATATTCAGCTGGCCCCGGCGGAAACTGCTGCGCCGACTATTCGAGAAACCCTGTGACCTGATAATTACTTTGGATAAAGAACCGAGTTTATTCTTTGCCGCCATCCTGGTCAAATCGCAAACCGCCGCACGAATCGGCCTGCCCGGCGGTTTGGGCATGCCGTTCACGACAGTCGAACTCCGTCCGACGCGCAAATCGTCCGATCCCAAGACTGAGTTTATCCTGTTTATCGAGATGATCCGCAAACTCATTACTCCGCCCCCGGCGGTCGGCCCCTCTGGAGGATAAGGTGTACCTCAAACGCATGGATATTTCCGGGTTCAAGTCGTTCCCGGACCCGTCAACAATGATTTTCGACAAAGGTGTCACCTCGGTCGTCGGCCCCAACGGGTGCGGCAAGACCAATATCCTCGACGCGCTGCGCTGGGTGCTCGGTGAACAACGCCCGCGCCTATTGCGCGGCGGCCGCATGGAAGAAGTCATCTTCTCGGGCACTCGTCAGCGACCGCCCCTGAATATGGCCGAGATCACGCTGACGATTGACAACAGCTCGGGGCGGCTGCCTCTTCCCTATACGGAAATCTCGGTGGCGCGGCGGTTGTTCCGCTCGGGCGAGAGTGAATACTTGCTGAATAATACTCCCTGTCGGCTAAAAGACATTACCGAGCTGTTTTCCGATACCGGCATGGGTTCGCATTCCTATGCGGTCATCGGGCAGGGGATGATCGATGCCTTGCTTTCGGAAAACCCGGACGACCGACGGTTCTTGTTTGAGGAAGCTGCCGGGATATCCAAATATAAATCGCGCAAAAAAGAAGCGATCAATAAACTCAAGGCGACCGAGAACGACCTGTTGCGCATCCATGACATTCAAGTTGAAGTCGAACAACGGGTCAAGGCACTGCGAGTCCAGGTATATCGGGCGAAACGCTACCAAAAAATAGCCGATGAACTTGCCGGAATCGAGTGGGAGAAATTGCTCAGTGAATACCGGGTCGGCAAACATGAACTCGCCGAGGTCCTCAACGAGTTTAACAATGCCGCCTCGATCCTCGGTGCGCACACGACCGACCTGACCCACGCCGAAACCGAACTGGAACAGGCGCGGTTATCGATGGATGAGGCCGAAGCCCACAGTAGTGAAATATCCGAGGCGTTGAATCGCGCTGTCGCCGCGGCACACGAGGCCGAGACCGAACTCGTCCGCGACCGCGAGCGCCGCGAATCGATGGTGGCGACGATTGGACGGCTCGAATCCGAAATCGAGGAACGCACCGAACGCGCCAAACAATGGACGCAGCAAGAACAACAACTACGCACCCAGTCTGGTGAACTGGAAACAGCCAATGCCGCGCATCAGCAGGAAACGGCCGAGGCCGAGAAACGCTTCACCGGCGAGGACGAGGCACTCAAGAGTATCCGCCAACAACGTGAATCCCTCGCCGACCGGCTGCGTGACGGCGAACGGTCGTACGGCGAGTTCCGCGCCGATCTGACCTACCGTGCCGAACAGGCCGAGGCGTTGGCCAAAGACAAAACCGAACTCAGTTCACGGATCGCTCAAACCGGCGATGAACGGAGAGCGACCGAAGAAAAGATCACCGATTGCCGGACTCAGAAAAATGCCGTCCTCGACGAACTGGAAACAGTCGAGCAGGAATTGCGCCAAACCTCGGCGGACATTGCCGATCGCACGAAGAAAATTACCGCGATCAAGGACCAGATCGGCAACAGCGAAAAAACCCTGTCGGGAAAGCAGGCGCAGGCCGAGACGCTGGCCGGGGTTCTCGAACGCGGCGAAGGGCTCGGTCGCGGAACCGAAGCGATTCTGCGACAAAAGGATATGTTCTCCGGTGAGGTCGACGGCTGGGTCCAGCGTATTTCCGCGCCGGATGACCGCAAGGCCGCACTGGAATCTCTGCTGGCCGGAATGATCGGCGCGTTATGGTGCGCGACGCCGGAGGCCGCCCTACAGGTACACGGATATCTGCAAGACAACGAGGTCGGCCAGGCCTGCTTCTGGGACCCGTCACTGCCGGTCCCGCATTCGACCACCTGGGAGCGTCCACCGGTTACCGATAAGGGGTTTCTGGGCTGGTTGATCGACGATTGCCAGGTCGACGCGAATGTCCGACCGATGGCGGAAGTGCTGTTGTTTTCGGCCATGCTGGCCGACACCCCCGAAAGCGCCCGCCGAATTTTCCGCCATTTCTCCGGTGAGTATGCCGTGGCTTCGCTGGACGGCACCGCTTTCGTACCTCCGGGGCTGATCTATGCCGGGCGAGGCGGTCAGTCGGTGTTGGGACGGGCGGATTTGCTGGAACAACTCCGTTCGGAGATCGAGGAGGAAAGCGCCCGACTGGCCGAATTTGAGCAGGAACAAAAACGCCTGACCGATGAGTTGGATCGATTAGAGCGGCAAAACGTCGAATTGCGGGCAACAAAAGATCGCCTGACCACGTCGCTTAACCAGCTGGAATTGGAACTGGGGCGCGAACAGACCCGGCAAACCGAGGTAATCCGCCGGCTCGATGAGTTCTCGTCTCGTCTGGAAACCGTCAAGGCCGGACTCGCCGAGGCGGAATCCCGGCGGACCGCCGCCCTGGCCGGGCAAAGCGGCTGGGAAGAAGACCGCAGTAAAATCGCCCGTGAGCTGGAATCGGCCAACGAGCAATTGGCGCAACAAGAGACTCGCCATCGCGCCGCGTTGAATCAACTTAATGAAAAACGGATGGCCGGGGTCGAATTATCCGGCCGCATCGAACGCCTGTCCGAAGAGCTTGCCCGTCTCGAAGAGATGATTCGCGAAAATGCCGAAACGATAACTCGACAGGAAAACGAACTGGCCGCGATACGCGAGGAAAAAGAACGGCTGACCGGAAATATCAGCGAACGCGAGACCGCCTGGGCCGATCTGCTGGCGGAAAAAGATGAGTTAAACACCAAACGCAATGCGGCATTCAGCGAACTCAACGAAAAAAAAGAAGCTTATCTTGCACGGGAAAAAACTGTCCGGGCCTTCCGCAAGGAACGGGATGAATCGGAAGCGGCGCAACACCGCTTGGAAATGAAACGCGCGGAAGTCTCCGGCCGGGTGGATCAACTGGTGCAACGCGCCGCCGATAATTTCGAAAAGACCCCGGACGAGCTGGACAATGCCGTCGTGGAATTTCCGGAAAGCAAAATTGTCAATGACGATGATATTGCGGCGCTGAAGACCAAGCTGGAACGCATCGGCCCGGTAAATCTTCTGGCCCTTGAAGAATATGACCGGGAAAATGAACGCCTGACGTTCTTGAATTCCCAGATCGACGATTTGAGCCAGGCGAAGACCGCGTTGAACAAGACAATTAACGAATTGAACCGCAGCGCCGGTGAGCGATTTTTGGCTACGTTTGAATCGGCCCGTTTAAATTTCCAGAGTGTTTTTACCGACCTGTTCCAGGGCGGCGAGGCCGACGTCCGTCTCAGCGACCCGGAGAACCCGCTGGAATCGCCGATCGAGATCTATGCCCGTCCGCGCGGGAAGAAGGCACTGGGCATCCGTCACCTCTCCGGCGGGGAACGCGCGCTGACGGCGATTGCGATGCTGTTTGGTCTGTATTTGATCAAACCCAGTCCGTTTTGTATTCTCGACGAGATCGACGCGCCTTTGGATGATTCGAACACGACCCGGTTCCTGCGGTTGATTGCGCGGTTTAAGTCAAAGACCCAATTTGTGCTAATTACCCATAACAAATTGACGATGGAATCGGCCGACAACCTCTATGGCGTGACCATGGAACAGCCCGGCGTTTCGATGCTTGTTTCGGTCCGGCTCAATCCCGACCAGCCGGAAGGGGAACGGTTGTTTTCCGCTGTGCAGAGTGGAACGGCCGACGATCCCCCGACCAGGATACTGGTCGACGCCAACGGGCCTGAAGATGACGAAAAGACCCGTGAGTAATCATCGCCGGCCACATGATTCTGACGTATCTCCCTGGAATCGTAATGTAGAGGAATTGCTGTGCGTGGATTTTTCAAAAAACTAAGAAACGGCCTGCAAAAGACTCGCGAGCAGTTGGTCGGCCAGATCAGCGAAGTAGTTACCGGCACGCCGCAATTTGACGATGAATTGTTCGAGGAAATCGAAGAGGTGCTGATTGCCTCGGATTGCGGGCTGGAGACCGCCGCCCATTTGACGGGCCGTCTGCGGGAAGTATGCGAAGAACGCAAAACGATGAAGGCAACTGAAGTCGTCGAAATCATCAAAGAACAAATGATCGTGATGCTGAACGGCGGGTCGGCACCGGTGGACGCCGTAATAGATGTGACGCCGAAGGTCTACCTGTTTGTCGGCGTCAACGGCACCGGGAAAACGACTTCAATCGGCAAAATCGGTGAGCATTTTCGCTCGGCAGGCAAGAGTGTACTTTTTGCCGCCTGCGATACTTTCCGCGCCGCCGCGCGGGAGCAATTGCAGATTTGGGCCGACCGTTCGGGGGCGGACCTGGTCTCCGGCGATGATGGTTCCGACCCGGCGGCAGTGGCCTTTGATGCGGTCAATGCGGCTAAAGCGCGCGGCCGGGATGTCGTGCTGATCGATACCGCCGGGCGGCTGCATACCAAGCATAATTTGATGGAAGAATTGAAGAAAATCTCGCGGGCGGTGGACAAGGCACTCCCCGGCGCCCCACATGAAACATTGCTGGTTTTGGATGCGACGACCGGCCAGAACGGAGTATCCCAGGCCGAGAGTTTTGGCGACGCGGTCGGTTTAACCGGGTTGATCTTAACCAAACTGGACGGGACAGCCAAGGGCGGGATAATCCTGGGAATCCGTCAGCGGTTTGGCGTGCCGGTCAGTTGGATCGGGGTTGGCGAAAAAATCGACGATCTGGAGACTTTCGATTCACGGGAATTCATTGAGGCCTTGTTCGCCTGAGGCCCCGGCAGGGGATCCAGGATGAAACTGCACGTTGCCGCAATCGGCAAACCTCGGGCGGATTGGGCCCGGAGAGCGTTAGACCATTATCAGACATTTCTCAAGAAATACGGTGGGGCGGAATTCCATTTCGTGCCGGCGATCCGTCTCAGTGGAAACATCAATGAAAATGAGGTGCGACGGCAGGAAACGACTCGACTGCTCCAGGCATTGCCGGAGCGCGCGACACGGATTTTCCTGGACCCGGCCGGCAAAACATTTGATTCGCTCAAATGGGCGCAATCGGTTGCACACGTGAAAGATAAATCAGCCGGACCAGTGGGTTTTATCATCGGCGGCGCGCTGGGATTGGATCTTTGTCAACAGAAAAGCACCGATGAGGTCTGGTCGTTGTCCGCCTTGACCTTCCCCCATGAGCTTGCCCTGGTGGTTCTCTGCGAACAATTGGCCCGTGGCTTGTCTATCTTGCGTGGTGATAAGTACCACAATTGATTCGATTTCTCCGATTTCCTTTCCGGTCCGATGGTTTTTTAGGGCTGGACGAAACTTCGCCGAGTTATTTCTCGTAATCTGAGGCGGTTATGAAAATTTCGGACACATCTCCGGCCAGTTCAAGGGGGAACATATGAGTCGGCATATCTTGTTCACGGTATTGTGGGTTGTCGTTGCGGTTGGTTTTATCGCGATCTCCGCTGCCGCGGAGAGTGATTTTCTTTACGGCAAAATCCTGATGGATGACGGCGAGGAACTTACCGGACGAATCCGCTGGGATAAGAACGAAGGATCGTGGGACGATATCCTCGACGCGAGCAATTCGCGGAGAGAAATAAGTAAAAGCCGCTCGTCCAGCCGCAAGGTTTCAATTTTCGGCATCGAAGTGTATACCGACGGCGGAAGCTGGTCTTCATCTTCACAGACCTGTATTCGCTTCGGCTATATCGACAAGATCATCCCCCGGTCGCGCAGCAAGGCAACGGTCATTCTCAAGGACGGTAAGAAGCTGAAACTTTCCGGTGGGGCCGATATTGGATCGTCGATTCGCGAATTGTTGGTTGATGATATAAATGAAGGGTTAATCGAAATCGACTGGGACGATATTGATGAGATTGATTTTCTTCCTGATGACAGCACCTATGAACCCTCGCGGGAATTTGCCGGTCACCGGCTTTATGGCGAGGTGGAAACCGATGCGGGCATAATGTTTGAGGGTTTCATTCAATGGGATGTTGACGAAATCTGGTCGACCGATATTCTCGATGGCGATCAGCGAAATCGCAGTCGCAAGATCCCTTTCCGGCGAATCGCCAAAATCGAAAAACTATCATCACGAGCGTCCAAAGTCATCCTGACTAACGACACCGAAATGCGGCTCTCCGGTTCCAATGACGTCAATGACGAAAACCGGGGTATCGTGATCATGGTTCCCGACTGGGGCCGGGTCAAAGTCGATTGGGAAGAATTTGAGAGTTTGACGTTCAAAAAAGCCCCGGTAGAAGACATCATTCCGTACGACGATTATGAGCAGCCCTGGCGGCTGCGCGGCACGGTTTTCACCGACAGCGGCGATGAATATGAAGGAAACATCACCTGGGACAACGACGAAATGTATTCCTGGGAGTTTTTGGACGGCAACTATCGGGATATGGAATTCGATATCGAGTTTGGAAAGATTAAAGAGATTTCCCGGCGCACCTCCCGGTCGGCGGAGGTGACGCTTTTTTCGGGGGACAAATTCCGCCTGCGCGGCTCGAACGACGTGGATGACAGCAACAACGGTATTATTATCGAAACCGACGATGATGGAGAGATTGAAGTGGACTGGGATGAGTTTGAACGACTTGTCCTGGTAAAAGGCAACTGACAACACCCGGCTCGCCGCGTAATTTCTGTGGCGGCGGGTCATCAATAAACGGGGACCGCGATCCCGGCTGTCGGCCGGGGTCGCGATTTTCGTTTGGGACCGGAGAAGAACAATCACTTCTTCGTTCCGCGATTGAAATGTCCGGCATACCGCCGTATATTGTGCCGGCTCTAAATAGGGCCTGACGATAGTAATCTCAATGGGCATTTATACACTACATAGTCCGTATGAGCCGAAAGGCGATCAACCCGAAGCGATTGAGCAATTAACTTCGGCCTACCAGCGTGGGGAGCGCTGCCAGACCCTGCTGGGAGTGACCGGGTCCGGTAAGACGTTTACGATGGCCAACGTGATTGAACGTCTGGGCCGGCCGACATTGGTTATTTCCCATAATAAGACTCTGGCCGCTCAATTGTACGGCGAGTTGAAAGCATATTTCCCGGACAACGCGGTTGAGTTTTTCATCTCATATTACGACTACTATCAACCCGAGGCCTATGTTCCGCAAACGGATACATATATTGAGAAGGACACTTCGATCAATGACGATATCGACCGTCTCCGCCTGCGGGCGACATCTTCCCTGCTCGAACGTGAGGATGTCATCATTGTCGCCTCGGTGTCGTGTATCTACGGGATTGGTTCACCGATTGACTACAAGAATATGATGGTGTTTCTCGAAGTTGGTCAGGAGCGTCCGCGCAACGAATTGCTGCGTTCCTTAATCGAGATCCATTATAACCGCAACGATATCGACTTTGCGCGGGGAACATTCCGGGTACGCGGTGACGTGATCGAGATTATCCCGGCGTATGAGGACACCGCTTTGCGGGTCGAACTTTTTGGAGATGAGATTGAGAAGATTTCGGTTGTCGACACACTGACCGGTGAAGTCAAACAGACCAAACAGAAAGCCGCGGTCTATCCGGCCAAGCATTTTGTCACGGCGCCGGAGCGGCTGCGCGCCGCCATCAATGGGATCGAACAGGAACTCGCGGAGCGATTGGTGGTCATGCGCTCGGAAAACAAACTGCTCGAAGCGCAGCGGATCGAATCGCGCACGATGTTCGACCTGGAGATGCTGCGGGAGATCGGTTATTGTTCGGGGATTGAGAACTATTCGCGACACCTGGCCGGACGCAAACCGGGTGATCGGCCGTACACGTTGATTGATTTTTTCCCGAAGGATTTCCTGCTGATTATCGATGAATCGCATCAGTCCATCCCCCAGGTGCGGGGGATGTATGCCGGCGACCGCTCGCGCAAACAGACATTGGTGGATTTTGGCTTTCGCCTGCCGTCGGCCCTGGACAACCGGCCACTGGTCTTCGATGAATTCTGGCAGATCGTCGACAAAGTGATGTTCGTTTCGGCGACCCCGGCCGATTTTGAACTCGAACAGACCGGCGGTGTAGTAGTCGAACAAATCATCCGGCCAACCGGGCTGGTCGACCCCGAGATCGTCGTCCGGCCGCTGGAGTTGCAGGTTGACGACCTGCTAAAAGAGATTCGCGCCCGCACCAAAGCCGGCGAGCGCGTATTGGTGACCACGCTGACCAAGCGGTCGGCGGAGGACCTCTCCGACTATTTGGCGCAAATGAATGTGCGGGTAAGGTATCTCCATTCGGAAATCGACGCGATCGACCGCACGGAGATACTACGCGACCTGCGTCTGGCCGAATTCGACGTTTTGGTGGGAATAAACCTATTGCGCGAGGGGTTAGACCTACCGGAGGTTTCGCTGGTGGCGATTCTCGATGCCGACAAAGAGGGCTTCCTGCGCTCGGAGCGGTCGTTGATTCAGACGGCTGGACGGGCGGCGAGAAACAAGGCGGGCCTGGTGATTTTTTACGCCGACAAAATCACTGATTCGATGAAGCGGGCGATTGACGAAACAAATCGGCGGCGTAAGCTCCAGACAGCATATAATAAAAAACACGGTATTGTTCCGGAGACGATTAAGAAAACCGAGGAAGAAATCCGCCGCAGTACTTTGTTTGCCGATTCACGATCCGGTGGGTCGACCATCGCCACCGAGCGGCCTCCCGGTTTCGATCAACTGACCATACAGGACCAACTCTCGTTTTTGCGACAGGCAATGCAGCAAGCGGCCGACAACCTCGAATTTGAGGCCGCCGCCGCGTTGCGCGATCAGATCGACCAGATGAAGAAAAAGGCCCGATATAAAAAGAAAAAATCTCGTCGCTGAGTTGGCAACTAACATGAGGGAAACGTCACGATGAAAAAACGGAGACTATTGGCAAGTGTCTGTCTGGTGGGCGCACTATTGATCGCCGCCGGGTGTGAGAAACATACATTGGAAGATGAAATATCGCTGGAAGACGCCTCGCGCTTATTAGTCGAGCAGAGCCGTGAAGGCACCGGCATCTACGGTGGGAATATCGTGTCGGCTTCGACGAATCGCGGTCGTTTTGTCGAAATTTCTTCCGATTCGATTGACTGGTCGGCCCGCTGGGATTTTCAACCGCACAGCTACGGCGAGGCGACCTACGATACCGCCACTGATCGCGGAGTGCCGGGGTTGCGCACTGCCGCGATGCCATTTACCGACAATTTCGAAGTGACCGTCACCCTGGACCTGGGCGGCGGCAACATTTTCACCA
>JAJRUJ010000074.1 GCA_024277855.1 Candidatus Zixiibacteriota bacterium
CGCTCCTCGCCCGCGAGCACAATAAAGCGTTTGCCGCGTATGCGGCCGACTAAAGTGAGCCCCGCCTTGCGCGCAAGATCAACACCCCATGCGGTGAACCCAGACCGGGACAGCAAAACAGGGATCCCCATTTTCACCGTCTTGACCACCATCTCGCTGGTCAGCCTGCCGGTGGTATAAAAGAGTTTGTCCGATGGATCGACATCATTGAGGAACATATAGCCGGCAATTTTGTCGACTGCATTGTGACGCCCGACATCCTCGATATAAACCAGAGGCCGGTCCTCCGAGCACAATACACAGCCATGAATGGCGCCGGCCTTGAGGTAAAGAGAGGGCGAGGTGTTGACTTTTTTCTGTAAAGCGTAAAGCCAGGAGGTCTTTACTCGGGCGGAGCGGTTCAGTTTAACGTCGCGGAACTCATCCATTATGTCGCCAAAAACCGTGCCCTGACCGCAGCCGGTGGTCTGCACCCTTTTTTTCAGTTTCTCCTCATAATCGGTCTCGCGCTTGGTCCGGACCGAAATAAGATCCTCGTCATATTGAATGGCAGTGATTTCATCGGACGGCTTGAGCATGTTCTGGTTGAGGAGATAACCGACCGCCAGCAATTCGGGATGATCCCCGATGGTCATCATCGTCACGATTTCCTGATCATTGAGGAACAATGTCAGAGGGCGTTCGGTCACAACCGAGGTCTCGACCAGCTTACCCTCATGATCGAGGCCGCTCACACGTTGTGACAGGCGCGGATCCTCAGGGTCAGGCCTTAGGGTGAATTCTTTCACAGTGATTTAGTGCTCCTTGAGGAATAACAACAAATATTATGGCAGATCGCAGCGCCGCGACAACCCGCTGATGGACGCCAGAGTGAATTTTTTCAGTTTGTGTGATTGTCTACATATCACTCTAAAACGCGGCACCAGCCCGATGTCCTTTTTCACTTTTCCGGGTCGACTTTATCGACCGAGTATAGCCGACTATATTTATCCAGAAAATGAGTATACCGGAGTATAAGTAACTAGAGATTGAGCCGGGATGCAACTGCAGGCAGCGCGTAAAAAATCCGCCAATCGAATGATAAAAAAACGCCGCACGCATCAAGTTGCACCAGACACACGATTTTAGTCAAACATGCTGGATATCCATTTCAAGATATGCAAAGCTCCACCTAAGAACGGGTTGCAATACCGATGGCTCAAAGCGTCTGGAACCGCGCAAAATGACCACGCCGCAAACCAATCTGTCTAACGTGGCCGTATCTGTGCCTGAGGAACAACTCAGGGCGCAGATATACCGGCTGCTCGCGCGTTTCCTCGCCAATCCACCAAACCGTTCAGACCTTGACGCCGCCGCAGCAATGCAGGGCGACGACACGGATTTCGGCAAGGCGATAGCGGCTTTTTCCAAAGCCGCATCCTCCGCCGATATTGACAAGGTGTCCGAGGAATATCACGACCTCTTTATCGGGCTGACCCGCGGCGAGCTTTTACCCTTTGCATCATATTATCTGACCGGTTTTCTCAACGAAAAACCATTGGCCAAATTACGCAGCGCCATGAGCGCGCAAGGCGTCGAGGCCGACCCAAAGGTATCTGAGCCCGAAGATCACATCGCGGCCGTTCTCGATATAATGGCGGGCTTTATTCTCGGCGACTTCGGCCTGCCCCTGTCACTCGACCAGCAGAAAGAATTTTTTGAAGAGCACATTCGCTCCTGGGCGCCGCATTTTTTCCGCGATCTGGAAAGCTCGAAATCTTCCCAACTCTACGCCAAGTTGGCACCGGTCGGCCGGATCTTCCTTGAAATCGAGGAAACGGCATTTTCTATGGTTGAACCGACAGCAGAGCCAAAAACCGAGGCAAAGGCAGAGCCTTTGGCCAAGCCAATGATTGAGAAATCGAATTAACCAGAAGCGGGTTTCGCAACGGATCACCCGCATAATGAAGGAGGAACGAAAATGGCAAAAACAAACGACAAGACAATTGCCCACCGCCGCGATTTTCTGAAACTCGCGGGGATTGCCGCCGCCGGCGGCGCAGTCGCGGTTTTGAGCAGCACGAAAGAGGCCCAGGCACTTGCCGAGGCTGAAGCCGACAGCTCTGGCTACCGCGAAACCGATCACGTCAAGAAATATTACGAACTCGCACGTTTCTAATATCGAATTAATACCCGAATAAATCGGGGTAATCCGCGGTGCCATGGAACATGGGAATTGGTGCCGAGAATTTGGAAGGAGGGTAGCCATGCTTAGGAGGAAGATGAATGGGGTTGCGAATTGCCCCTGTTTGTTGTCTGCCCTAACAGATCTCAAAGAAGGCGCAATCGACAGGCGAACATTTCTACGCCGCTCCGGTCTCGCAGTCGGCGGCATAGCCGCGGCATCGACACTGGCAACCGGCCGCGTCAAACAGGCCGAGGCCGCAGGAGGCGGCACCAGCGGCGGCAAGATCGAAATCAAGAAATCCGTATGCACGCATTGTTCGGTTGGCTGTACAGTCATGGCCGAAGTGCAGGACGGTGTCTGGATTGGCCAGGAACCCGGTTGGGACAGC
>JAJRUJ010000075.1 GCA_024277855.1 Candidatus Zixiibacteriota bacterium
GCATACTCGTCATGGCCGAACGGCGGACGGCGAATGGACGGCGACGTGAAGTGGGGATTTCCATCGGGGCGATTCAAATAAACCGGATCGTCGGCCTGCACGAATGAGGCCCTGATTGCCGCCGTGGGATTGAGGATTCGGACATTCAATGACCATGTGCCGGGAAGATCGGGCCGGCCGGCGGTCAGAGCGGCCATGATGCTGCGCGGACGCAAGTCGAGGTGGGGGCGGTCAAGCCGTTCATATATATCAGCCACCCCCTGACAAAGCTGAGTGAACAACGAGAGTTTGTGCCATAAGACTTCCGTAGCTGAGGGACGGCTCTCCGTCTCGCCGAAAAACGACAGGGGCCGCCGACATTCCGCTGCCAACGTCGAGACATGATCGGGAAAGGCAGCAGTAACGGCAGGATGGGCCAGGGGATAGGCCAGATCGTCCCAGCGGCAACCGCCGATCAGGGCAGTACCCTCATCAAAAGAAAAATCGTACAGCGGACGGATAATCGCGGCAAATTCATGGCCGGAAATCGGATAGAGGAATTTCTCGGCCGGGATCGGCAATGAATCATCACTTCGCCGGGGATAACAGGCCTCACGATTTGGGCAACGACGGCAGGCAAATTGGGTTAGGGAGTCGGCGGCCTCTCCGTCAAGCTGCTCGGACTGGCACAGGTTTGCCCAGTCCCGATATAACCGTGATCCCAATCGGGGCTTTCCCGGGCCTCCGGCAGCCGCCGCAGAATAAAAGACCACCTTCCCGGCATCCTGTGCCGCACAATCAGCACAGTGTAAATAGCGAACAGTCCCCGACGTGAAAGCCGGAAGACCAAATTTGGCCAACAACGCATCATCCCGGCAATCAGTCATCCAGCCGCCGCAAACGGGACAAACAGGATGGAAGATTTCCCGGGTTTTTTTACAAAAGGTAACCGGCAACGAGGTAAGCAGCGGGTTGTCGGTTTCGTCGATCGAGATTGCGGAGGCGACCCCGTCAGAATAGTGCAACGAGGCGAGTGCCCGGGCTTCCTCCTCAAATTGCCTGATTCCTGCGCCTGTCGAATAATCGCGGCCGAAACCGGTGGCCGCGGGTATTTGGGGAATATCGCGTAAGACCTTGACCACCGCGTCGGTAGTTGCACCATTACCTGCTCTTACACGGGCAAGATACGACCGCGAATAGATGCCGCGGTCATCGAAGATAATAAACGGATGTTCGACCTGATCGGGCGGGCGATCGGCAGTTTGTGGGTCGATAATCAGGCAAATTGGGGCATCGCCGGTTTCCACTGAAAACAACGTGGTTGGTGGCGCCGATTTCCCGATCAGGTCTACCGCCATCAGCATCTCCCGTTAGACAACTACTGCAAAATATCTTACAAACTGCTGCGGCAAAACACAACTCATAATACCAATACATGGTCGATCGCCGTATTGTTTACGAATAATGCTCTGCCTTGCGAACTTTTCAACACTCGTGCGCAATTCGACTGTACGGCGGCCTCCGGCAGTCCTGTTTTGCGGTCGAAACATTACCAACAACCGGCTAACCGGCGTGTATAATTATTTGATGGTAGATTCCGACCGGCGTAATTGATGCGATTGTCGAACTCCCGGCCTATCGACCGCCGGGGAATTGATTATATTGCGTCGGGGGACGGTAAGCGAAGGCGAATTTGGTTCTTGCATCGGACGTCAACCGGTGTATTATGCGGGAAATAGTGCTCATGACAAAACCGTAAGGAGGCCCTGATGCGAAAAACGATCTTGTCCCTGCTTGTCGCAGCGTTGTTGTTGGCCGTGTGCGTGCCGGTACAGGCGGGGGTGGATGAGAGTCTCGCCAAAGCGAAGGATTTGTACTCTCAGGCAGAATTTTTTAAGGCGATTGAACTGCTGATCACCACCATTGAAAGCGCCGAACTCGAACCGATACAGGCCCAGAAGGCCTACCTGTTGCTGGCCAAGTGCTTCTATGCCAAGGAAAGCCAGAACGAGGCGGAACAGTGGCTGGGCAAATTGCGGGCTAACTACCCCTGTCTGGAAATCGACGCAAGGAAGAACCACCCGAATTTCATGAAATTATGGTATTCGGTGGCCCAGGACTCGCTGTGTGAACGCAAAGACCCCGGTATCAAATATATTGCCGTCGTTGATTTTCGGAACAATTCGACTGTCGACCACGACAAATGGGACCCGATGCAGTATGGAATGGCCGACATCCTGATCGCCGATTTGAAGGGCCTGACCAACTTGCGCGTGGTCGACCGCGAACGTGTACAGATGATTCTCGATGAAATTCAGATTCAGCAGACTGATTATTTTGAAGAGAGTACTGCTGTGCGAGTGGGGAAGATGCTCGGCGTGCATGTATTCGTGATGGGGTCATTCATGCAGCTGGACAAAAATACGATCATGATTACCCCCAAACTGGTTAAAACCGAAACCGGGGAAATCCTCCACTCGGAAACAATTAAAGGCAAACCAAAAGAATTGATGACCTTGCTCAGCCAAACCGCTGCCAAGATCTCCTCCTGGCTCGATCTGACCATTACCGAGGAGGAAAAGAAAGTTCTCCATGGCAGCAAGTCCGAATCGCTGGAAGCGGCGCTGGCTTATGCGCGCGGGGTGAATTTGGAAGACGAAGAAAAATACGCTGACGCGAGTAAAGAATACGAAAAAGCATTAAAAGCCGACTCGTCATACTCCCTGGCCCGGGAACGGCTTGACGCGCTGGCGATGAAATAAATTTCAATTTCGACAGGTTTTTTCAGGGAATGCCGTCTTGCGACCCGCGAGACGGCATTTCTTTTTTGCCGGACGGCGATTGAGTCAGGCCCAGATTTGTCGATACTACAGAGTGTAATAGTCGTCACAGCCCAAAACCGAAAAAAATTGCCTCGGCGGGCTGAATGTAGTATTAATGTGCTGCTCGGTACCGGCTTGGAGGATTGGTACATGCCTATTTGTCCTGTATGTAAATATGAATATCACGACGGCCGGGATGAATGTATCGATTGCGGCGTGGCGTTGGTCGATCACCTCAGCGACGAGGACCAGCAAAATATCGACGGGATCACCTATGTCCCATTTCGTTCTTTTGAAGACCGTCTCCAGGCCGAGATTGCAATCGAGGCACTGGCCAATGACGGGATTCCTTCCATCATTAAATCTGATGACGCCTATAGTTTTGCTGAAGCCGGTGTCATGCTCTGGGTGGCCGAAGATTCACTCGACCTTGCTGAAGAAATCGCCGACCACCTGCTCGATACCAGCCGGCCCCCTTCGGCCGACCGTTCTTAGCCACAACTTCGTTGATACTCTTTGACTTTTATTGTTCTTTTACCCCGCCGGTTTGGTTTCCATTTTCCACGCCGATCTACTATCCTGTAGGGACGTATAAATCCCGGAGGGCGAATGTTCTGGTTTGGCTTGACAATCGGTGCGCTTATGGTGTTGGCAATAGTCATGTTGGCAACGCCGATCAAACTGCGCGCGACCTGGTCGGGCGATACCCAAAAAGTCGTTATTCGCTATCTTGGTTTCGGCCGGACCACCGATTTTCTCGGCAAGACCCGGACATTCGATTGGCTCGGCCTGCGGCTCTCCGAAAAACCGGCCGGACCGATCACAAAGCAAAAAAAGAAGCCCAAACCGGCAAAGGAAAAAGTGAAAAAGAAAAAACCCGAGCAAAAGCCAATCCCGGCCGGAGTGCGCCTGAGAATACTGGTCGCTCATCGGCGGACTCTGGCCGATACGTTGAAACGTGTTTTCGGTTACCTGCGGCGGTTGGTGCTTTGTCCCGAACTACGTCTGGCAAAATTGGATGTTACCGGCGGCGCGGCCAATCCGGCGCTGACCGGGATATATTACGGCTGGTTCGCTTCCCTGCAACCGGCGTTAAACACCGAGCGGGTGCGAATCAATTGGCAGCCCGATTTCGCCCGGCCCGGTTTTACCGCACAATTCGACGGCAGCATCTGGCTACGGCCCTGGCACCCGGTACGTCACACCGCGGGGTTGGCCATCCACCTGCCGAAACGAGGGCTGTATCGGTTGTATAAAGCAATGAAAAACAAGGAGGGGTGATGCCCAACAACATTATGGAAATGCTTTCGGCGATTGTCGGGGAAATCAAGACCATCGCCAAGTCCGAGACGATCATCGGCGAACCGGTGACCCTGGGCGATAAAACCGTTGTGCCGTTGGTGAAAATTTCTGCCGGGTTCGGCGCTGGTGGCGGCGAGGGCACCGACGATCAAAAACGTTCCGGGTTCGGCGGCGGCGGCGGCGGCGGGGTCATGATTGAACCGGCGGCTTTTCTGGTAATCGACGGTGACAAAGTATCATTGCTCCCGGCCAAATCGCAGAAGATCGAAAAGATTTTCGAGGCGGTCCCGGACATCCTGGAAAAAATCGGCAAGCTCATGCCCAAAGGGAAAAAAGACGACCAGTCTGACGGGTAGACCTCTTTACCCAACGAATATATAATGGTGGGCACTGTCGCCCTACTCTGCTCAGCGGAGATCGGGACGGGATCGGCACATTTGACATGGCGGGGTTTTTTCAACGCGCGACATAACGTGGGATTCAGCACCCATTTGTACCGGTGTTACTCATGTTTTTTCCGCCGCAGCAGCCGCAAAATCCACTCTGTCTTTTTCGTGTTCTCAATCTGCGGCCATTTATCGGCCAGCGGTCGGTAAGCGGCAAGTACCCCAAACGCCACACCGCCGCCGAGCAGCCAGCCCGCCAGGATATCACCCGGATAGTGAATGCCGATATACACCCGCGAATACGAAATCAACACCGACAACCCGATCAACTCCCAGCGGATTTTTCGGTACCGCGCCCCAAAAAATATCGCCGCGGCCATCGTGTTGACCGCGTGCGATGACGGAAACGCTTTCGAATTCCCGCAACCGGTCAGCACCCGAATTCCCTCGATCTCATGGCAGGGCCGCAATCGCCCGAAAAGGTCTTTAAGCACACTCGACGAGAGTTGATCCGCAATCGTCAGCAACACTATTCCAACCAACACAGTCGTCAGACCGTACCGCCCGCCGAAGATCGCGATTCCGGCCAGCGCCAGAATAATCGGTATCCGCCAGAAATCGATGCTGGTAATCACCGGCATCACCGCATCAAACAGCGGATTGGCCAGCGTGGTATTGAAGAATCTGAGGAGGGTAATATCCCACGAAACAAAAAATGGAGCCACGACCGAACAGATCATCGCACACTCACGCCTGACTGCTTAATCTCGACCAAACCGCGCGCGGCATCAAAAAGCCGATCATGAAAATGCCGGCCGTCGCCCCGTCGCACCGCAACTTCCATCCGCACCCGGCTGCCAAAATCGGTCGAGGTGACCAGGCCGTCATACTCGCCGATCACCCGGTAAATTACCCCGGTCAGGCTGTGCTCAAAGCGTAATGTATAAACCGAACTGACCACCCGCGAGATCAACGTCACCTCGTTGACGGCCATCTCGGTCGCTTCATGGTAGGCGCGTTTCAGACCACCGGTGCCCAGCTTCGTCCCGCCAAACCAGCGCGTGACAACACCGACCACATCCCAAACACCCTTCGACTGCAGGACCTCCAAAATCGGCCGGCCGGCTGTGCCGGCGGGTTCACCGGCATCGGAGGATTGCTCGATTTGGTCGTCGGCGTAACCGATGCGCATTGCATAACAGTGGTGGCTGGCGTCATGGTATTTCTTGCGAACCTGCTCGAGGACATTTTTGGCCACTTCGGGAGTCGACGCCGGACAGACCATCGCAATAAACCGCGATCCCTGCACGGTTAATACCGCGTTGCATGAGCGGCCCAGGGTCAGATACCGGTCGGTATCGGTCTTTTGCTGATTACTGGTCATCGACATTTTCCCGGCTGTCGTATCCATATTCCTCTTATCGACATCCCAGGCAAAATACAACCCTTGTCGAGCGGCACAAGTCCAATCCGGAAAAAGATTTGCTTTACCGCTAAACGGCGGCGGCGGCCAAACCGATAGGAAACTATAGGGCCGTCCCGGTCAGCTATGTCTCAATCCGGTCGGCAAAAATAACTTCGGAGAAAAAGTCCCGGACAACACCGAGGAGGATATCAACATGAACACACCGACCGTTAAAATACGGCGGATTCTGCTTCTATCGACTGCGCTGATCTCTCTGGTTCTGGCCGGAGGGGGCTGCTCGGATAACACCTCGACCACTGAAATTGCGGCTTCGGTTAATACCGCGCCGGTGATTCGTTCGGTGTCGGCCTCCCCCAGCGCCGTCACCCGTGGCGGCAGTTCACAGATTCAGGTTTTCGCCGACGACGCGGAAAATGATGAGTTGGAGTATACCTATAGTATCGAGGGCGGCACCATCGATGCCGACGGCGCGCAGGCCACCTGGACTGCTCCGGCAACCGAGGGAAAATATATCCTGACGGTCAAAATCTCCGACGGCCGGACTACCACCGAGGCCTGGGTAACGTTGTTTGTTTTTATCCCGCTGACTACAATCAACGGCACGCTCACCTTGAATGGAGCTGCAAGCGGCGATTTGCATCAGACACGGGTCTATTTGCGGGCGGGCGCGACCGCGCGGGAAAACGATCAACTCATTCGCCGGGTACCGACAGCCGGGTCCGGCAGACAGGTGGAATTCACCATCGATAAAGTCACTCCCGGCCGGTATTACCTGGAGGCCTGGCGCGATCTGAATGGCGACGGTTTAATCGGCGACGGCGATTATTACGGCTATTTTGGCGATGCGGCCCGCCCGGGGGACAATCCGCCCCCGTTGACGATTGCCGAAGGCGAAACCAGATTCGTTAATCTGAGTATGAGTTTGCTCGCGGCGGGAAATAATTGGGATGACCAGGGCGGCGACGACGGACGGCCGGGTCGCCCCGGCGATAACCGCAACAAATTCGGCGACAACGATGCGGGTATCGCCGAAGACACACCGTATTAAAGATTTTGCAGGCACGCGCGCCAGGGACGGCAACGTGTTTTGCATAGACCAACGGCGGTGGCTCCCCACCGCCGTTTTTTTTCTGCGGCAGACTACTTGACCAGCATCGCCTTCCTGGTGCAGACATATCCAGCGGTCGTCAGGCGATAGAAGTAAATCCCCGAAGCAACTGAATTTCCCTGAGAATCATGGCCGTCCCAGGTGACGGTGTACACTCCCGGTGATCGGTAATCGTCGACCAGAACGCGGACGCCGGTGCCGCACCGGCAGAAAGATATATGAGCAAGATGACGACAAGCAGGGCCGACTGAAACATCACCCGGCACATGCCCATATTCAGCCGAGGGGACGCTCGCGTGGCCAACACGATATCAGGATGTTTCTCGTCCATGGCATTCACCATTAGTACCATGCAGTACAGATAAAACTATTATTGTATAAGATAAGTCAAAAATCTGGATTCCCAAGTGCTATTGTTCCGAGTGGAACGGCGATAGGCATGGATAGAGGATAAAACTTCAAGAAAAATCGATACAGAGCAGGTCGCTAATTCTCACCGATGCGCAGAATGGCCAAAAATGCTTCGGCGGGGACTTCGACCTGCCCGATGCTTTTCATCCGCTTCTTGCCCGCTTTCTGTTTTTCCAGCAGCTTGCGCTTGCGGGTGATATCGCCGCCGTAAAGTTTGGCGATAACATCTTTGCGCAGCGGCTTGACTGTCTCGCGGGCAATCGCCTTGTTGCCGATTGCGGCCTGGATGATCACTTCGAATTGTTGACGCGGGATCACTTCTTTCAATTTTTCACAGCGCGCGCGGCCGAGATGATAGGCATTTTCACGCGGGACAATCGCCGAAAGCGCATCGACCGAATCGCCGCCCAACAGCACCTCGAGTTTGACCAACTTGCCGGGCCGAAATTCCAAAAAATCATAATCGAGCGAGCCAAAACCACGCGTGGTCGATTTGAGCTTATCGTAGAAATCGAAAATGATTTCGGCCAGGGGCAAATCAAAGCTCAACAGTGCCCGCTCGGTTGTCGGGTATTCAGTGTTGATATACACCCCGCGCCGCGCTGTCGTCATTTTCATTACCGTGCCGACATATTCGACCGGGACAACAATCCGCGCGCGCACAAACGGCTCGGCAATTGCATCGGTCTCCCCCGGCTCGGGCATTTTCGCCGGATTATCGACCGCCAGTTCCGACCCGTCCTTGAGCGTTACCCGATATTCGACATTGGGCAACGAGGCGATGATCTCCTGATCAAACTCCCGCGAAAGCCGCTCGCGCACAATCTCCAAATGCAACAGGCCTAAAAACCCGCAACGAAATCCGAACCCGAGCGCCGCCGATTGCTCCGGAGTAAAAGTCAACGAGGCGTCATTGAGCCGCAGTTTCTCCAGCGCAATCCGCAGACGGTTATACCCCTCGGCATCGGCGGGATAGATCCCGGAATAGACCATCGGTTTGATATCATAAAACCCGGGGAGCGGCTTGACAGTGTACTTGCCGACATGGCGGATCGTGTCGCCCACCCGCGCGCTTTTGATATCCTTGATATGCGCACAAATGTATCCCACATCGCCGGCGGACAGTTCGTCTTGGGCCACGAGGCCGAGTCGCAGATGCCCCACCATCTCGGTTTCATATTCAGTGGCATGCGAGCAGAAAGTTATCTTATCGCCGGAGTGAATACTGCCGTCAACCACCCGCACATAGGCCAGGGCACCATGATAATTGTCATATTGCGAATCGAAAACCAATGCGCGCAACGGCGCGGCGGGGTCGCCCGTCGGCGGCGGGATCCGCTCGATGATCGCCGCGAGGACAGCTTCGACATTTTCACCGGATTTGGCCGAAATCGGAATCACCTCGTCGGGATCGCATCCCAACAGTTCGACTACTTCAGTTGTTGCCTTTTCGACATCGGCAGCAGGCAGGTCGATTTTATTCAAAACCGGGATAATCGTCAGGTCATTTTCAATCGCGAGTAAAGCATTGGCGACAGTTTGGGCCTGCACACCTTGTGAAGCATCGACAATAAGAATCGCCCCTTCACCGGCGGCCAGCGCGCGGGAAACTTCATAGGTAAAATCAACATGCCCGGGGGTGTCGATCAAATTGAGCACATATTCCTGTCCATCAGCGGCCCGATGTACCATCCGAATCGCGTGGGATTTAATTGTAATTCCCCGCTCCCGCTCGAGGTCCATGCTGTCGAGGACCTGCTTGCGCATCCGGCGCGGCTCGACTGTATGCGTCTGCTCCAGCAACCGGTCGGCAAGCGTCGATTTCCCATGGTCGATATGGGCAATTATCGAAAAATTTCGGATATAGCGCTGGTCCATGATATAAGGATCGACTGGGTGGCGGGATTTCACCACCGGGCGGAGTGCGGCCGTCACCGGCAAAGATCGTTCGTCTCTCTATAACTTGGGTAGTGTGACCCCTTGCTGGGCCTGGTATTTGCCCTTCTTGTCCGCGTAGGATGTTTCACAGATCTCATCGGACTCGAGAAAGAGTACCTGGGCAATCCCCTCGTTGGCATAAATCCGCGCCGGGAGCGGGGTGGTGTTGGAAATTTCCAGCGTGACAAAACCTTCCCATTCCGGCTCAAACGGGGTCACGTTGGTGATGATCCCGCAGCGAGCATAGGTTGACTTGCCCAGACAAAGCGTAATCACACTGCGCGGAATCCGAAAATATTCAACCGAACGCCCCAGCGCAAACGAGTTGGGCGGAATCACGCATACATCGCCTTTGTATTCGACAAAAGAAGTCGGGTCGAATTCCTTGGGATCGACAACCGTCGTGTTGATATTGGTAAAAATGCGAAAATCGTCGGCCACGCGCATATCGTATCCATACGACGAAACACCAAAAGAAATTACACCGTCGCGGACCTGGCGGTCGGCAAAAGGTTCGATCATGCCATGCTCGCGGGCCATTCGGGTAATCCATTTATCCGATTTTACCGGCATCGTTGGTCTTCTCCACAAATTGTCGCCGTCTTCAAACGGCGGACCGTAGTATAGGCGGCAAGGCCCCCGCAACCAAGCCGATTCGGTTATCGATTAATGAGCAGTCGGTCGTGATTGATGCACAATCGCCAGAAATTCGGCGCGGGTGGCCGCGCTGTCATGGAATTCCCCCAGCATCGTCGAGGTCACTGCCACCGAGTTCTCTTTTTGCACCCCGCGCATCTGCATACACAAATGTTCGGCCTCGGCAATCACCCCAACACCGACCGGTTTAACGATTTTGCTGATCGTCTCGGCAATCTGCCAGGTCATCCGTTCCTGCACCTGCAGGCGGCGGGCATAGGCCTCAACCAGTTCGGCCAATTTGGAAAGGCCGACGATCTTCCGGTCGGGGATATAGGCCACATGACATTTCCCGAAAAAGGGTAACAGGTGATGTTCACACATGCTGAAAAAATCAATGTCCTTGACAACGACCATGCTTTTGTGCTCGGCGTCAAGCACCGACTCTTTAAGAATCTGTTCCGGGTCGGCTTTATGCCCCGAAGTCAGAAATGTCCAGGCGTTGGCCACCCGCTGGGGGGTCTTGTGCAATCCCGCGCGATCGGGGTCCTCGCCCAGCCCGACCAAAAAATCTTTTACCACGTCTGGTAATGCCATCAACCCTCCCGGCCCGGAGATTTTATGGCGCCGACAATGTTCCATCGTCAGCCGTCAACATCAACGGGGTGCAGCGACTGCATCTCCGCACTGTGCAACTATACGTGATGATCCGGCCGAGTGAAAGGTGGAAATACGGGCCACCGGTCGTTCAAAGATTATGATACGCCAGGCGAGCGAGGGGTCGGTTTTTTGCGCAACCGTCGATTATGCCAGGCCCCCAGGAGAAAGCCAATTACGACGCCGATCCCGTCGGCAAGAAAATCGCCCCATTCAACGAATCGGCCGGGGATCCAGCGCTGATGATATTCATCGGCGGCGGCGAAAACCGCCAGAATAAGCAAAATAATCCAGACCGCCCGGCGGTTCGGCGGCATACTTCCCGACGGCACCCAGCCCCGGAACGCCAGGTAGCCCAGGATGGTATAGACCAGCGCATGCTGCAACTTGTCCTCAAAAACCCAGCCGATGGTTTTGACCGACAGCGAAGGCCAGGAGGAAACTACGAGTACTGCCGCCGCCATGATTACCGCGCCGATTTTGTACCAATGCCTGTTCATTAAACCGATCCGTTCCGTCGCCGTCTCAAGTGTGTTTAGCCGCCGCGCCAATATCAACCCTTCCAGGTTGCAGATCAATCACAAAAAGCTGAAACGCGCTGATTGCCGAAGGGCAGCCCATAACCGTTGCCGAACATGCCAACCGAACCGGTAATTGACTTTTTCGCCGCTGCACGGTAGACTTCTCTCGTCGATAACTGTGAGGGCCATTAGAACGTTATGAATCTGCCAAACAAATTGACCGTCTCGCGCATTGTCTTGTCACCGGTGTTTATCATTTTCTTTCTGATGGACAGCCCGACGGCCAAGCTGCTGGGGTTGATTGTGTTTGCCGTGGCGGCACTTACCGATCTCGGGGACGGCTACCTGGCGCGGCGGCTGGGCCGCACCACCGGATTTGGCAAATTTATGGATCCCTTGGCGGATAAAATTCTGACCTCGACCGCTTTTCTGGCGTTGGTAGCCACCGGCCATGCCCGGGCCTGGATGGTGACGTTAATCATTCTCCGGGAATTCATGATCACCGGTTTTCGCTTGTTGGCGGCTTACCGAGGTATGGTGATTCTTTCCACGCTTTTTGCCAAAGCCAAGACCTTTTTGCAAATGCTAACAATCTCGATAATGTTACTTTACATCTACATCGAGGCGGCCTGGCCGGCAACCTTGCATGATTGGGGGATCTATAACGGTACAACAATGACGACAGCATTTGACGGGCTGATGCTCCTGACCACGATTATTACCGTCGGCACCGGCGTGGATTATGTCGTCAAATATGCCGGATTGTTGAAAAACGTATTAAAATGAGTTTTGTCGCCGGACAGCCGATGAATTGAACAAGGATGTTTTACTATTATGCTCCCAGCATCATCAAAAGGCCCCCCACCGGAAAACCCGCCGTCGTTGCGGTTTCTCGACTATCCCACCCTATTATTGGCCAGCGGGCTTGGTACCGGATTTCTCCGGCCGTACGCGGGCAGCTGGGGGTCGATCCCGCCGTTATTTATTGGCTGGTACCTGATTTCCACGCAACCGCCGTGGGTTTTCTCGGCGGTCGTGGCGGGTGTGACCGCACTTGCGGTCCTCACCGCTGAACGGGCGCAATATTTTTGGGGGCATGACGCCAAGAAAATCACCATCGATGAATACGCCGGTATGCTGGTCACCCTGATCGGCCTGCCGACGATTTGGTGGGTCTATCTGGCCTCGTTTTTTGCCTTTCGCTTCTTCGATATACTCAAACCACCCCCGGCAAGACAGCTCGAATCACTCCCCGGCGGCCTCGGTATTACCCTCGACGATGTCGCCGCCGGCATCTACGCCAATATCCTGATGCGGCTGGTGTTATGGCTGATGGGTTGAGCAAACTCCATTTTTAACGCAAAAAAGTGATACCGCTCCATATCATTTTTGTTGTATATCCCATACTGAACAAATGGCCACGTATGAGGACGGCGGCTTGGTTGAATCCATTGCCTTCTCTTGCTTTTTGGGCCGGACGCGTTTAATTTATGGTTTAGGGATGTAACCGACGATATTATTGCCATTTAAGGTTGCCATGAACGCGGAAATCATCACAATCGGCGACGAAATTCTCTCCGGGCACACGGTCAACACCAACGCGTCATTTATCAGCGCGCGATTGTCTGAAATCGATATCGCGGTCACGCGGGTGATCACGGTCGGGGATGAACCGGCGACAATCGCCGAGGCGATCACGCGGGCAATGGAGCGCGCCGATGTGGTGATCACTACCGGCGGACTGGGACCGACTCATGATGATATCACCCGGGATGCCGTCGTCGACGCTTTTGACCGGCCGCTGGAGCTGAACGCCAAGGCCCTGGACACACTGAAGCAATTCTTTGCCGTACGCGGCCGCGAACTGACTAAAATCAACGAGGAACAGGCCATGCTCCCGCGCGGGGCCGAGGGGGTGCCCAATCCGGTAGGAACCGCGCCGGGAATTCATCTTGTCGTGGACGGCAGGCATTTCTACGCGTTGCCTGGGGTTCCCGCCGAGATGCGCGCGATGATTACCGAATCAATCATCCCATTTTTAAAAACACTGACGGTGCCCAAGACGGCTTATGGCACCCTATACACTACCGGGGTTCCCGAATCGAATTTGTATGAAATCGTACGACCGGTGCTCGATCAGTTCCCCTCGGTTAAAGTCGCATTTCTGCCGGGGTATACCGGCGTGAAAATTCGCGGCTCGGCGGCGTTGGACTCTCTCGAACAATCCCGGAGTGTCGTCGATGACTGGAAGATGGGCATCCGCGCCGCGCTGGGGAAAACGGTCTATTCCGAAACCGATGATGCCATCGAGATTTCCATCGGTGAGTTGTTGAAGGGAAAAAACGCTACCCTGGCGCTGGCCGAATCCTGCACCGGCGGGATGATCGCCGCACGAATTACCGATGTCCCCGGCAGTTCCGAATATTTTGTTCGTGGCTATGTGACCTATTCGAACAAATCGAAAATCGAGTTGCTCGGCGTCGCCCCGGCCGCGATTGAAAAAGACGGCGCGGTATCGGCAACGGTAGCCGGCCAGATGGCTGAGGGCGCGAAAACCCGCGCACAAACCGATTACGCTATCTCGGCCACCGGCATCGCCGGCCCGGGCGGCGGCACCGAAACCAAACCCGTCGGGTTGATCTTCATCGCGGTGGCCGGCGGCGGCGAAACAGTCTGCCGAAAACTTCAACTCGGCACAGAACGATCGATCAACCGGCAGCGGGCAACCCAGGCCGCGCTCAATTTGCTGCGCGAACGCCTGCTCGGCGAAATATAAAAAACGAACCGGCCAACAACAGCATGCGCACTTTCATCGCCATAAACCTCCCCCAACCAATTCGCGATCAGATCGGCGAACATCTGGACTCGTTTCGCCGGGTTGCCCGGGGAATTGGCTGGATACCACCGGGCAACGCGCATATCACGATAAAATTCCTCGGTGATGTCCCCCAAGCCAATCTGGAAGATCTCTCACTGGCGGTGCAGACTGCCGTCGAGGGGGCGCGGCGGTTCGAGGTCAAACTCGGTGGCTTTGGCGCCTTTCCAAATTTTCGTAAACCGCGCGTATTCTGGATCGGAATTACCGAGGGAATCGATCCTCTACAGGATCTGGCTGCGGCCATCGACAACGAATTGCACCGCCGGGGTTATGAAAAAGAAAAACGCAAGTTTTCCGCGCATATCACCCTCGGCCGCATTCGCAAGCCGGGAAATTATCAGGCGCTGGAACAAGCGGCCAACCAAACACAATATTCGTCCGGAGCATTTCCTGTCCCAAGTGTGGAGATCATGAAATCGGTTCTTACGCCGCAGGGGGCGCAGTACTCTGTTTTCGAATCATTCGCATTAGAAGGATAAAAGAGGTGAACAATGGCCAAGACGACCACCATGACAAATCAGCCGGCGACCGCAGACAAAGGCCGGGCGCTCGACCAGGCAGTCATGCAAATTGAACGACAGTTCGGCAAGGGCTCGATCATGCGCCTCGGCGCCGACACCAAAATCGATGTCCCGGTTATTTCAACCGGCTCGATCTCGCTGGATACTGCACTCGGCACCGGCGGCATCCCGCGCGGCCGGGTAATCGAAATCTTCGGCCCGGAATCGTCGGGTAAGACCACGCTGGCTTTACATATTGTCGCCAACGCACAGAAACAAGGCGGCAACGCGGCTTTCATCGATGCCGAGCATGCGATGGACGCCGCCTACACCCGCAAACTCGGGGTCGATATCGACAATCTTCTGATTGCCCAGCCCGACACCGGCGAACAGGCACTCGAAATCACCGAAACGCTCGTCCGCTCCGCCGCGCTCGATGTTGTCGTGATCGACTCGGTCGCCGCGCTGGTCCCCCGCGCCGAAATCGAGGGCGACATGGGCGATCCACAGATGGGTCTTCAGGCGCGACTGATGTCGCAGGCCTTGCGCAAACTCACCGGCACTATTTCCAAATCGAAAACCAGTGTAATTTTTATTAACCAGATTCGGATGAAAATCGGCGTGATGTTCGGCAACCCCGAAACCACTACCGGCGGGAACGCCCTCAAGTTCTATTCGTCGGTCCGATTGGATATCCGTAAAATCGCCACGATTAAAGATGCCGGTGAAATCAAAGGATCGCGTACCCGCGTGCGAGTCGTCAAGAATAAAGTCGCACCGCCGTTCAAGGAAGCCGAGTTCGACATCATCTATGGCGAGGGTATCTCACTGGTCGGCGACCTGTTGGACATGGCGGCGGCCAAAGGAATCATCGAAAAATCAGGCACCTGGTATTCGTATGGCGATATCCGTATCGGTCAGGGCCGCGAAAACGCCAAGACTTTCATCTCTGACAATGCCGAGATGATGGCCGAAATCGACCAGAAAGTCCGCCTCGAACTGGGCTTGACCGAACCGACGGAGGAAAAAGAAAAAAACCGGGAGTAAATATAACTTGGCGGCCGGCCAAATGGCTGGCCGCCCCAAACTCAGGTGGAATTAGTCGTTCTGTCTTGGCCCGCCCTTCGGTAAAAAACTGCTATCCCTCATATAACCGGAGAACAGTGACGTTTGCCGAAAGTCATGATTGACTGACCATCAATCGGAGACTCCTTTCACCAAAAATAAAATAGAAAAAGTGTTTCTTAACTTTGAGTCTATTCGGGTCCACTTTCAGCGGACAGCGGGCATTTCGGGTAGTCTCCAGTCTGGCGGGTAAAATATGACAAAGACAGCGGTAACCCTGCTTATGGCATTTATTTTAGCCGTTATGTTCGGCTGTAACAGGGTTCAAACCCGGATGGCTCCGAATCACAAACCGACAACAGCAAGTAATGCGTCATGGAATTTCGACGATGTTCCCGTTGGCCAACTTCCTGCCGGGTGGAAAGTAGCTGCGACGAACCGGAAAGGTCCCCTGGCCACATGGCAGGTTATCAAGGATACAACCGCGCCTTCCGGTGATCATGTTCTTGCCCTGACCAGCCCTAATCACGCGTTCGGAGGCACCTTTAACATCTGTTGGACGGACACTGTTTCCTTCCTCGACGGTGAAATCGAAGTCCGATTCAAAGCCGTCAAAGGAGAAGAAGACCAGGGTGGAGGCGTGATATGGCGGGTGCAGGACAAGGAGAACTATTACATCGCCCGTTTTAATCCCCTGGAGAACAACTTCCGCATATACTATGTCCGTGATGGCGCCCGCAAGACTCTGGCAGATTCCAGAATCGCACTGCCGGCCGGGAAGTGGCACACGCTCAAGATTGTTCAGCACGGTAACCACTTTGCAGGGTTCCTCGATGGAAAGAAACTGCTTGAAGACACCGATGATCTCTTCATGAAACCGGGTGGTGTAGGTCTGTGGACAAAAGCCGACGCCGTGACATCTTTTGACGATTTTAAAGTCGAGTCCGGCGCGGAAAAAGACGGTGATGATCACGAGGATGGTGACGACAGGTAGTCCGGTGTGCTGAAACTCACGGCGCGGCCCTGAGATACCGGGGAGACCGGAGACGTTTCCAGCGCATGAACTGGCAATATGAGTGAAAGCGCTGCGTTGACACGGCGCGGTATGGGGCCGTCGAAAACGCCGACCTTAGATATAATCCACCCAAAGAATAGAAAGGACAAACCATGAAATGGGTAACGCGGTCGCATGTTCATGTGGACAGGGTGGCATGTCCCTGGCTCATCAGACGGTTTATCGACTCGGAGGCTGAAATACTCTTTGTCCCCAAGTCGCGTATCCACGACACGGTCGAGCAAACGGGAGCGATTCCTTTCGATGCACCC
Source organism: Candidatus Zixiibacteriota bacterium (assembly GCA_024277855.1). GTDB lineage: Bacteria > Zixibacteria > MSB-5A5 > WJJR01 > JAJRUJ01 > JAJRUJ01. The sequence continues at coordinate 16,956 of JAJRUJ010000075.1, forward strand.
GGTGTTGAATTGGGCCACCACGACGGCAAGTGCTCGTTCGAGAGTATTATCGAGAAGTATGACCTGCGGGACAAGGCCTTGCTGCGGCTGGCGAAAGTCATTCACGCGGCGGACACGGACGACCGGGACAGCGACGCACTGGCCGCCGGCTTTGAGGCCATTGCCGTGGGATACAGTATCCGCTTTCCCGACGATGCCGAAAATCTTCAGCACCAGTTCGAGGTTTATGATGCACTTTACGCGTGGTGCCGCATGGCGGTGGCCAAATCCAAGCAATAATTGCGCCTCCGCAGACCGTTGTCCGGCCGGGGATGATCGGCGAATGGACGATTGACAACAAGGCGTGTGCGACATATACCCTGGAATAGGAGTGTCGGCAACCGTTCCCATCACCAATCCTTTGTATGACCCGACGTCGTTGCCTGCTTTGACGCTTATTGCGTGAAGGCCGAATGAAAGTAAAAACAAACATGGGGATCTCAAGGGAAAAGGAAATAAAGGAGCGATTTGACGGCGCAAAGACCGTCGCGTTTCTGGATTTTGCCATTTTTTTCGCGGTCTGCTGGATTGTCGTGGCACTTATCTTAAGTCCCCTATTCCGGGTTCATTGGTTTTCCCCGGGAGATTTCAGCTATTCGGGCGCGATGTACTACCACGGGATTATGGTTCCTGTTTTGATCCTCCTGTTTCTTTTGACCCAAAAGGTCCTTTCCCTGAAATTAGCAAATAGTCGAATCTATTCTGCAGGTGCGATACTTTCCGTCTTGCTCGTTGGCCTGGGTTCTATCTTCAATGCCGGCGAGGGCATCTCTTTCGCGGCCATCGTTCAGATTATCGGCATGGCGATGACCGATTTCCTTGGGATAACCCTGGTGGCTGCCCTGGCCATATTTGCTCTAAAAAATAGCAAGACAGGAAAAATAGGTATCGCATTCTGGCTTCTTTTTTCCTCGATCATTGCGATCCTGCTCGCCGCGCCTCTTGGTCACCTTGCCGGTTGGTTCCTCGATGTCGGGGTCAAATCCTTCCCCGGATCAAGCATACTGCTTGACACCATTAGGGTGACACCCGACGAATTCCAGGAGGGCCTGGTGGGGTCGCATTCTCACCTCATTGTTGCCGCTCTTTTATGTGGATTGGCTGCAGTTACGGCCATCTGCTTCCAGGATCAATCCTGTGCGGACTGGAAAAAGCGGGTAAGTATCCTGGGTTTATGGGTGACATTTGTCAGTCTTCTATTGGCAACGGTGATCTATGTCTTTTCGGCATTAACTGGATGGGAACCACCGGCTTTTTTTACCTCAGGTCCCAACGGCATCCCGCTGGACGACCTGGTCTTGACCGCCGGAGAAATCGGCATTCTCCTGCTGATCGTGGGACTCTCCGGAGTCAAAACCGGCAGCAAACAAAAATCTTCCAGCTTTTTTCAGAATGGCCTGCGTCTGGCTGTCTTTACTGCCTGGATCTTTGGTTTCGTGGGGGCGGTAGTTCTGGGTATCTATATCGAGTTTCATGAAATCTTTTATGGAGCGGGAGCGCCACCCGCCCCCGGCGCTCTTAATGACAGTGTATTCATCCGAGCGCATCTACTTTTTCCGTTTTTCATGCTGCCCATAATCGTCACGGTTCTTCTTGCTGTGGCGTGCAAGTGCGGCCGGGCGAAAGCTTCCCGCTCCGGGCCTTTTATTTTCGTTTGGCTGTCCATAATCGGGATGGCCTTCGGGTTGACCGGTGAGATCCTCTGGTTTGTGACACTGGGAGCAAGCACTTTTCTTGCGGCAATGGTTATAATGTGGTTAGCGCTAATTGTGGGGGCGATAAGTCTATGGCCGGGAGCCGGTATTTTACCCTTTACAGCCCGGACTGATTCGCCCGGAATGAACCGGTATTAAAATGAGTAGAAGCATCCTGAACCGTTATTGGATTTTACTGTTTATCTGGAGCGGGCTTGCCGGCGCAATAGCAAGTCCGGCTAAAGCACAATCGGGTTACCCGGATACACTGCATGCGCTGACGCTTGATTCGGTGATCCGCGTAGATGGTCGATTGGATGAAGCCGTGTGGCAGGAAGCGCAACACATCCGCAATTTCACCCAGCGCGAGTTGAACGAAGGGGAACCGGCAACCGAAGGTACCGAAGTGGCGGTGCTTTTCGACCAATCCGCGCTGTTCATCGGCGTCTGGTGTTATGACCGCGAACCACAAAAGTTAGTGGCGCAAAAGATGAAGCGTGATTTCGATTTCGGCTCGGAAGATAATTTTGAAGTCATCATAGATACCTATCACGACAATCGGAACGGCTACCTGTTTGTCACCAACCCCAACGGTGCTTTGGCCGATGTGCTGATCATCAATAACGGCAGCCAGGTTAACGAAGACTGGGATGGTGTCTGGGCGGTGGCGACCCGGACAACCGAGCAGGGTTGGTTTGCCGAATTCAGAATCCCTTTCTCGACCCTGAAATTCCCGACTTCGGAAGAACAGACCTGGGGCATCAATTTCGAACGCAACATCCGGCGCAAGCGCGAGCAGGTTTTGTGGCAGGGCTGGTCCCGGGACGCCGAGCTTGAACAGGTCTCCCGAGCCGGAGTGCTGGTGGGGTTGCGCGGAATGAGCAGTGTCCACCTGCTGGAATTGCGGCCTTACGGCCTCGGTGGTATGGAATCCCCACGGACTCTTTCCACCAATTCGATCAAAGAATTTGGCGGTGATATTAACTACTTGATTACACCAACTTTAAAACTCAATGTTACCGCCAACCCGGACTTCGCACAGGTGGAATCAGACCGCGCTCAGGTCAACCTGACCCGTTTCTCCCTGTTTTTTCCGGAGAAGCGGAAGTTTTTTCTGGAAGGACAAAACTTCTTTGATTTCGGACTGGGATACAGTATCCGACCTTTTTACAGCCGAAGGATTGGACTGACCGAAGATGGTCAGGAAGTTCGCATTTTAGGTGGTGCGCGTCTTCTCGGCAAACAGGGACGAACCACGCTCGGCGGAATGGTGTTGAAGACAGCCCGGGAAGGAACCACCCCGTCCACGAATTATGCGGTAGCCCGCTGGAAGCAGGACATTTTCCAGCAGTCCACCGTTGGGATCATTGCCACCGGGAAAATTGAACCGCAGCGGACCAACGCCACGAATGGGTTCGACTTTCTCTACTCGACAAATAAGCTGTTTGGCGATAAAAACTTTTCTCTCGGCGCCGCGCTGGCGGAGAGCTTCACCTCCGACGCGGCGCATAAGACCGGCGCAGCCCACCGTCTCTTCATCGACTATCCCAATGACGTAATCGATTTCTCGGCCATCTGGGACCGTTCCGGTGAACATTTCAACCCGGAAATGGGGTTCCTGCGACGCACCGGCTACCAGATGTACAATGCCGACCTGCGGATTAAACCCCGGCCCAGCTTTCTGCCCTGGGTCCGTAAACTGGTGTTTAAACCCCTTGATTTCAACTACTACGTCGATGACCGCACCGGTAATCTGCAGTCACTCTGGACGGAATTTCGACCTCTGGGTTTCTCCACCAAAAGTGGTGAGTTCTTTGAGTCCAACATTCAGCGCAGCGCCGAACATCTCACCGAAGATTTTGAAATCCACGACGGCATAATCATTCCCTCCGGGACATACTGGTATACCCATTATGAGCTGCAATTTGAGACGTTTCAAGGGCGTTCCATTGCCGGCGAGTTCTTCATCAACTGGGGGGACTTTTACAACGGTACCCGAACCGAGACCGCCGGAAGACTCATCTGGCGGGCCAACAAATACTTTAGTTTTTCCGGGGACTACCAGCAAAACGACATCACGTTGCCGGCCGGCAGTTTTACGGTTCGAGAAGTGGGCGGCCGGGCCGATTTTGCCTTTAACCCCAGACTGTTCGGCTCTGTTTTTGGTCAGTGGAACGACGACGATGAAAAGGTCCTGCTCAATTTTAGGATCAACTGGATTCCCCAACCGGAGACCGATCTGTTTTTTGTCGTGAACCAGTCGATTGACACCAAAAATGATCGTTGGTTGGTTGATAACACTACGGTATTAACGAAGTTCGTCTGGCGGTTTGTGTTGTGAGAATATATCTCTAATAGGAGAAAAGCCAATGTTATCAAGATCAATCTATTTTATCTTAATCGTGCTCCTCTTTGTCTCCTGCTCAGCACCCCAAGACCAAATTGTGGTTTATGTCAGTGAAGACCAGGTTTTCTCAGAACCTATCCTGAAGGACTTCGAGCGGGCGACAGGCATCAAGGTCAAGGCGGTCTATGACACCGAGGAAGCCAAAAGCACCGGCGCCATGAATCGGCTCATTGCCGAAAAGGACAATCCTCAGGCCGATGTATACTGGGCCAATGAGCCGATCCGGGCCGAAGTTCTCAAGCAAAAGGGAATCTCGACTTCTTATGTCTCTCCGAAGGCGAAAGATATCCCACCGGTGTTCAAGGACCCCGGGGGCTACTGGACCGGTTTTTCCGCCAGGGCGAGAGTTCTCATTGTAAATAATAGTGTAAAGGAAAAACCCAAGACCATCCTGGCCTATACAGACCCCCGCTGGAAAGGGAAATCGGTTATCACCAACCCTCTCTTTGGAACCACTACCTCCGAAATAGCCGCCCTGTTTACGATCTGGGGTGATGAGCAGGCCAAAGAATTTATGACGGCGATGAGAAATAACGACGTGGCAATTTCGACAAACAACGGCGAAAGTGCGGACTTCGTCGCCACGCGACAGTATGACTTCAGCTTGGTGGACAGCGATGATGCCGTCAATCGCATGAGGCAGGAAAAACCCGTCACAATGGTCTATCCTGACCAGGGAGAAAACGACATCGGGTGTCTCATTGTGCCCAACGCGGCCGTGCTTATCAAGGGCGCGCCCCACCCGGAGGCGGCCGGAAAACTCATTGATTACCTGCTTTCCCGGGAGACAGAAAAAAAGCTGGCCTTTGCCGACTGCGCCCAGATTCCCCTGCATCCCGGCGTCCAAACACCGCCTGAATTAAAGCCGATCAAGGACATTAAAGTCATGCAGGTGAATTACGCCGAGGTTGCCCGGAAAATGGTCGAAATCCAGCCTTTTTTGAAAGCATGGATGGGGCTTTAGATGGCAAGGCGCATCTTCCTGACATTTACCGTCATCCTGCTTTTTGCGATCGGCATACTGCCCGTTCTCTCCATGCTGATCAAGAGCATGATTGTAGATGGCCACTTCAGTCTGGCCTCCTATGGGGGGCTGCTGACCTCCTCACACCAGTGGACCCTGATGGGACACAGCCTGGTCTTGTCTTCCCTGGTCACGGCGCTTACGGTTGCGGTTGGGATGCCCCTGGGCGTACTCCTGGGAAAAACGGACTTACCCTTTCGCCGGTTCTTTACAATCCTCTTTGTCGTTCCCCTGCTCATCCCTCCGTATATCATCGCCGTCTCGTGGTTTGATCTCCTGGGAAGACAGGGACTTCTGGCGCACTTGGTTGGTGTCTCCGCTACCGGGACGATAACCCACTTTCTCTTTGGCCTCCCGGGTTGTGTTGCCGTCCTGTTCTCAATTTTCCTGCCGATACCGATGCTCCTCACAATGATCTTTTTGCGGACGATCAACCCCGGGCTGGAAGAGGCCGGGAGACTGGTTTCGGGTTGGCGCGGCGTAATGAAGGGGATTACGATTCCCCTTATCCTGCCCGGCGTTCTGCTCTCCGCCATACTGGTCTTTCTGCTCAGCTTCGGGGAATTCAGTGTGCCGAATTTCCTGCGGTATGATGTCTTCCCTGTGGAAAGTTTCACCCAGTTTTCCGCTTTTTACAACTTCAAGGCCGCCACGGCTGCCGCCGTCCCGCTTGCCGCTGTCACGCTGATACTTCTTCTTGCAGAGGCGGCGTTCCTGCGTGAAAGAACCTACCAACTGCGTCCATCTCCCGAACTCAAACGCTTGCCCCTGGTAAAGCTGGGCGCCTACCGTAAATGGCTGTTTGTGTCTGTTGCGACCGCCGGCCTCATGATTGTGATTGTGCCTATCGTTATCCTTGTCATTCAGTCGGCCGGCCTCAACGCTTACGCCGAAGCACTGAACCGGGCGGGAGACAGTCTATTAAGAAGTCTCGTATATGCGGTCATCGGAGCTACACTCCTTACTGTTCTGGGTTTTGTTACGGGCTACCTGATACAAACAAAGGCATTGAGATACTGGCGTTCCGTCGACTCATTGACGATTTTTCTCTTTGCCCTTCCCAGTACGGTGATCGGCATCGGCCTCATCAGCCTGTGGAACACACCGTGGACCAATTTTATCTACAGTACTCCCGCAATCATCATACTGGGCTATCTCGCCAAATACACGGCCCTTACCAGCCGAATCTCGGTTACACAACTTGCCCAGATTCCGCCCTCTATGGAAGAGGCCGCACAGGTTGCAGGGGCGGGGTGGTTTCGCAGGATGGCGTTTATTGTGGCGCCACTGGCCCGGCGGGGTCTTTTGGCCGGTTGGCTGGTGGGCTATATCTTTTCATTGCGGGATACCGGGATCACTATGCTGGTTTATCCGGCGGGACATGAAACCCTGCCCGTACGCATCTTTACCCTCATGGCCAATGGATCTCCCGAGCTTATCGCCGCACTTTGCATGGTTATGATAACCGCCACGTTGCTGCCGGTCAGTATCTTCTGGATGATACCCGGCATCATGACGAGAAAAGCGATCAGATGAAAATCGTCGACATAAATTCCGCCTCAAAGTTTTATAACGGAACAAAAGCCCTGGACGACATCTCTTTTGAAATAGATGAGGGAGAACGCGTCGTTATCCTTGGCCCGTCCGGCTGTGGCAAGACTACGATCCTCCGGCTGATCGCGGGCTTCATTGCACCGGACACGGGCAGCATTTCCATTGCCGGAGAGTTGGTCTCTCGAGATGGACGCATTATCAAGCCACCGGAAAAGCGCAACCTTGGCATGGTGTTTCAGGATCTTGCCCTCTGGCCCCATCTCAGCGTGAAGGGGAATATTGAGTTCGGGCTGAAGGCCGGGGGCCTGCCAAAAACTGAAAGGGACCTACTGATCCGGGAGGTGTTGGACCTTGTGGGTATGGCCGGTTATGCGGACAGGAGACCCGCCGAACTTTCCGGGGGCCAGCAACAGCGCGTGGCCCTCACAAGGGCACTGGTGCTTGAACCGAAGGTACTCTTGATGGACGAACCACTCTCCAGTCTCGACCTGGAGTTGAATGTACGGCTACGGAAAGAGATCCTCGGGCTTCAGGAAAAACTCGGGTTTACCATGGCTTATGTAACCCATGACCAGGATGAGGCCTTTGATATAGCAACACGGGTGGTTTCGATGAAACAGGGGCGGATAGAAGACATTAGGACAATTTCATCTTCTCGTGATGAAAAAACGTAATGTGAAGAAAATAAATTGCTCGGCAAACGAGCATCTGCTCATCCGGATACGGCCGGTGGAATCATTGATGCTTTCCAAGCCGGGGCCCTGCGTAGGGTTGGATTTGGGGATGCGGCGCGGCAGACCTTGAGAGGCACCCATCGGCAATCACTTACTTCTCTATTGCCATCAATCCGATCAATCCGCGAGTCGCAATGGCATAATCAGGCAAAGATAACCGTCTTTCATCGGGCCGTCACACGCCGCCACCAAACCGGCCGAAATCGACGTCGAAAGTGAAAACTCCACTTTCTCACTCTCAAGGTTCTTGAGAATATCCAACACGTATCCGGCATTGTAACCGATTTCCAGATCTTCACCATCATAGTCACAAGGGATTTTTTCCTTGGCCTCACCGCCGACATCCTGATTGGTGGCGGATAATTCCAATCCCTTTTTACTGAAGGAAAATTTAACCTGACGAGTCAGCGAATTGGACAGAATCGACACACGCCGCACCCCACCGGTCAATTCCGCAACATCAACGATAACTTTTTTATCATTATCTTTAGGGATAACTTGTTCATAACTCGGATACGGCCCCTCGATCAACCGCGAAGTAATCGTCGTATTCCCTAACGTGAAAACAATATTTTTCTCACCAAAGGTGATACCGATCTCATCTTCCATTTCCACAGCCATTTTGGCCACCAATTGCAGTGCTTTTGGCGGGATGATCAGATCTTCTTTGACACCTGACAGGCGATTGTCGTCAACAGTATACCGCGCCAGCCGATGTCCGTCAGTAGCAACCATATGCATCGTTTTGCCCGAGGCCTGCCACAATACCCCATTCAACGCGGGTCGTGTCTCATCGGCTGAAACTGCATATGCAGTCTTTTTAACCATATTCAGCAATTGCTCGGCGGGAATCCTGGTTTGGCTGGCGCCTTTAATTTCCGGAAGTTTTGGAAATTCATCCGGGGCCATCCCGGAGATTTTATACACACCGCTTCCGGCTTTAATCTCCATCCGATTATTTTGTTCGGTACAAGTGACATCATCGCCGGGTAGCTCCCGGATAATCTCGGAAAATGTCCGTGCGGGGACAGTCGTTTTCCCGGACTTCGCAATATTCCCGGAAAGGGTAGTAGCAATTGAGATATCCAAATCAGTCGCCGAAAGTTTAATCGTATCCCCCTCGGCGTCGATCATCAGATTCGCCAAAATCGGCAAAGTGGTTTTACTGGAGATAACCGACAAAACCGTCTGCAATCGATCCGACAATTCCAGTTTGGCCGCGGTAAATTTCATATTCCGTTTGCCTCCCAGTAAATATCTACTCAAACCCTCTCAAAGAACTCTTCCCGTAAAGAACCTGCAAATAATAAATTATAAAAACAAGTAAAAATAATAATGGTGTTGATACTGTTGAAAGAAATACGATTTTCCTCCTATCCTATCAATGTCAATACGTTAGAAACTTGATACTCATCTTTGCCTTGTGGTAAACCTGTGTGATTAATCTTGGTGATTAACGCGATTTTCCACAGTCGATGACTTTTCCACCAATCCATGCAAGTCCGTAAAGCCACTTCTCCACAACCACCAATCTCACATGGCTTATTTTTTGTCGGCTACGGGTCGATAAAGCGAATTGACAACCGAATCAACTCGATGTTTAAGGTGCGGATCTTCCTGAATTCCACCACGAATCAGGTTGACCGAATGGATTACCGTCGAATGATCACGACCATTGAAATATGCCCCGATTGCTTTCAGGGACATTTGGGTTAAAGTCCGGGCAAGGTACATGGCAACCTGTCGCGCCTGAACAACTTCCTGAGTTTTTTTCTTGGAACAAAGGAGTTCCTCGGAAACCTCAAAGAAATGGGATACTTTACCGGCGATCGCTTCAATCGTGATCGGCCGGCGTTTCACTGCGAGGGTATCCTTGAGAATATCCTGCGCCAAAGCCAGGTCAATTTCCTGACGACAAAGCGAAGCGTAGGCCAAAAGCCGGATCAGCGAACCTTCTAATTCACGGATATTTGAGCGGACATTGGAGGCGATATATGCCAGGACATCGTCGGGTATGCCGACTCCCTCCGGTTCCAGTTTCTTTTTAAGGATTGCCATCCTGGTCTCAAATTCCGGTGGCTGGATGTCGGTCACCAGTCCCCATTGAAATCGTGACAACAGCCGCTCTTCTAATCCGCGAATGTCTCTGGGGGGACGGTCAGAGGTCAGGACAATTTGTTTTCCGTTCTGGTGCAACGTATTAAAGGTGTGAAAAAACTGCACCTGTGTTGATTCCTTACCGGAAAAAAACTGGATATCATCAACTAAAAGAACATCAACCGACCGATAGAGATTAGTAAACTCTGAAGTGGTATTTGTCGAAAGCGAGTTGATGAAATCGTTGGTAAATTTCTCGGATGTCGCATAGAGCACCCGTGTATTTTTCCGAGTTGTCGCAATTAAATTACCAATCGCCTGCGCCAGATGAGTCTTGCCCAGCCCCACACCGCCATAGATAAACAACGGATTGAAACGGGTTTCTCCCGGTGATTCGGCAACGGCCAGCGCCGCCGCATGCGAAAATTCATTCGATTCACCCACGACAAAGGTATCGAAAGTATATCGTGGGTTCATCGGCGGCGGGCTTAACTTGCCTGACGGCGGTTCCGGAGTTACCGGCAGCAATGTTTCCGCCTTGTTGACCGGTACGGTTATGATACTGTCGGGCAAATTATTGCGCACCCGATAGGCGACCGTCTTTGCCGGGGAATTAAGCTCGGCCAACGATTCATGGATCATCTCATCGTAATGACGAGACAACCAATCAGCGACAAAATTATTCGGCACCGCCACCAACAATGCGCCCTGGTCCCACTCCATTGCGCGCGTCGGTTTCAGCCACGTGCAAAAACTCTGTGGACTGATCTTTTTTTCAATTTCGGTAAGACACTTTTCCCAAACTTGCCCGGGCGTCGGCTCCATCCGTCCATCCCCCAGAGACAGGATTATCCATTGACTTGACTGACGCCCCCCATTTTATCACCAGTGTGTAAAACCCCAAGCAGGTACGGCCTAAGATGTTACGAAGACACGGGTGTAGCAACCAGGAAAGTTATCCACATAATACAATGATATGCCGCATCATTAACCTGGTTGGAAAACAACGAGTTATCAATTTATCCGCAATCTCTCCACAGATTTGTTAACATATTAATTCTCAACGACTTCCATTACTATAATCGACATTTCCCCGGGCCTGTGTCAAGCCGAAAAATCAATTAACGTTGCACTTTTTATAACAGGTTATTTGTAAAGCAGTTGTTGGCGAGACTGGCATAACCAAATTCACCCATAAATTTAGAGATTGCGGCCATATCAATTCCGACATTCGGTAATCAACTGATTTCACGTTTGTTATGGTGTCAAGGCATGTGCGTCTCGCCAGTGATCGATAATCCACGACCATAGAAGATGAAGTGTGAAGACTGAAAAACCGCTGAGCACAATATAGACCGGCACGAGATATCGGCTCTCGGCATAGAAGGGAAATAATAGCAGTAAGTGATAAGACGCAAACAACATTGGCGGAGTAGCAACTGATCGAATACATTCGCGCAATCGCCACCACCCGACCACGACGGTTACCAGGAACAATAACTGCAAAAGCATACCAACAAGAAAATATGTCTGGTTCGAATGTAAGTACTTTTTTGTTCCAGGGAGATATGACCAAATAAAAGCTGTTTTGATTACACATCGCTTGAGGAAGCCGAGCGGATCGCGAGCGATGTTAGCTTTGGCCTCCTTGAGGAAACGATCATTCGCAGGTGGATCGAGTTCAAAATCCTCACCGACGTTGTGCAAATACGCCGGCTCGGAATGTGATGCTCCCGCAGAATGGAGCAGGATTGTCTCGAACTCATCTTGGTCAGTCATATAATAGACTGAGCCGTACGTCGACGCGACCGGTATGATCTTCCCGAACGCCCGCCAGTTACGGTAAGTCCATGGTGCCAGTGTAACTGCCGTCAGCAGACTGGTCAGTAAAGCATGGCGCCACCCGATCCGCTTGGTGATCAACAACATGAGCGCCGCGTAAAACCCGAACAGCGCGGTGACTGGACGAATAAATGCGGACAGGGTCATCAACACAGCAAACAGTGCAAGGAATAATATTTTTCTGGTTCGCAGGAACCGACCTAGGAAAAACAGACTGGTGGTGGCGACAAACATAAAAAGAGGTTCGCTCATCAGGTGTAAGGCGAGACGGTACATGGGGAACAGCAAACATAGACTAATGAGCAAACCAAGTGACCAGGCAACAGTTAAATACTCCCGGGCCATTCGATAGACTAGGTAATAAGTGCCAAACAACAAGATCAGCTGTATGGCATACACAAATCCGATTGATCCAAACAGCCAGAGAAAAACCGCCAGAAACAGCGGATACCCCGGTGCGCGACCGCAGGATGGGGTTATCCCGTCGTAGGAATAGCGGCCGGTTTCGATTAGATTATTTGCATATTGAAGGTACTGGACTCCATCATAGCCGATAGCAGGTTGGTAAATGAGCAAGGGGATTGCCGTGTGCAATACCAATAATGTACAAATGATGATTGTCCGCAGCCGCACGCTATGCCTCGTATCCGCAATTATCGTAATGCCCTCGAAGTGGCTAGTATATTGTCGATAACAGCCCGGATAAGTAAGCCGAAAAACAGCGCGTTGGTGATTCCCATGATTCCATAGAAAAAATGCCCTTCGACAAATGATCGAAGAATAATGATCAGGGCCACCCCGCTCAGCCCAAACAGGTGCCCGGCTTGTTCGACATTATCAATTCTCCGAATCAATCTAAACGCTGAGCGCCATAGGCGTTGCAGAAACCAGAGCAAACTTACCGCACCAATCGTGCCGGTTTCAGCTAGGTATTTGAAAAACGACAAATGAGTACCAAGCCCAAAAGTCAAAAAGCCGATCGGATCCAGCCGTAAGTCGGGGAAGATGTGGTGCCACACCTGAACCTGAGCAAGTCCGATGCCCAATATTGGATTTGCAGCGAAGGCCCGGATGGCAGTGTTCCACATAAAATAACGATAATGCAGAGTCGTGGCGGCATTGCCCTTCCCCGCAAACCTCTCCGTTAATGTGGTCAGGACCGACACGCCCATCACAGATATCAGGATTAATCCGCCGATTCCCCCTATGCAGAACATGAGAATGCGTTGTCGGGGGTACTTGGCAGCGTGGACGTTGGCCCATTTCCAGATGAAGACAAAGAGAATAATCATTCCCAAGGCGATTGTCGCCAAGGCCGCCCGGCTTTGATTGGAAATTTGGCCAAGAAGTATGACGACCAGTGCGAAAGCATACCCCGCTGCCTTCGCACGGTTCGTCGTGAGACATGTCTGGGCGGTCAGGTAGACTGCGACCAGTGTCAAGGTGCCCGAGAGAGGAATCCGTGCCACACCGAACACTCTTTCAGTTCCCCCGGATTCGATAAAAGGTAAAATGTTCATGCATGCAAATATCAGGCTCAACGCAATCAGCAATAAGAGTAGTCGGCGAGAAAGCCGCGAATCGGCCAAGCCGACGACCGCATAAAACAACAAAAACAACTGTACATGACGCAGCCAGTTGATAATCCCGCGAGGCAAATCATACGCAATAACCAACGACAAGGCCATTGCACCGAGCCACAGAATAATCGGAAGATCAAGAGGCGTCCGGATTACACCCAACTTCCCCTGGCGGGCACGTTGCATCCAGAAACCAATCACGATGAGAAACAAAAACATATCGGCCGGGTAAATATTAAAACTTGCCAGTGGGGAATAAGGAAAAAACAGGGCGCAGATCAGCAGATATAAGCCCCATTCCGGGTGCAGCAGACAGATCGCGGCCATTAATAGCGCCAGTGGGGCCAACCCCAGGTACCAACCCCAGACGGCGCCGGCCAGCCCGGCCAGCGTGCAGGTGATTAATACCCCCAGCCAGACCCCGGCAGGCAATTCGGTTGGTCGAGAAAGGTATGTCACAGTGGCATTGGTCATGGACATTCCCGGCAGGAGCATTAACTCTCAATGACATTCAGTTTCGACTATCATCTCACGGATCGTCTATCCCGATCCCGGGAGGCAAGATGTAAGACTTAAAGCCGGAAGTCAATTCCCCGACAGTTTGAAGGGAGGTTTGATTCGCCGGATTAATCCAATTCCAACATACGTTCCAGGGAGAGGCGCGCCGAGTTCTTGATCTTTTCGTCGACTAAAATTTCATTGGTTTGACCGAGAAAATCGAGGGTATAGGCCAGATCGGCCAGCGTCGTGCGGTACATATTCACACAAAGCGGGCAGCCCTTGCCGGAAAGTTCGACAACCGTTTTGTCGGGGAAATCGTCAGCCAGTCGGGAAATCAGGTTCAGTTCGGTGCCGATGGCAATCGTCGATCCGGCCGGTTGTTGATCCACAAAATTGACAATAAACGAGGTCGAACCGACTGCGTCGGCGCTCTGTACCACTTCGGGTATACATTCCGGATGAACAACGATTTTCACACCGGGGAACCGCTCACGCATCCGGACCAGATGCTCCGGCCGGAAACTCGTGTGCACGTGACAATAACCCTTCCAGAGGATGATCCTGGTCTTGTCGGTGATCTCCGGCGGAGTCGCCGAATGGGCGGGGTCGAAAGTCACAATCTGATTGTCGGGGATACCCATGCCGTGCGCAGTGTTATAACCGAGATTCTCATCGGGAAAGAAAAAAACCCGCTTCGCGCGGGCGAAAGCCCACTCAAACGCTTTTTGGGCATTCGAGGAGGTGCAAATCAAACCGCCATGGTCACCGACAAAGGCCTTTAACGCCGCCGCAGAGTTCATATAGGAAATGGGAACGGTTTCGCCGTCGCCGGCAACGATTCCCCAGGCCCGCGTGACCGCATTCATCGGCGACATGTCGGCCATTGGGCAGCCCGCGTAAAGATTGGGCAAAAAGACCTGCTGGTCGTCCCGACAAAGAATCCGCGCCGCTTCGGCCATAAAATGAACACCGCAAAAAACGATAAACCGGGCTTCTTTCTCCTCGGCCGCCTTACGCGAAAGGTAATACGAGTCACCGACGATATCGCCCAGGCGCACGATCTCTTTGCGCTGGTAGTGGTGGGTTAAAATGGTCAGTTTGCCCCCCAGCAACTGTTTGCGCTCTTTAATGGCGGCTTTCAAATCATCGGCCGCGCGGTTTTGATAGATCTTCGGCGCTGAATTGTACATGCTGAAATATCGCCCTTCTTGCCTCGGTTGCCCTCTGGTCAAGATACGCAACGATGATCGGCAATTTTGACAAAACTCACCCGGTTTTGCCGGCCCGGTCGAGGGTCTTTTTGATCAGGGTTTCGGCGAATTGACTGCAGGTAATTTTGTTTTCCGGCAGGCCGCCGAGATGTGCGGCGACGGCCGCGTTTTTGATCTTGAGCGCTTCGCTAATTGTCTTACCCACCAGCAGTTCAGTCAACGCCGACGACGAAGCAATCGCCGCGCCGCAACCGTAAGTTTTGAACTGTGCCGCGATAATCCGATCGCCCTCGAGCTTGAGATAAAGTTTAATCAGGTCGCCGCAGGGACCGTTACGCACCAGCCCCACCGCATCGGCGTCAACCAGCTCGCCGCAATTACGCGGATTCTGAAAATGGTCGAGGGCGAGTTCATTAAACCCGCCTGATTTAGTGGGTCTGTCCATCGTTTGGCACCCGGGTCGAGCCGGTAAGATATATGCCGAATTCGATTTGTCAAACGAGTCCGGTAGTGAAAGTGATCCTCCCCTATACCCTGGCGTACGGTTGGGTGGGGATTGTCTGGCGCCCGCGTATCTTTTGCCATGGTTGCGGTGCGAACATTATCTGACTGCTTGACAATAGTGGATGATAAGTATATCAGTTTACCGGTTACGAAAAACAAACGGAAGGATTGATACTCAATGTATTGCCGTCGCAAAACCTGAATCCGGCTGATGGAGGCAGTTCAGTCTCCGCAGTCCCCAATCTGCAAGCTCCCCCTCGTCTTACGCTGAGCCGCTTTCGCGGGTCGGTGGGGAGAGCCTGTCGACAACCGTGAAAGGGGCTATTCATGTCCACCAGTTATCGCCCGATGTGGGAAAAACTCGGTCTCGATCTCGAGGCACATGATGCATTACTTGCCATGCTCGGTCGTGCCTACCAGGATATTTTTCTTTCGCAACCGGGTCGACCCGACGGGATGGCATATTTTGATTTTGTGGTGAGTGAAGTACACGGCCAACGAATCAAAGAACTTATCGAGGCCCAGGAACAAGGTCGCAAAGTGATCGGGGCGTTCTGTGTATTTGTCCCCGAGGAGTTGGTCCTGGCCCTGGACGGCATCCTGGTTGGGCTATGCACCGGCGCGGAGTTTGCCGGTGATGATGTGGAAAAATATCTCCCCCGTAATGTCTGTGCCCTGATTAAAAGTGCCTTCGGCTTTGCGCTGGCCGATGTTTGCCCGTACATCAAAGCCAGTGATATGATTGTGGGCGAAAATACCTGTGACGGGAAAAAGAAATCATACGAGATCCTCGGTAATCTTGTCGAGAATCTATATGTGATGGATCTCCCGCAAACCAAGCAGACACAGGGCCGGGAGTTGCTCAAGGCCGAATATCGGCGCTTCATGGTGCGGCTTGAAGAACTCACCGGTAAACGGATCACCGCCGCAAAACTCAAAGAGGCGATCTGCACGGTCAATGCCAAGCGCAAGGCGGTCCAACGACTCGCGGCACTGCGTTCGGCCGACCCGGCCCCGATCTCCGGTTTGGATGCCTTGTTGATCAACCAAATCTATTTCTATGACGACCCGGTTCGTTTCACCGAGTCGGCCAACACAATTTGTGACGAGTTGGAAAACAGGATTGCCGACAAGGCGGGTATCGCTCCGAAAAATACCCCCCGTATTCTCATCTCCGGTTGCCCGATGGCGGTGCCCAATTGGAAAGTACCGGCAATTGTTGAAAACACCAATGCCGTTATTGTCGGGGAGGAATCCTGTGTCGGCGAGCGGGGCACGCGCAATCTGACCAGCGATTGCGGTACGACGGTCGAAGACCTGCTGGACAATATCGTTGAGCGTTATTTCCAGATTGATTGTGCGGTATTTACGCCGAACCAATCCCGGTTGGATCATCTTGAACAAATGGCCGAGGCGTATCGGGCCGACGGGGTTATTCACTATTGCCTGCAATTTTGTCACCCGTACCAGATTGAGGCCGGCCCGGTCGAGAATGCTCTGGAGGAAGCCGGTATTCCAACATTGAGAATCGACACCGATTATGGTCAGGAAGATGTCGAGCAAATCAGAACCAGGGTCGAGGCCTTTGTCGAACGGATTGGCGGGTAATCATGCGATATGCCGGTCTCGACATCGGCTCCCGGACGATCAAGCTTGTTGTACGGGAGCAAGGCGAAATTACCCTGGATCGGGTGGTCGATGCCATCGTCAGCCCGCTGGATGTTTGTCGCAATCTTCTCGATGGGTTGGCGTATGACCGTCTTGTTGTTTCCGGATATGGTCGCCACCTGTTCAGTAGTTACTGGGACTGCGACGTGATTACCGAGATTAAGGCGGTTGCGCTGGGAGTGCGTTGCCAGCGATCAACAACTCGGACAATTGTTGACATTGGTGGTCAGGATACAAAGACGATCGCGCTCGATGATTCGGGCGCGGTCAGAAAATTTGCGATGAACGACCGTTGTGCGGCGGGCACCGGACGGTTTCTTGAAGTTATGGCCACCGCCTTATCATTTTCACGCGAGGATTTTATTCTGGCCGCATTGTCGGCCGAAAGGGCCGCCACCGTGAATGCGATGTGTACGGTCTTTGCCGAATCCGAGGTCATCTCGCAGGTTGCCCGCGGCTTCCCGCCGGCCGAAATCGCCCTGGGTATCCATCGGGCCATTGCCGGTCGGACTGTTGCTTTAATGAAAACCATGCCGATCGAGGACGATATTGTATTCGTGGGCGGTGGTGCGCTCAATCCCTGCTTGCACCGACTTATCGGAGAGCAATTCAATTCCGCCGTGTGGATACCCGCGCGTCCGCAATCGGTGACCGCGTTAGGGTGTGCATTATATGCCGAGAGTTTATCGTCCCGCTTGAAAGAGCCGGGACGCGATCAAATACAGCGCCATCGCACCCAGCAGGCCCTCGAAAAGGATCAGGAACAACTTCGCCGGCATCCGGAAGAGAATACGTTTGCCAATCAGCGTCCCGCCGACAACACAGACTGACAATCCCAGCAGGAGTGGCCAATTCGCCCCAAAATTAAATCCAAGCGAAATGAACGCCGGGATTTTGAGCAGATGCCCCCAGGCCAGGCAGACCGCCTGGGTGCCGATAATTTCCTCTTTGGTAAATTCATCCCGCAGAAAAAACGGTGCGCCCAATGGGCCGGTCGCCCCGACAAAAATACCCAGGAAACCGATGCCTACCCCGGCGAAAGGGTACAGCCACAACGGCAGATTGTGCAGGCGCGGCGCTTTCCGCCGCCAAAACAGAAACAGCAGGATCAAGACTCCGACCGCCGGGCGAAACCAGCCCATCTTTTCCCCGGACCAGACCCGGGTCGCCAGCAGTACGCCGATAACCATCGTCGGCGCCAGCGCAAGAACATATTTCCACCGCATGTACCGGCGCATCGTGATTGAGCGGGTGCCGGTCGAGACCATTTGGATTGCTCCGTGTAATGGCACGACCATTGCGGCGGGTAACATTGCCGCCATAATCGAAATGAGCGTCACCCCGCCGGCCATCCCCAGCACACCGGAGATCGCCGCGGTAATCAGCGCGGCAACCAGCAGGACGATTGTTTCAGTAAGACCCATCTTCTCAAAATAGTCTAATCAAAGCCGTATTGCCTCCTTTGTCCTGACACAAAAAAGCCCGGCCGAATCGGCCGGGCTTGGTAAGCATCGAAATGTCAGCTTCAGACTATCGGGAATCCGAACCTTTTAATCCTTTATCTTTGGCTTTTAGAACTGCCTGGGCCGCCGCGAGACGGGCAATCGGCACCCGGTAGGGCGAACAGCTCACATAATCCAACCCGATTTTGTGGCAGAATTCAATCGTCGTTGGGTCGCCGCCATGTTCACCGCAAATCCCGGTTTTGAGTTTTTTGCGGGTGGCGCGGCCTTTCGTCACCGCCATTTCCACCAGTTGCCCCACCCCGGCTTCATCAAGCGTTACAAACGGGTCGGCAGGGAGAATACCCTTCTCGACATAATAGCCGAGGAATTTCCCGGCATCATCGCGCGAAAACCCCATCGTCATCTGGGTCAGGTCGTTGGTGCCAAAACTGAAGAAATCCGCCTGCTCGGCCACCTGGTCGGCGGTGAGGGCCGCGCGCGGCACCTCGATCATTGTTCCGATCAGGTAATCGAGTTTCACCTTATATTTTTTAATCATTGCCGTGGCGACTTGCTCGACCAACTGTCGCTGATTTTCCAACTCTTTTACCGAGCCGACCAGCGGGATCATTACTTCCGGCCGGACTTTCTCACCGTTGCGGGTGAGTTCGCAGGCCGCGGCAAAAATCGCTTTGGCCTGCATCTCGGTAATCTCGGGGAAAGTAATCCCCAACCGGCAGCCCCGATGTCCGAGCATGGGGTTGGCCTCGTGTAACTCCTCCAGCCGTTGCAGGATATGCTCGTTTTTCTTGATCTTTTCTTTGATCTCGAGCGATTCTTCGTACCCCGCCTCGGCTTCCTGGGCGGTGAGTTCCTCGATCTCTTTTTTGACTGTCTCCCGGTCGGGAAGGAACTCATGCAACGGTGGATCAAGCGTCCGGATCGTTACCGGCCGGCCGGCCATTGCTTTGAAGATGCCCTTAAAATCAGCTTTCTGGTACGGCATTAATTTTTGTAACGCCACTTGACGCTCCTCGACCGAATCGGCCAGGATCATCCGTTGCATGTGCGCCAGCCGTTCTTTGACAAAAAACATATGCTCGGTACGGCAGAGGCCGATTCCCTCCGCGCCGAACTTGACTGCCTGCACAGCATCGGCCGGGGTGTCGGCGTTGGTTCGCACACCGAGTTTCCGCGTCTTGTCGGCCCACGACATAAAGGTGGCGAATTCGCCGGAAAGTTCCGGTTCAATGGTGGGCACTTCGCCAACCATTACTTCGCCGGTCGAACCATTCAAACTGATTATATCGCGTTCCCGGATCACCGTTGAGCCCACCGTAAAATTCTTCTTGGCCATGTTGACCCGCAGACTCTCGGTCCCGGCCACGCAGCATTTCCCCATCCCCCGCGCCACCACCGCCGCATGCGAGGTCATCCCGCCGCGCGCGGTGAGAATACCGACCGCCGCGGCCATCCCGTGGATATCATCCGGGTTGGTTTCCTGCCGCACCAGGATCACTTTGGTTCCTTTGGCCGCGCGTTTGACCGCGTCATCCGCCGTAAAAACCACCTGACCCGACGCGGCGCCCGGAGAGGCGGCCAGACCATGGGCAATGACCAGCGCATCGGCGGCGGGATCGATCCGGGGATGCAGCAATTGGTCAAGGTCTTCCGGGGCCAGACGCATCAGCGCCTCTTCTTTGGTGATCAGTTTTTCTTTGACCATGTCCACCGCGATCTTCACTGCCGCCTGGACCGTGCGCTTGCCGGTCCGGGTTTGCAACATAAACAGCTCGCCGTCCTGGACGGTAAACTCAAAATCCTGCATATCCTTATAGTGCTTTTCGAGCCGCGTGGTAATGTTGATTAGTTTTTTGAATACCTTGGGCATTTCCACGCCCAATTGCGTAATCGGCTTCGGCGTGCGGATCCCCGCGACCACATCTTCACCCTGCGAATTATCCAGGTATTCACCGTAAAACTGCTTTTCTCCGGTTGACGGGTTCCGGGTAAAACCGACGCCGCTTCCCGAGGTCGGCCCCATGTTGCCGAAGACCATTGTTTGCACGTTGACCGCCGTGCCGAGTCCCCGCGGGATATTATTGAGTTTACGATAGGTGATTGCGCGCGGATTATTCCATGATTTGAAGACAGCGTCACGCGCCATTTCCAACTGCACATATGGGTCGTCGGGGAGCGCTTCGCCGGAGCGGCGGCGGATCAACCGCTTGAAATCAGAGATAATCGCCTTGAGATCGTCGATCGGCAGCGAGGTGTCTTTTTTGACCCGCCGGGCCTCTTTTTTCCTGGTCAGGATTTTCTCGAATGCTTCTTTGTCGATGCCCATCACCACATTGCCGAACATCTGGATAAACCGACGATACGAATCATAGGCAAATCGCTCATTGTTCGTCCGGGCGATCATCCCCTTGAGTGTCTTATCGTTCAGGCCGAGATTGAGTACGGTGTCCATCATTCCCGGCATGGAAAATTTTGCGCCCGAGCGCACTGAAACCAACAGCTGATTTTCCGGGTCGCCAAACGTCTGCCCGGTTAACTTTTCCAGGCGGACGATATATTCGTTGATCTGCGCCTTGATCTCACGCGGGATGCGCATGCCATTCTCATAAAACAACGTGCAGACGTCGGTGGAGATAGTGAAGCCCGGAGGAACGTTCAACTTGGCTTTGGTCATCTGGGCAAGACCGGCGCCTTTGCCGCCCAGGATATCTTTCATCCCACCATCACCCTCGGCCTTCCCGCCGCCGAAGAAATACAAATACTGCCCCTCCAGTTTAACCTTCTTCTTTGTCGCCTTGGTCCTGGCGGGAGCTTTTTTCTTCGGTGCGTCGGTTTTTTTCTTCATTGATGTTTTTGTCTTCTTTGGTTTAGCCGTGGCTTTGGTTTTGGCTTTTTTCGTGCCGACCTTCTTCGCGGGTGTCTTGGTTTTCTTGGTAGATTTTTTCTTGGCCTTGGGCATATGCCCTCCTCACCTATCTCCGCAATAAATATTATTCACCGAGGGATATTATTCTTTATCCGGGAGTCCGGAGCGCAGAGCTGGGTTGGGGCCGGATCGGCAAGCTGAAAGGGCTGTGATCGTACTGGCGCGAATCTTTGGTAAACGTGTTGTCTCCCCGGCCTGTCCGGAGGGCAGACGCGAGACATGGCCCTCAGCGAGCTTCCATCTCTGCGCCGGGCTAAGGACGATCACATGGTAAACAACCGCTCTCCGGCGATAATTTTCTCCAGCATTCTGATGGTTTTCTCAACCGGCGCATGCATGAGATCGTGCGTGTTGAATGTCCCTTTGTAGGGGGACTGTGGCATGGCGGCTAATTCTTTGCGTCGTCTGGCCGCGGCGCCGAGCGCCTTTTTGGCGACAGATCCCGTCACTTTTGTTTTTTCACTTCTGGTGGTCGTTGTCTTCTTCTTGGGGGAAGACGAAGTTCTGGCGGTGGAATTTGCTTTCGTCTTCTTCTTTTTGTCTTTCACAGCCACCTCCGTGGGCAGTAGAGGGTCTCCTGACCGGCCTCTCTTTCCCTTGAAATCAGCATAACGATAAATAATATAAAAAGTTACGTGAAAACTCAAGGGCGAGTTTCGAAACCATCCTATTTAGTTAAGCGACCGTATGATTTTCATAGCGTTAGGAAAATCAACAGATGTGCCAAACCCCTCTCTTCGTGGTTAAAGTTCTCGACTCCCTTAACTCAATACAACAACGTGGGTTAGGAGAACTGTTCTGCCAATGATCGCTGTGATATCAATATCCCCTCATCCCTCTGTGAGGCCCATTTCCCCAACCTGGTCTGCCGAATACGGCAAAAAATGCAGTCATAATCGCAGCTAACCGGTATCGACAAGCCCCCCTCTCGACCGTTGCTTCAAGTTCCCCTGCCACTATAGTATACAGCTTTTTTGACAAGATGTCTCCAGAAAATTGCAATTTGTGCTATTTTTCTCTTGCCGGGTTGGCTGGGGGGCTGGAAGGACCGGCAGTCCGGGAAAAAACCGACGTCGATAGTGTAAATCCGAGGATTTAAGAACCGGTCAGTACTGTAGGAAATGGCGGGCTTGCGGATTGTCGGGTGAGAAAAACGGTAGAATATGCGTCGATGATTACAAATGCCGCACTCTGCATGCCTGTCCGGGTGCCGATTCCCGGACAGACACGCAAATGCGAGCCGGTAATTTACTCGCCGTCGTCACCGATTGATTCATTGGGGCAGCCGTCCATCGCCTCTTTACAGGCCTCGAGTTCCTCGTCGTTTTCCGGCTGCTTATAGACGTACGCATGGTCTTCATCGTCATCCATTTTGAAATTGTCCTCGGCTACCGTGATACAAACTTGGCAGGCATCACAGGTTGAATCCACATAGAATTTTCCGGGGACATTTTCCGGTTGCTTGTCCTCGCGGTCGGCCATGGTGTCTCACCTCCATCGTACCGGCTGTCTCCGGCCGGGCTGGCCGGTACAGCGGACTTTCGATTGTAGAGTACATGTTTCCTTGTTGGTTTCTTCAGTTTAACTTCCCGAAAACCGTCGCATTTGGCTCAATAAGAGCCGCTAAACTCCGTTATTCGGGTTACATCGTCACCTACATACGCAGTTTGGCGGCGAGTGATGGTCAAATTAGGCCGGGCGATATCATTGTTTGTCGATATCTCGACCGATTTACCGGTTCGTCATGCGGGTCTTGTGTTTATTAACCAAAAACGGATCTATATTCGAATGATCGTCTCGTTGCGTCCCGCGCCGGTGGAGACAATACCCACTTTCGCCCCGGCAAATTCTTCGATAAACGATAGATATTTTTGTGCAGTGGCCGGCAGGTCCTCATAGCGTGTACAGCCGCTGGTGGGTGTGCCGCGCCAGCCCGGCAGGGTGGTATATACCGGCGTAAACGATTCCAATTTAAACATATCCGGCGGCATATGCTCAATCGTTTCGCTCCCGGAAGTGTAAGCGGTACACACGGGGATTCCGGCGAAATCGTCGAGGACGTCCAGTTTGGTAATTGCCAAATAATCCAGGCCGTTGACGCGGACCGCATACCGCAGGGCGACCAGGTCCAGCCAGCCGCAGCGGCGCGGCCGCCCCGTAGTCGTGCCGAATTCATGGCCCGCCCGGCGCAGCCGCTCGCCGATTTCATCGTCCAATTCGGTCGGGAACGGCCCGTTACCCACCCGGGTGGCATAGGCCTTGGACACCCCGATATACTCATCTACCACTTTCGGTGAAATCCCAAGCCCCGTAAACGCCCCACCGACTGTATTATTCGACGAGGTGCAGTACGGGTAGGTACCGAAATCGATATCCAGTAAAATCCCCTGCGCGCCTTCCAGCAGGATCGTCTTGCCGGCACGCCAGGCCTGGTCGAGCATCAGCGAGGCATCGGCCAGCATCGGCCGCAGCCGCTCGGAGAGTTGCAAAGCGTCAGCGACGATTTTTTCGGTGGTCAGTCCGGCCGCGGTGATCGCGTTATCGGTGCGATTGTTGATGTCGTCGACATTGACCTTGACGCGCCGGGTCAGGATTTCCCGGTCAAGCAGACAGGAGGCCCGAATTCCCTGTCGTGATATTTTGTCGGCGTAACTCGGCCCGATACCGCGCATGGTGGTGCCGATTGCCCCGACGCCGAGTCGTTGTTCATTGCTCTTTTCCAAAATTTTGTGATACGGCATGACCAGATGAGCCGACATTGAGACTTTGATTCGGCTCTCCAATGAAATCCCGCGTTTGGCGAGAGCGTCAATCTCCGCGAAAAGCTGGGGCAGGTCGAGCACCATCCCGTTGCCGATCACGCAGGTGATATGCGGATGTAAGACGCCGGTGGGGATCAGATGCAACGCGAATGTTTCATTCCCGATTTTAACCGTATGTCCGGCATTGGCCCCGCCGGAATACCGCGCGACGATGTCGGCCTGTTCGCTCAGGACATCGACGATCTTTCCCTTGCCCTCATCGCCCCATTGGGCGCCGACTACACAGCGGTTGGCCATGCGTTTTCCCCCGACATCAAGTATTAGTTCTTATCCAGCTTAACACTTCGTTTTTTCCGATTTTCTTTGTGGCCGAGAACCAAACCGGTTTTGGGCCGTTGGTCAAAATCGAGGTGAATTCGCGCAACGACTTCTGCCGGCCGTTACCGGAAAGTTTATCCGCCTTGGTCAGCACCGGTAAATATGGCCGCCCCCATCGGCGTAGCCAGGCCCACCAGGCAAGATCCACCGCATCGGGTTTCCGCCGGCAGTCGAACAGGCAAACCAGTGCCTGGGGAATGTCGGGCCGGGCCAGATAGGCCTCGGTTAATTTTGACCAGGCATCCCGCTGGGTTTTCGATACTTTGGCAAAGCCATATCCCGGCAGGTCGACAAAATAGTATTTCTCGTCGAGTAAAAACAAGTTCAGACAGCGGGTTTTGCCGGGTGTGCCGGATACCTTGGCGAGTTTTTTCCGGCCGGTGAGGATGTTGAGCATCGTCGATTTGCCCACATTCGACCGGCCGGCAAACGCGATCTGCGGCCGGCCGTCGGACGGCATCTCTTTCAGATCGTAGATCCCTTTGACGAATACCGCTTCCATCGGTCGTTCTATCCGGTATCAGACTCGCATCTCATTCCCGGTCACACCACACCATTGTGCGGGCAGGCCCACTGGGTGATCAGGCGGACTTTTTGGATTGTCTCTTGGCGTATTTGATTTTCGGCGGTCCCTCGCCGTGAACGACGTCAGCGGTAACCACTACGCGGACAACATTGGCTTTCGACGGGATGTCGTACATGATATCCAGCATCGTCCGTTCCAGAATCGAGCGCAGACCGCGCGCACCCGTTTTATATTTCCGGGCCTTCTCGACGACAACCTCCAGCGCCTCATCGGTAAATTCGAGGTCGACATCTTCCATCTTCAACAGTGTTTGATACTGTTTAAGCACCGCGTTTTCCGGCTTGGTCAGG
Source organism: Candidatus Zixiibacteriota bacterium (assembly GCA_024277855.1). GTDB lineage: Bacteria > Zixibacteria > MSB-5A5 > WJJR01 > JAJRUJ01 > JAJRUJ01. The sequence continues at coordinate 42,219 of JAJRUJ010000075.1, forward strand.
ATGGTCAAAAGGGCGTCTTTGTCAAGGTCTTCCAGCGCCGCGGCTACCGGCAGCCGTCCGACCAACTCGGGAATCAGCCCGTAACTGAGCAGGTCTTCGGCCTCGACCTGCGTCAGAATTTCCGCATCGGATAAATTTGTCGTTTGGGTGGCTTCCGTGTTGAAACCGACATGTTTTTTGCCCAGCCGCCGCTTGATGATCTTATCCAGCCCGACAAACGCCCCGCCGCAAATAAAAAGAATGTTGCGGGTGTCCAGTTTGATGTACGATTGCTCGGGGTGTTTGCGGCCGCCTTTAGGCGGGACATTGGCCACGGTTCCTTCCAGGATTTTCAACAATGCCTGCTGTACCCCTTCGCCGGAAACATCGCGGGTAATCGAGGGGTTGGCGTCTTTGCGGGCAATTTTATCCAACTCATCGATATAAATAATCCCCCGCTCGGCACGTTTCTGCTGGTAGTCGGCGGACTGCAGCAGCCGCACCAGAATATTTTCCACATCTTCACCGACATACCCCGCCTCGGTGAGCACCGTAGCATCGGCAATACAAAACGGGACTTTCAACATCCGCGCCAGGGTCTGGGCGATCAGGGTTTTACCCGTGCCCGTCGAACCCAACAGGAGAATATTCGATTTATCCAACTCGATTTTCTCCTGCCACTCGGGGAAGAAAACCCGCTTGTAGTGATTATAGACCGCCACCGACACGGTCTTTTTGGCCTGTTGTTGACCGATCACGTGCCGGTCCAGGAAGGCGGTGATTTCGACCGGTGTGGGGAGTTTTTCCTTATTCAGGTCTTCAGCCGGTTCACTCTGGTCGGGAATTTGCAGAAGTTCGTAGCAGGTCGTGACACATTCGTCGCAGATCAATGCGCCAAGACCGGAAAACATTTTCCGGGCTTTGGCCGGCTCGCGACCGCAAAACGAACAGCGGTCCTTGAAAAACGCATCTTTGTCGACCGGCTTGCGCGGCTTTTTCCCCGCCATGGAGCTTTCCTTTCCTGAGACTGCACATACAAAGGGCCGGAAATCATTCCGGCCCGATGGTTCTTTTATGCAAGTCAATATACGCCGATTAAGATTCCGGCGAAACCTTCTTTTCATACACCTTGTCGATTATGCCATACTCCTTGGCATGCTCGGCGGACATAAAGAAGTTGCGGTCGGTGTCTTTTTCCACGGTGGCCAGGTCCTGTCCGGTATGCTTGACCAGGATCTTGTTCAACTGGTCTTTAAGCTCAAGCAATTCCTTGGCGTGGATTTCGATGTCCGAAACCTGTCCCTGGACCCCGCCCCACGGCTGGTGAATCATCACCCGGGCATTGGCCAGTGCCGCACGTTTCCCCTCGGCACCGGCGGTCAGCAGGATTGCACCCATCGAAGCGGCCATCCCCACGCAGGTTGTGGCGACATTCGCTTTGATAAATTGCATCGTATCGTAAATTGCCAGCCCGGCCGTAACCGACCCGCCGGGGGAATTGATATACAAAAAGATATCTTTTTCCGGGTCCTCGGCCTCCAGAAACAACAACTGGGCGACAATCAGGTTGGCGACATTGTCGTCGATTGGGCTGCCCAAAAAGATGATCCGGTCTTTTAACAACCGCGAATAGATATCATAAGCCCGTTCGGCGCGGCCGGTTTGCTCGACGACCATCGGGATCAACGGCATGTATGTTCTCCTTTACCTTTGTGTCGCTTACGGTTTGACGATCCGCGAGGTGAGCGTCCGTTGCTCATCCTCGGTCTCGGCATTGTCGATCAGAAAATCCAGCACCTTCTGTTCCAGTAACTCGGCGCGGACTTTCTCATCGTCCATCGGTTCCTGTTTACCTGTATCGGACTGTCGACGCGATTCCTCGAACACTTTCCTGATTGCGGCCAATTCATCGCTGGAGACCGAGATATTTTCGGCCTTGGCGACTTCGTGCATGATAAAATCCCAGCGGAACTGCTCTTCGGCCATCGGCTGGAATTCGGCCCGGACTTTTTCTTCGTCGAGCGGCTGACCGTCCGGGCTGCCGAAGGTCTTAAGTCGATCGACAACCGACTGCAAATATTCGTCTATTAAAGCAGGCGGCACCTCGAATTTATTATTCTCGACTACGGCCTTGCGGACCTGTTCGGTCAGGTCCTTGCGGCTGTCCTGCTGGACCTTGCGCTCCAAGTCGAGGCGCACCTTACCGCGAAGATCGTCAAGCCCCTCGAACGGTCCCAGACTCTTGGCGAACTCATCATCCACCGCCGGGAGTTTTTTCTCCCGGATCGATTTGACCCAGGCGCGATAGCGTACGGTATTCCCGGCAAAATCCGGCTGGGGATGATTAGGCGGGTAGGTTACCTCAATTTCTTTTCCTTCGCCGATTTTCATCTGGGGCAGGTCTTTGAAAAATTCCGGCGCACAGCGGTCTTCGGCCAAATCGATGACCTGGTCGGTGAATTTCTCCGTTTTGAGCCGGTTAAATTTATCGCTGATTTTCTGCAGGTCGCAGACAACCACATCCCCGGTCTGTACCGGCCGGGTCACGTCAATCTGCTCGGCCTTAACCTCCCGAAACTGGTCGATCGTACGGTCAACGTCCTCGTCGGTAACTTCATATACCTGCCGCTTCAAATTCAGCCCTTTGTAATCGGTAATTTCGACTTCGGGGCGGACAGTGATTTCGACTTTGAACGTGAACGGCTGGTTCTTCTCAAAAACAACGTCGCTGATCGCCGGGTCGCCCAAGGGGGTCAACTTGTTCTCTTTAACCGCGTGTTCGTAAGCGCCGGGCAGGAGTTGTTCGAGAGTTTCCTGACGGATTTGCGAACCATAGCGGGCGCGCACCATTTCAATCGGCGCTTTCCCCTGTCGAAATCCGGGAATTTCGGCCTGTTTTTTATACCCCTGGGTCACGGTGGCAAATGTCTCGTCGACGACCGTGCTGGGAACCTCGACTTCCAGCACCCGCACCCAGCCTTCTTTTTCGGTGATCTTAACCTGTGTTTCCATTACGTTGTGCTCCCGCCCGCCGGGCGTTTCCGAGCCGCCTGATCTTCCCGTCATCGCCGAAGTATGCGGTGTGACGGTTTTCTCACAATATGTTTAGCTTACGCCTGTATCATCGGTCCGCTTGACAAAACCCTTGCGTCAAAATGCGAAAGGGGGGATTTGAACCCCCATGGGTTACCCCACTGGATCCTAAGTCCAGCGCGTCTGCCAATTCCGCCACTTTCGCGCCCTTTAATTTACGCCGGCGCCAGACGCCGGCATGCCCCGGCAGGCAACACCCTCCGGGGCAACAGGGGAATCAACAGAAACTCCGATTCTCGGTCAAGCGATATGTGGCGATGATTCACGGGATTGGGTCGACAGATATCGGCCCACCACGCCTGTCAGCAGTACCCCGCCAAAAAATACGTACGACACCGGCCATGTAATTCCCTTTGCTGCCAGGGGGAAGATATCGAAATAATTGCTAATGAGAATGAATGATACGGTTGCGGGGATAAGCAGCGAACCGGAATAGTTTCGCTCACTGTCGGTAAATTCGCGATAGAGCCAGACAAAGACGAACAACGCCGGGGCAAAATGATGCTCCCAGGCAATTGGCGAGATCAATGTTGTGACCAGCCAGGCGAACCCGAATATTCCCACCGTGAACCCTGTCTGCCGTCGCATTCGCCAGGCCAGAATCATTGCCCCGAAATAGGTTAACCCGCCCGCGATGATCGTCCAGCTCTGTACCAGCGTTGATTGCGGTGCAATGCCGAACTGGTCAATCGGTGTGGCCAAAAACATCCGATTGAACAATCCATTAAACGATTGATTCGGATAATAAGCATAGCCCGACGATATCGCCGGGATCATCCTGGTCAGGTAATCGAGATGGTTTCCGATTCCGGCATAGACTACGGAAATCGCCAGTAGAATGCCCCCGGTGCCCAAGGCCCAGAATACCATCTTTCGCGAACTCCAGAACATCAGCGGCAGGATGAGCACGAGCTGTGGTTTGACCGCCATTGCTACAGCCAGGGCAATTCCGGCCGGGCCGGGCTTCTCTCTTTGGAGTCCCACCCAGCAAAACCCCAGGAGGCAGGTCACCGGCAAGGTCGCCTGGTTTAACTGCACCGCTCTCAGCAGGGGATAAAAACAAATCACCGCGACAGCCAATCCCAGGGAATGCCGCCACGACAGTCTTGTCCGGTATGACAAAAATGACATGAGCAACAGGTACACCAAACCGTAAAAAATCCGATTGAACAGGGAGATTCCCCGGAACATATTTTCGCGCTCAAGACCGATAAACGGTCGATACATCAACGCGGCGATCGGCGGATAAATAAATGCCGGGCCGCCGGTCATTGCCGGGTCATACAAACGCGCACGCGAATCCTTTGCCAGCGCCCCGGCCGCCCTGATACTCGGCCAGGGATCACTGAAATGCTGCAAATTGAATTCCATCACCGATCGCATCGCCTGCAGCCGGGTATCTGCGTACGGTGATTGCGAGACCTGGAATATCGAGAGCCCAACCCCCAACAGGCAAGCCAGCAAACTCAGCCTCAGCGCATATCGGGAGACGGGGCGTGATATGGTGCCGACGCGCATGGTGTCCTTCATACCATTAATCTATATCGATCTGCCCGGCGCGCTGACAATTTCCCCGCCGTTTTCAGTCTGGCCCGTAGTCTGCCCGAGGAATTGACAGGGGGGGAGTACAAACAAGACTTAATTTGTTATCAAACAATCAATAACGGGTCAGGCAACTATTGCCATCCCGGTTGGTTTTGGACAAAAATCGGTTGTCTGGCGAGGTAAAATAACTATATTGGAAGGTTTGTAGAAGTGCCGGACGCACAACATATTAGTCGGGCCTAACCCAAAGGTGACAGACGAACAATTATGGTAAAGAATTTAAAACCCGAAGACATCAATGTCATCCTCGCGACCGACTGCGGGTCGACCACCACCAAAGCGGTCCTGATCGAAAAACGCGACGGTGAGTATCGCCTGATCGTACGCGGCGAGGCCCCCACCACGGTTGAAGCGCCTTTTGAAGATGTGACGATGGGTGTGCTCAACGCGGTGGGTGAAGTCGAAGAAATCTCCGGTCGCAAACTGCTGGATGATGACGGCAGGATCATCAGTCCGGCCAACGGCACCACCGGTACCGACATTTACATTTCGACGTCGTCGGCCGGGGGCGGTTTGCAGATGATGGTGGCCGGGGTGGTTCGTTCAATGACCGCCGAATCGGCCGAGCGCGCCGCGTTGGGCGCCGGTTCAATCGTGATGGACGTTATCGCTTCCAACGATAAGCGGCTGCCCCACGAACAGATCGAACGCATCCGTCTCCTCCGCCCCGATATGATCCTACTCTCCGGCGGTATCGACGGTGGTACTACTACGCATGTTGTCGAAATCGCCGAATTGATTTCCGCCGCCGATCCCCGGCCGCGACTTGGTTCGGGTTACAAACTGCCCGTAATCTATGCCGGGAACGTCGAGGCCCGCCCGGCGATTACCGAGGCGCTCGCGGATAAAACCGACCTCTCGATTGTCGACAACCTCCGGCCGGTTCTCGAACGGGAAAACCTGTTGCCCGCCCGCGAAAAAATCCACGATCTGTTTATGGAACATGTGATGGCCCAGGCCCCGGGATACTCCAGATTGATGTCCTGGGCCGATGCGCCGATTATGCCGACTCCCGGCGCGGTAGGCTCGATTATCAAGACCATTGCCGACCTCGAGGGAATCGAGGCGGTCGGCGTCGATATCGGCGGGGCGACCACCGATGTGTTTTCGGTCTTCCAGGGGGTCTTCAATCGGACCGTGTCGGCCAACCTCGGAATGAGTTATTCGGTCTCCAATGTTTTCGCCGAAGCCGGTGTGCCCAACGTGATGCGCTGGGTGCCGTTTGACATGGACGAACGCGACCTGCGCAACCGGGTCAAAAATAAAATGATCCGGCCCACCACTATTCCGCAATCGATGCAGGAGTTGGTTTTCGAGCAGGCCATTGCCAAGGAAGCCCTCCGCTTGGCCTTTATTCAGCATAAATCGTTTGCCACGATGCTTAAGGGTGTCCAGCAGCAGCGCACGATTGCCGATGCTTTCGAGCAGACAACTTCCGGCGGAACCCTGGTCAACATGATGACTTTAAATATGTTGATCGGTTCGGGCGGCGTACTTTCCCACGCTCCCCGCCGCAACCAGGCGGCGCTGATGATGATCGACGCTTTCCAGCCCGAGGGAATCACCCGGCTGGCGGTCGACTCGATCTTCATGATGCCGCAGCTCGGTGTTTTAGCCGAGGTTCACCAGGCGGCGGCGACCGAAGTGTTCAATAAAGATTGTCTGATCCATCTTGGTACCTGTATCTGTCCGGTCGGCGCGTTGAAAAAGGGCACAGGCCCGGTGATGAATTATTCCATCGACCTGCCTGAAGGAACGCAGTCCGGCACACTCGAATACGGTCAGATGAAGATGTTTAAACTCGGCATGGATGAGAAAACCAGTCTCCCGCACGAGGTCAATGCGGTATTTGAACCCGAACGTAATTTTGACCTTGGCGCGGGCAAAGGGCATAAAATCGAAACAACAATTTCCGGCGGGGTGGTCGGGATCATCCTCGACGGCCGCGGGCGGCCGTTCTCACCGCCGAAAGACAACGCGACACGCGTAGCCAAACTCAAAGAGTGGATGGCCGAGTTGGAAGTCTATCCGACCGAGGCGCTGGCAAAACTGACTTAGGAGTGATACTCCCAAAGAGCTTACGCTCGTAAATTAAGGTGGTAGGTTGGTGTCGGGAAATTATTTTGGGAAGTACCATATTTTCCGCGATCCCGTACATGGATTTATTGAGGTATACGACCGTGAACTGGACATCATCAATACTAAAGCGTTTCAGCGTTTAAGGAGGATCAAACAATTAGCCTTAACGCATTACGTCTATCACGGTGCTAACCATACGAGGTTTGGACATTCAATAGGAGTAATGGCGGTTTCGGATCGTATATTTCAGATTGTTACACACAAGGACAAATATAATAAAAAAGTATTGCATTGGACAAAAACACCTGTAGAAGTAAGAAAGAGAAGAGTGCTTCTTCGTTTGGTGGCTCTCTTACATGACGTTGGACACACACCATTTTCTCATGTTGGCGAAAAATTCCTGCCGGGTGGAATAAATCATGAAGATTTCACAGCAAAAGTCATCAGGGAGGATGGTGAAATTGGGCAAATTATTGATGAAGTTGAGAAAAATGAGGGTGTAGGAAGAGAGGATTTGGCTCAGTTTTTTGAGGGTAGGAAGCCAGATCAATTAATTCAACAAATTTGTATGGGCCCTTTGGATGCTGATAAAATAGACTATTTACATCGAGATTCACTTTTCGCTGGAGTGCATTATGGGAAATTCGATTATGAGCGTCTTATCCATAAAATGTGTGTCGTACTCCACAAGGAGAATGGGGATCCGACAATAGCAGTAGAGGAGGGTGGGGAGCACGCAGCAGAGGCGATGATTATGGCAAGGTTTTCAATGTTTCAACAAGTGTATTTTAACCGTACAAGGAGGATTTACGATAAGCACTTACAAAATTTTATACATGAGACCTTGGAGGATGGGGCTTTCCCACGCGATGTGGAAGAATTCATGAAATTCGATGACGCCTATTTTGAAAGTCATTTTTCGCGGGCCAACAAAGGGGACGATCTTTCTTATTCTTTTAGAGCGCTGGCATTTAGAGAGCATTTTAAAGCTGTGAGACACACCGCAAAATACCCCGTGCCGATTGAAGTGAGACTCTTTCGAAAAAATTTTGAAGAATTAAAATCAAAGTATTCAGATTTAATTCTTGACGATGCAACTCAGGCACCTCACAATTGGGAAGAAGAGGACAAGGTCATTTTCATTGAGTTGAAAGATGGAAGCGACATAAAGGATTTGGAGAGCTTTGGAACATATTTGACTTCGATAAAACCGATAAGGAAACATAGAATATACTCACCGCCCGGCGAAACCTTTGCTAAAGTACAAAAGGAATGTGAGGCAAAGAAATGGAAGTGAATCTTGATCACCATAATATCGCTGAGCTATCAATACTCCAGGTAATAGATGCTCTAGGAAGCCAAAAGGAGTATTTTGGCAAAATCATAACGCAGAAAACAGTTTATTTTCTTTCTCAGGTATTTGATGTGAATTTGCCTTATCCCTTTATATTCTATCATTATGGCCCATATTCGTTTGATTTACAACATGCTATCGACAAGCTTCAATTATTTGGTGCAATCGTGGTAAGTAGAGACCCAAATGGTATCGGTTATAGCTACAGTATCACTAAAGAAGGGAAAGAGCTGTTAAGTAAAGCCTCTTTAGAAGAAGAAGTATTGAAGGCGATAAAAAAGGCCACTGAATTTGTTGGCGATAAGACTCCCACTCAACTTGAGTTGTTGTCAACAATCCACTTCGCAAATAGTACGCACAAACCGGAAAACGTTCAAATCCTTGTGGAAACCGTCAAGTATCTAAAACCAAAATTTGCCAAGGATTATATCGAAGAACAGATTGAATTCTTGAAAGCAAATAAAATGATCCAAGAAAGTTTGAGTTAGCATGGCACATGCATATACCCCCGGTCTGAAAGTGACCGAAAACTATCTGGTGACCAAGGAACGAATCCTGCCGCTGAAAGGCGAGGTCATCGTCAAAGTCGGCGACATGGTTGAACCAGATGACGTCGTCGCGCAAACTTATCTGCCGGGTCCGGTCGAACCGCTGAATGTCGCCAACAAGCTCAGCGTCCCGCCGGAGGATGTGAACGACCTGATGCTGAAAAAAGAAGGTGACCAGGTCAAAAAAGGCGAAGTGATCGCCTTGTCGAAGGCCTTCTTTGGTCTGCTCAAAAGCACCGCTGCTTCGCCAATCGACGGGTCGATTGAAAACATCTCCTCGGTCACCGGCCAGGTGTTGATGCGGGGCCAGCCGGTGCCCGTACAAGTGAAGGCCTATCTTAAAGGTGAAGTTGTTAAGGTGTTCGAAAAAGAGGGCGTCGCGGTACGGACCTGGGGTTCGTTTATCCAGGGGATTTTCGGTATCGGCGGCGAGACGCACGGCGAAATCATGGGTGTCTGTGCCGATAATTTCGAGATCCTTTCCGCGGACAAAATCACCGATGCCTGTAAAGACAAAATCATCTTTGGCGGTTCGGTCGTGACTGCCGATGCGCTGAACAAGGCGATCAAAGTCGGCGCCCGCGGGATTGTGGTCGGCGGCTTTAACGACCAGGACTTGCGCAATTTCCTCGGTTACGATCTCGGCGTGGCGATTACCGGCAACGAAGACAAAGGTATCACGCTGGTGGTCACTGAGGGTTTCGGCGAAATCAACATGGCCCAGAAAACATTCGAATTACTCAAGAAAAATGAGGGTAAGCTGGCCTGTATCAACGGCGCCACCCAGATTCGCGCCGGGGTCATCCGGCCGGAAGTGGTCATCCCGCTGGAAAAAACCGGCGACGAGTACGCCGCAGGCGAAATACTTGGCCTCACGGTTTGCTCTCCGGTGCGGGTCATCCGCCAGCCGTATTTTGGCAAACTCGGTACCGTCACCGAGCTCCCGCCGGAGTTGCGGGTACTGGAATCCGGCTCAAAAGCCCGTGTCCTCGAGGTTGAGTTCCCCGACAAGGAACGCGCAATTATTCCCCGCGCCAATGTCGAGATGATCGAAGAAATTTGATTCTCGATTGAAATTGTAGTTTTCAAGCCGCTCCGGAATCCGGGGCGGCTTTTTGTTGTTCGGTGACGCTTCCGATACAGCACAAAAAAAAGTGATTAGAAAGTGATTGCCTCAGACCTCACGAAAATTGAGTTTGACCTTTGCGGGGAATATTTGATATCATGACTTGTTAAAGGCGAGGTCCGGTCATGGGAAATCAAATCCTGATTAGAAATGTGCCTGATCACATTAAGAAACGAATTGACCGTGAACGGCAGAGTTTACTTATGTCCCAACAAGAATACCTTCTTAAACTCTTGGAAGATTCGACGGAGTCGCCTCAATTCCCCCTTTTTGATGATACCAAGGAGTTTGGAAGATTAGAATTGCCCAATACACCCTTCACTTTCGTCGATTTATTCGCTGGCATTGGGGGTTTCCGGATTGGGTTCGAGCGAGTGGGGGGGCGGTGTATATACTCTGTGGAATGGGACAAATATGCCCAGAAAACTTACAAAGCATGGTTCGGTGAGGTGCCGCATGGTGATATCCGCAAGATCAGGCCTGCAGACATCCCCGACCATGACATCATGCTTGCAGGTTTCCCCTGTCAGCCGTTTTCACTAGCCGGTGTTTCGAAGAAGAAAAGTCTGGGCAGGGAGCACGGTTTCAAAGATAAAACCCAAGGTACACTGTTTTTTCACTTGGCAACCATCGCTCAAATTAAGCGCCCCCCGATTCTGGTCCTCGAGAACGTCCGGAATCTCCTCTCCCATGACAAGGGCCACACATGGGAGGTTATTAAATCCACATTGGAGGAGCTGGATTATAAGGTGCATCACAAGGTAATTGACGGTGCAGACTACGTGCCCCAGCATCGAAAACGTGTTTTTATTGTCTGTTTTGACGTCCGGATTTTCGGAAAGAGACCACCATTCAGTTTCCCGAGTCCTCCAACTCATAAACCGCCCAAGTTCAAAAAAATTCTCGAACGAAATCCCGACAGAAAGTATACACTCTCTGACCACCTTTGGCAATATTTGCAGGATTATGCCAGATCGCATCGGGAACGGGGAAATGGATTTGGTTTTGGGATCGCTGATCCGAACGGGCGATCGAGGACACTGAGCGCGAGATATTACAAGGATGGGTCAGAGATTCTCATCGCTCAAAATGGTGGTAGGAATCCGAGGAGGATGACGCCACGAGAGGCAGCAAGACTTATGGGATTTGACGATTCACTGCCTATTGTGGTTTCGGACACACAGGCCTATCGCCAGTTCGGAAATGCTGTAATACCCATTGTCACAGAGGCTATTGCGAAGCAAGTCGTTAGAGTAATGGCATGGCAGATCACGAGAAATGGAAACGGTTGCCTTCTCAAGAGCGGGAAGACAAGAACTACCCGTAAAGCAGTTCTTAGGACGGATTGACTATGCCTTCACTAACTTCCGAACGTGCCATAGCTGATGCGTTAACGCATGGCAGGGCACTACTGAAATTCATCTCACCGAACAACGTGGGCTTGACCGGCAGTCATGAATGTGGATACTATCTACCCAAATCTGCTTGGAAGCTATATACACCATACCCACCAACCAAAGGTAGGAACGACGATCACAATGTTGAAATCCTCTGGCCAGATGGGCGAGTGACAGAATCAATAATCAAGTGGTATGGTGCTGCAAAGAGTGAATACCGCCTCACCCGTTTTGGAAGAGATTTCCCGTGGCTGACCGCAGATAACGTCGGTGATCTGCTTGTCTTGATCCCCACGGGGCACAGAAGTTTGACTGCGCACGTTCTAGATCTGGATGATGACATAGCAGACATTCAGGCTGCCCTCGGCGTAGAGATCATCGGGAGTTGGGGAATCTATGAGGGCGATAGGGAGGTTGCCCTGGAAAGTGAGGACGAATGCGTCGAGAAACGTTTCAGATCTTACGCCGGATCAGTTGAGGGTTTCCCCAGTACCAATGCACTCTCCGGTGAAACGCTCAGCGTTCTCAAAGATTGCTTCACGGATTTTGGTGCTATGCCTGCGGATAATCAGATTCTGGATCTCGTCAAAGCCGAATATGCTCTGTTCAGACTTGTTGAACGTCGTCTGTGCGAAAGCAGCGTTTCACGACTGTTCAAATCGGTTGATGACTTCCTGCGGACTGCTGCCACCATTATGAACCGGAGGAAATCGCGCGCAGGCCGTGCTTTGGAGAACCACGTGGAACACGTGCTGCGTGATTTTGAGATTCCCTTCGATGTGAGGCCAAAAGTCGACGGAAGGCCGGATTTTATCATCCCGAGCAAAGAGGCATACGATGATGAATCTTTTCCCGTTGAGCAGTTGTTTATGGTGGGTGTGAAGACAACATGCAAAGACAGATGGCGTCAGGTTCTGAATGAAGCGAAGAGGATTCCGTGCAAGCATCTCTTGACAATTCAGCCCGGAATCTCCAAGGCGCAACTTCATGAGATGAAAGATTCGAATATGAAGTTGATCGTACCTAAGCCATTGCAAGAAAAGTACCCAGCGGGAAGTGGCATTTCCATGTTCACCGTGGAAGAGTTCATCAGTACTGTCCGGAAAAAGCTGGAGTGACTCGTGGTTGATGTACATACTCCAGAGCAGAGGCGCCGCAACATGGCAGCCATAAGATCCAAGGACACGAAGCCAGAGATGATCGTTAGAAGACTCGTTCACTCATTGGGTTTTCGATACAGATTGCACCGCAAAAATCTTCCCGGCAAACCCGATCTGGTCCTGCCGCGATTGAAAACGGTGATTTTTGTAAATGGGTGCTATTGGCATATGCATAGCTGTCGTTTCGGAAGAGTTTATCCCAAGACTAATGCCATTTTTTGGCAGAAGAAGCGACGCGAAAATGTTCTCCGAGATCGGAGAAATCGCACTAAATTGAAAAGGCTCGGTTGGCGTGTTTTGACTATTTGGGAATGTCAACTTAAGAATAAAGACCGACTTCAAGAACGCTTAAATTCGTATTTGTCAGATCTCTAATGGCTTGTTAGATCTAAACGAACTAAACTCCTCATTCATCATGTCTTGGATAGGCAAACTATCGATTACTCCATCGGGGATTCCCGTCGATTTGTCCTCGCAATCATTGACCTGCTCCCGCCGATACATATCTTATGAGGGAGATAGTCGTATATCGGTTGATATATGATGAGTCGACCGGCAGATCAGCCCGTCAGATGGGCCGCCGTCGAGTACCCACGTTATCGGTGTCCGGAGAACAACATGAAAAATCTCGCCAAAATAATGATCGCGCTGGTTCTGGTTTCGCTGGTGGCCTGCCTGGGCGGCCGGGAATATTCCACTTCGAAGACGAATAATTTCTATACGCGAGTCGCTTACTACATGGAGCACAATAACGGCAAAATACCCAAGGTCCAGCGCCGGCCCAATGACTGGTTTTATGTCCAACGGGCCTGGCCTTACGACGAAATACCCGTTGAAGCCCGCTTGCAGGCGGCCGCGGTAGCGCGGGATAAATATCAGATCTCTGGATTGGCCAAAGCGCAAACTGCCTGGCTGGAGGCCGGACCATCCAATATTCCCGGGCGGATCACCGATCTGGCCATCCACCCGGCTTATCCGGGTACACTCTACGCCGCGTCCGCCGCGGGCGGAGTTTTCAAATCGACCGATCATGGGACATCGTGGAGTGCGATTTTCGACCAAACCGATGTCCAGTCGATCGGGGCGATCGCCATTCACCCGGACAACCCGAATATCCTGTATGTTGGTACCGGCGAGGCCAATTCCTCCGGCGATTCATACGAGGGCACCGGCGTTTACAAGACCATCGACGGCGGCGTGATCTGGGATTGGGTCGGCCTGCCGAACAGTTACCATATTGGCCGCATTATCATCGATCCCCTCCGGCCCGAATCGGTCTACGTGGCCGTGGCCGGCAAGCTCTTCGGCACCAATCCCGACCGGGGTCTTTACCGTTCCGAAGACGGCGGCTCGACCTGGGATCAATTGTTGTATATTTCCGATTCGACCGCCTGTATCGACGTTGCCCTCCATCCCTCGACCGGCACCATGCTGGCGGCGATGTGGGAGCGGTGGCGCAATCCCCGTGAACGGCGGGTCGGTGGAATCACCAGCGGACTCTACCGTTCCGAGGATTTCGGCGGCACCTGGAGTCTGGCCACTATCGGCCTGCCGCCGCAATCGGCCGACCTCGGGCGGATCGGCGTAACCATCGATCCCGAATCGAGCACGGCCTACGCCTTGATCGTCGATCATCCCGGAGATCTGATCGGCCTGTACAAAAGCGCGAATCTCGGTTTGTCCTGGACGCAAACCACCGATGCCGATCTCAACGGCATGACCGGCGGTTTCGGTTGGTATTTCGGCCAGGTGCGCGTGGCGCCGGGAAACCCGGACATTGTTTACGCTCTCGGTGTGAATATGTTCAAATCCACCGACGGGGGTAATTCATGGGATTATGCCGATGCGGGTATCCATGTCGATAATCACGCACTCTATATTCTTCCGGACGATCCCGACCTGATTTATAACGGCTGTGACGGTGGCGTCAATTATTCAGCAAATGGCGGCGATAGCTGGACCACCTATCACGATATGGCCAATACGCAGTTTTATGCGATTACTATCGACCCCCATGACCCCGACCGGCTCTACGGCGGCACGCAGGACAACGGCACGATGCGCACGCTGACCGGCGCCACTGACGATTGGAATGAAATCAATGGCGGCGACGGGTTCTATGTCATTGTCGATCATACTGTCCAGAGTACCATCTATGCCGAATATCAGTGGGGCTGGTTCCGCAAATCGACCAACGGCGGCTCGAGCTTTACAACCGAACTCGACGGGATGGATTACAACATCGAGCGCCATAACTGGAACACGCCTTTTGTCATGGATCCCTCGGATCATAACACGCTCTATTACGGTTCGCATCTGCTCTACCGTACGACCAGTGCCGCCGGTTACTGGACTGCAATCTCCGGCGATTTGACCGACGGTGCCGATCCGGGCAACCTGACCTTCGGCACGATTACCACGATCGACGTTGCCGCCTCTGATGGCGATGTCATCTATGTCGGTACCGACGACGCCAATGTCTGGGTGACCACCGACGGCGGTGATAATTGGCAAGACATCTCGGCAACACTCCCCGAGCGGTATGTCACCCGGGTCACCGTCGATCCGCGTGATGCCGCCACCGCCTATGTGACATTTTCCGGCTATAAAGAAAGCAGTTATCTGCCTCATATTTTTCGCACCGTCGATTATGGCCAAAACTGGGCCGACATCACCGGCGATCTTCCGGAGGCCCCGGTCAACGACATTATTGTCGACCAGGATGCCGACTCCGCGTTATTTATCGGGACTGACTTTGGCGTATTTTATACCGTCGATCTCGGACAGACCTGGAATCCTCTGGGTACCGGGATGCCGATCGCGGCCGTCCACGATCTGGCTTTTGATTCGACGACACGGACACTGGTTGCCGGCACTCACGGTCGTTCAATGTACCGAACGACGATCGATTGTCTTGATCCCAATGATAATGACGGTGACGGTATCGGCGACCTGTGCGACGATGACGATGATAACGACGGCGTGCTCGATGTTGATGACAACTGTCCGTTAGTCGAAAATACCGACCAGGAAAACAACGACGGTGATGAGTGGGGCGATCTATGTGACGACGACGACGACAACGACGGAGTACTCGATGTTGATGATAACTGTCCGTTGATCGTAAACGCCAATCAGGCCGACGGCGACGGTGACGACTACGGCGACTTGTGTGATAATTGTCCGACCGTCTTCAATCCCGCACAGGCCGACAGTAATTCCGACGGCATCGGCGATGCCTGCGACGTCGTTTGTGACTGCGTCGATTTTTGCGATCTGAATAGCGACAGCGCGATCAATCCGGTCGACGTCGTTTTCATTGTCAACTACGTTTACAAGAATATCGATCAGCGTACGGTCCTGCCGGATTGTCCGAACGAAAATGGGGATTGGAATTGCGATGTCAGTGTCAATCCGGTCGATGTCGTGTTGTATGTGAATTATGTCTATAAGAACGCGCCCAATCCACCGTGCGACCCTTGTGGACTGTGATTCCGCACTTCCATTTTAAGATTTCGACCGCCCCGAAACCGGGGCGGTTTTTTGTTGGTCGAAATCTATAGTCGATCACTAACCGCCTCTCTTATCGTCGATTAGAGGCTTTCAAGTTTGGTATTTATGTATTAAATAGGATAAATCATTGCGAAAAAACAGTAAGCAACTTGTTATAGAATTGTCTGTAAAAAGATATAAGAATTTCTGATTGCTATATCTCATCACCAGAACCGGGACGCTGTAAGCTGCCCGGGACCGGAAACCGAGCAGGGAGACACCATGCGAGCAATAGTATCGATGATCTGTGCACTTGTTTCTATTATGACGGCAACCGCCACCTACGCCATCAAACCACCGAAAATTGTTGAACTGACCGACGGGACGACTTCAGTGTATAACGTCGAATGGTCACCGGACGGTCAAAAATTGGCTATTCTTGCAGCCGATGGTGTCCTCTTGTTTGAAGTGAAAGCCGCTCCTTTGCTAACACGCAAAGTAAATATCCAGGCGAAAAATATTAAGTGGCTCTCGAGTAATCACTTGATTGGAATCGTCATGGAAAAAATGGAAGGTGAGCGCTTCCGTCAACTCGTGAAGACTTACAAAATCGGTATAGATGGTTCGGCCGTGCTCGTATGTGAGTCTTCCACTTCGTCCCCCTTGGTTCCGTTCCAGACTTCAAAGGGAAGGGTATGGTATGATTCAGCGGGTGTTGTTACAACTGTACAGCACCTTCCAACAATGGCACGAGGAATTATTATCCCCGAATACAAACTTGCCAATCATTATCCACAGAGGTGGAGCGGAGGAAGGCCGGAATTCGACGACGAATTCGTATGGCTTGTAACTATCGATGGCTCGGTAAGCAAACTACTTAACAATAAAGATAAGTTTTGGAATGTTCGCTTTTCTGGTAATGGAGAAATAGTCGTCGGCCATACGACTAAACGTGAGGTTGTAGCTATGGATTTTGAGGGGCATGAGTTATGTCGAATAGCCAGCCTTCCAAAGTCGACCGTCGATCCATATAGTCCCTGGGTGTCAGATCCAGATTTGTCACCGGATGGGGAAAAACTACTTTTTGTGCGAGGATGGGACGATGATGAAAAACAAGAGACGCACCGATCTTCAATTTATCTTCGCGATCTTCCCTCGGGTGAGGAGATGGAAATACTGACACCGGGATGTCGGCTGGTATCCAACCCACGCTTTAATGCATCTGGGGACAGGGCGGCATTTGTTGGCGACGGTAAATCCTATCTGCTCATTTTTGATTCCCAATTGAAGTGATAGGAGGTGTTTGTATGCTAAGCGTGTCTGAGTCGTTGCCTGCCGATGCGGCTGCGGACACGGCGGCAGCCGATTCGACCGATATTCTGGGCATTTCCCACCCGGTCATCACCGAGCCGGATAAAAAGATCTACCATACCGATTTTGCGGACGGGCAGATTGTCACCTTCTATCATTCACAGCATGTAGAACTCTATGGCCTGCGTTGTGCAAACTGCCACCATGATGAAAATTGCAGTCACTGTCATGATCTCGACCGGCAGGCGTCCGACCGGCTGGCGGCGCAACCGGCAGATACCGCGGATGATCCGCACGTCAATTGCAATCTCTGTCATGCCGCCGATGACTGCGGTAAATGTCACGACACACAGGAAAACCCGGCGTTTCCCCATGCATTGACCGGCTGGAAGTTGGGCCGGTTCCACCAACGACTCGATTGTCGGGCGTGCCATCCGTCGGGGAAACCGATCGGACGGCTGGAGAATCGCTGTGCGGGCTGCCACGCCGGTTGGGCTCAGGACAATTTTCAGCATGCGGTTACCGGCTTGCAGCTCGACAAAATCCACCGTGAGGCGGCGTGCGATGATTGTCATTGGGACAACCAGTACACGAAGGCGCCGGATTGTTCGGGGTGTCACGACGATGATCGCTCCGGACGCAAGACGCCGCCGGGCAGGTACGTCAATCAGCGGTGAACCGCCTCTGGATAAGGGCCTGGTGGGCGGGAGTGTCGAAATCCCCGCTCCCCCGCGTTTTTCGGTTGCCTTTTCCCGACCCGGGATGTTAATTGACCGCCGATGTTTAGTCACCGGGACACGGGTATAGCTACCCGCACTGCAACGATTCTGTTGACCACGGCAGTTTTTCTTGTTTTTGTCCCCGCCGTTTTCGCCCAGGCCGATATTGCCGTTCCCGACACACTGGTCGCCGATTCGACGACCGTCGCGGTCATTCCACCGGCCCCGGTTACCAATCTGGCAGTTAAAGATGCCCCGAATGACCATGGCCATGCCTTCAGGTTGACCTGGACAAAATCCGCCGATGACATGGCCGGCCGTAATAATGTCCTGATGTATCGGGTGTTGCGTACTCCCGCCTGGCGGGGACCGTTTACCGAACCCGAAGGGCAGGGGCCTGAATGGCGCAATGAAGCGGGCACCTGGTGGCACCTGATTAAAGGTGAGTTTGACACACTGGGTAATGTCCCGGCAGGGTCGGAGTCTTATAAAAACACCGGAGGCAAGTACCGGGAAAACAGCGATTTTTCACCGGACCATGTCGGCTTTTTTTTCAAGGTTTTGACCATTGCGGCAGATGGTTCGGTCTCCGAATCGGCGTTGTTTGGCCCGGTTGAATCATCCGGCCAGTGGTACGACTTTGGCAAAACCTGGATTTTGATCGCCGTAATTCTTTTCACCATAGTGATGTTGACGATGGTCGACCTTGCCCGTAAAGGCAGAGAGCTGTTTATCCGGCCGCTGGCCGGCATTAATGCAGTCGACGAGGCCATCGGCCGCGCCACCGAAATGGGCCGGCCGATCCTTTATGTCTTGGGCTTGGGCGCCCCCGACGAGATCGCCACGATCGCCTCATTTACCATCCTTTCCCGCGTGGCCAAAAAAGTAGCCGAATATCAGACCGAATTGCTGGTTCCCTGTTACGACCCGATCGTGATGACCATTGCGCAGGAGACAGTCAAACAGTCATACATCGACGCCGGACGCATGGATGATTATCAGGAGGACCAGGTCTATTACGTTACGCAAAACCAGTTTGCCTATGTCGCCGCGGTCAACGGCACGATGTTGCGGCGGCAGACGGCAACGAATTTCTATCTTGGCGTTTTCTATGCCGAATCACTGATCCTGGCCGAAACCGGATCGCTGGCCGGATCGATCCAGATTTCCGGGACCGACCGGGTGACGCAGATTCCATTTTTCGTTGTGGCGTGTGACTACACTCTGATCGGTGAGGAACTTTACGCGGCCTCGGCCTACCTGGGGCGCGAACCGGTATTGCTGGGCACATTGAAAGCCCAGGATTATGTCAAGGGTATTCTCCTGGTGTTGATGGTGATCGGGATCATTGGCGGGATCTTTAACTGGACCTGGTTGACTAATTTATTTGTGTTGAATCTTTAAGGTGCGAAGATGAAGCGGCAAGTGCCATTGATGATTATTTTTGTTTGCGGGGTTTTTATGGCTCTGCAATTCTTCGTGCCGCACGAGAAATCCGAGTATTTGTATGAATTTGTCGCCCTCGATTGGCCCCCGATTATCGGGGTTTTTGCGATGATGCTCGGTGTGCTTTCCCTGACCCGGGTCAGCGTAACCAAGATTAAGCGCAAATCGGACGGCTGGGGGTATTCGATTGTCACCTTGTTGGGCCTGTTTGCCATGAGTGCCTTTGGGATTGTCGGCTATTATTACCCGCCGATGATGACCGCTTTTGACTGGCAGTTCAACAATGTGATGATCCCGATTTCCGCCACGATGTTCTCGCTTTTGGCCTTTTATATCGCCTCGGCGGCCTATCGCGCGTTCCGCGCGCGCTCGGTGTTGGCCACGATCCTGTTGGTGGCGGCGATTATTGTCATGATCCGGTTTTTCCCTCTGGGACCGATGACCGGCGCAGTCGGCAAGCTCTCCGACTGGATTTTAAATGTGCCGAACCTGGCCGCGAAGCGGGCAATATTGATCGGTGTCGGGCTGGGTATTGTTTCTACCGCCCTCAAAGTCATTTTGGGTATCGAGCGGTCCTATCTGGGGAAAGATTGATCGCGAACGGAAATCACTCATGGCAACACAGGAAAAACAGAGCATATTCGAGAAGATGTTTGCCATCGATCGGCGCTGGGTCTACCTGTTCTTATTGCTGGCGGTGGTTGTCTCGGTGATCGCCAAACCCGTGATACCCATCCCGATTTCCAAAGAGGCCCGCAGCATCTATGATTTTATGAATAGTCTGGAAAAGGGCGATTATATTCACCTCGCGATGGATTACGACCCCTCCACGCTGGCCGAGCTTCATCCGATGACCCGTGCCGTCCTGAAACAGTGTTTTGAGAAGGGTATCAAAGTCATTATCACCTCCCTGCATCAAAACGGGCCGGGGATGGCGGCTGCGGCAATCGATACGGCCTGCCAGCGGCATTTCGAACTCACGGGGTATCGGCCACAGAGCGGTGTCGATTATGTTTTTCTGGGTTACAAACCGTATCCGGGCCTGATCATTCTGGGGATGGGCCAGAACTATCGGATTCCGTTCCCCAATGATTACTATAATGTCCCGCTGGATTCGCTGCCGATGATGGATGGAATTCGCAATTACGACAATATCAAGGCAATTATCAACATCTCCGGAACTTCGGCAACCGACTGGTGGATTTCTTACGGCAATGGCCGCTACCAGGTGCCGCTGGCTATCGGGGTGACCGGCGTAATGGCCACCGATTATTACCCGTATCTGCAAACCGGCCAAATTTTCGGCATCCTGGGTGGGTTGCAGGGAGCCGCCGAATATGAAACACTGGTCGGTACGCCCGGCAAGGCCGTCGCGGGGATGAGCGTGCAGGTGGTTGCGCACACAATTATCATTATTTTCATTATTATTGGGAATATCGGCTATTTTGCCACCCGCAAGAAGAAAGAGACCGGGTTGTAGACGATGGATTTCGGTACTGGCCTATCAACTACTGTCGCGGCTGTCCTGACGCTGTGTATTTTCTCGTTTCTCTACAAGGACAATCCGTTCTATAAATTTGCCGAGCACCTCGTGGTTGGCGTCTCGGCCGGTTACTGGGTGGCCATCCTCTACATTAATGTGGTCATTCCCAACATCTGGCAGAAACTGGCGATGGGTAAGTGGTGGTATGTATTCCCCACGCTCCTCGGCATCCTGATGTGGGCCCGGTTGTCGAAACGGTATGCCTGGGTCTCGCGCTATCCGCTGGCGTTCTATCTGGGGATCGCGACCGGTGTGGCTATTCCGTTAGAGATGAAAGCCAAGGTGATCGAACAACTGTTCGGCACCGTCCAATCGTTTGTTGCGTTACACGATGGGACCGCCGACTTTGCCACGGTCGTCAATACCGTCCTCATTGCTATTGGGATTATCTCCAGTTTGATCTATTTTTTCTTCTCTAAAGAGCACAAAGGCGTCACCGGCGGTGTGGCCAAAATCGGCATCTGGACTTTGATGGTCGGCTTCGGTGCCTCATTCGGCTACACGGTCATGGCGCGTATTTCACTGTTAATTGAGCGCATCCAGTTCTTAATCGACGGTTGGCTCCTCAACATCTTCTCCTGATCTCGCCGGAGTTTCCGGGGCGCTCGCTCTGCGCACCGTTTTTCCATTTGCGAATGGTACGAGTTTTTTGAGTCTACGGCCGCCCGCGCCACAAAAAAGCCCGCCGGTAAGGGCGGGCCTCAAAGAATGTCGCCGGGTTCTTTTTTGCAGATCACTTCTTGTGGTTGTACTCCTGGTCGAAAACCGCGACGATTTTCTGGGCTTTTTTCGGGCCGATCCCTTCCACTTTGGTCAGGTCTGTAGTGGTTGCCGAGAAGAGGGTGCGGAGGTTGCCGTACATCTGCAGGATCGATTTGGCCATGGCGGGACCGACATCGGGCAGCAATTGCACGATGTAGGCCTGTAGTTCTTCCGGAGTTTTGGGCTTTGGCCCATGGTCGCCGGCAGTTGCCGGTATTGGATCGGGTACCGACACCTGGTAACCCAGACCGAATTGGGTCTGGTTGGCCATGATAAACAGCAGTTCAGCCGATTAGGTTTCGTCGGCGGCAAAGAGGATCGGGATCCGGTTCAGACAGGCGATGTAAGAAATCGCGCCCCGAATTGCACCGCCGGATGCATGCTTATTGCCCTTCAGCCCCTTGCCTTCAATGAGCAACAATGGTTCGGCATAGGTTTTTTTAAATTCCAGCAACTGGCGAAAAAGCGCCTTTTCGGCCGTCAATTTGGCGAATTCATCCGAACTCATCCGCTCGACAGCGACCGCGTCAGAGATCAGGAAACTGCCACTGCGTAAATTGGCATATTCCAGGTTCACCGTCTTTTTTTCAAGATGCTTAAGGACCCGGGAATCCCGCTCTTTGTTGTCGACAATAATCGTCAAATTCTTCACTTTTCTTCAACTCCTTCTGTCCTGCCGCAAGCGGGTAACTTTCAAATCTAAATGCCCGTCCGGGTGTTTGCCCCGCAGATATATTTCTCGCCGCCTGATTCTGCCCCAACGACGCTATTTTTCATATTCACCCGACCGTTGCCGGCCGGTCAGTTCATGCACTTTCCCCGCATGCTCAAAGCCAAGGACAGAGATGCGAATGTACAGAGATCAAATATCAACTACGCGCACTCCTAATTAAACATCAGACAAAATGTGCGCAATAGTTTCTTACACTTTTTTTAAAACAAAGTTGTTTTTTGTCACGGGCAGGCGGATGTCCGTCTGTCTGTTATACGCCGATTGAACCGCTGATTATGTCAATTTCGACCAACAAGAAACAAAGTTACGTTTTTCGCTCTTTTTTTCGCGCGGCAGGAAACAGCACGTTGTTGAGTATCAATCGGTAACCGGGTGAATTCTTGTGCAAAGCAAGATCGGTGGGCGGGTCGTGTAAAAAGTGCTTATAGTCCTCAGGATCATGTCCCCCATAGAAAGTAAAGGTCCCCTTGCCGTAATTGCCGTGAAGATAGCGTACTTCCGCTTCCGCCTCGTTTTCGGCCAGGATGGTCAGGTGACTCTTAAGCAGGGACTTGCGAAATGCCGTCGTCTGACCCATGAATCCGTCGACGACCGGTACATGGCATTGTACCAACATGGTCGGTACCGGGTCCAATTTCGCGGAAAAATCAAAGAGCGTGAAATAATCTCCCTTGGCCCCAAACTGGCTGGAACGCCGGTCGGGGGAAGTGTCGATATTACCGTGGGAATATGCAAATGGATCGACGTTGACCTCAAAATTCTCGAAAGCCAGTGTCTTTTGATAATCCAATTTCTCCTGGCAATCCGGGTCAATCGGATCGCCGTCGAATTCGGCAGGGGCAATGTCTGTGTTTTCTGCCGCGAGGGCGATGTCCAGGGTCTCAGTTGCCGAGCACATCGCAAATAGAAATCCGCCGCCGGCCACATAATCTCTGATCGTGCGTGCTACGGCTTTTTTCTCTTCGGATACTTTCTGATACCCCAATCGGCGGGCCGTTGCCTCCGAAATCGCCTGTTCCTGCTTGTACCAAAGGGTATGGCGGTACGAAGCATAGAATTTTCCATATTGCCCGGTGAAATCTTCATGGTGCAGGTGAACCCAGTCGTACTCCTCCAGTTCGCCGCCGAGAACTTCTTCGTCCCAAAGCGTCGTGTAAGGAATCTGCGCGTAGGTCAACGCCAAAGTCACTGCGTCGTCCCATGGTTGTTTGTTTGGCGGAGTATAGATCGCAATTGAGGGTGCCTTTTCCAGGAGGACGACTTCCATATTCTCGCGTTCGATCCGGGCATAGATCGCCTCGGCCGCTGTTTCATCGATTACCTCATAGCGGACACCGCGTACCGTGCAACTGTCGATAATCCCCGGGATCGGCGGAGACAGAAACGACCCGCCACGGTAATTGAGCAGCCACTCTACATTAGTGCCCATAGTCAATGCCCAATAGGCAATCCCATACGCCTTGAGATGGTCGGTTTGCGTGAGATCCATTGGAATTAACACCCGTTCGGCCCGGACGGCCTGGCCGCCGACCAACAGGATAATTACTATCATCGGCATAAATAGTTTGCGCATCGGTCAACTTTCCTGGTTCGCTCCGGGAGGGCTATGCTCGTCGGATGCGTAGTTCTTTATACGCAGAATCCGCCGAACTGGTGTCAAAACAAAATCATTCGATACCGGTCAACCGGTCGGCCCCGGTCGGCAAATAATCTGTCAGGCCCAGCGCCGTGCCGGCGGTCAGTTTTGCCTCGCTGGGCGGGATAATCTTGGTGATATAAGCCGGGTACTCACCGGTGGCCAGATCTTTGGCATTCAGGGCCATTCTAACCGGCGCGGTGGGCGATGACGATTGGTCAATGATTTGTACTTCCGGCCGGTAAAGGTCTTCCAGATCGTTGGCGCAGACCACCGCCTGTTGCCCGGTCGACAGGCGGACTATCGTGCCGACGGGGAAGATGCCCAATAAATGGACAAACGCCCGCAGGACCAGTGGGTCATAACGGGTGCCGCTCTGTTGCAGCAAACGGCGCAGGGCTTCATCCGGCGAAATCTGGTATTTCTTGTATACCCGGCCCGAGGTCATCGCATCGTACGAATCGGCTATTGCGACAATTCGAGAAAACAAGTTAGGATCACGGGATTCCGGTGTCTCCGGATATCCGCCGCCGTCGATATTTAAGTGGTGTTCGTAGGCGACAATTACTCCCCGCGTGTTGTGTTCGTCGGTCGCCGGCATCGCCGCCAGGGTCAACGCCCCCAGGATCGGATGTTGCCGAATGGCCTTCCAGTCGTCTTCATTAAATTCCGCTTTTTTGCTGATCAAATCCTGTGGCAATTTGATTTTTCCGGCGTCATGAAAGAGCGCGGCGTACCCCAATTGCGAGACGCGGCGTTTGTCCAGGCCGAGACGCAGACCCAGGGCAATCGAATAGACACAGACGTTGGTCGAATGGGCATACGTGTAATCGTCGAAATCTTTAATCGCCGCAAATTCCAACAGCGATGTTTCATCACGCACGATATGGTCGATCAAATCGTGGATAACCCGCTGGGCCTTGGCGGTGTGGAAAGTTTTGGTGTTTTCGATGCGCTTGGTGAATTCTTCCAACAGGTCTGCCGTGCGGAAATATGTCGTCCCTGCGCGTTGCCGCTGTTGGTGCTTATTTTCCAGGATATCATCGTCGGTGGACAGGCGATTGGCGATTTTGGGGGCGAGACGATAGATACCAATTTCGGTCAGTTGAAACTCTTCCCAGCTTGCTTGCAGTAATTCGAACGGGTCATTGGCCTGGCGGTCGAGATGGGCCAGGACGAAGACCGCTTTATCCAGTTGTCCCGCTTCCGGGACGTAACCAAACTCCAGGCGGCCGAGTTTCAATTCGTCGAAAAGTCGGGCCAGTTCGTGGTCCTGCGCAAATTCCGGGCTGCCATAGCGCAGCCGAATTTTATCGACAAAAAAATGGTCGTTGTAATAATCAATCCGCAGCGATCCAAAGTGTTCGAGATAATCGTGTAACAGCGTACCGAATTTATCGGCCCTGGCCCGGTAACCCCGGTTGTTCGCCTCGTAGACCATCGCGGCTTTGATCGTGCTGTAAAGCGCCTGGAGTACCTTGCGGCCCAGCCACAGTTGTTCCTCGTCAATGGTTGGTGACGCGGCGGTAGCCGGCTCGGGTTTTTTGTCCATTAGATCGTCTCCTCCGGGAGACCATCCGGTCGGTCGGAGTTGTTGGCGCGAGAATGAAGCGCCTGCTCAGCCGCGGCGCGCAGCGCCGGGCTTCCCTTTCTGCGCAACCGCTCCAGTACCTCTGTTATTGAACCGGAGGGAATATCTCCCAGGGCATACACGGCATTAATCTGCAATTGCTCCCAGCGGGAACGTCGGAAAATCTTCTTTTTATTGATAATCCGCATCAAGTGTGTCAGCGAGCGAATTCCGCCCGCGCGGGCGTATGCGGCCAACAGCTCTCTTTGCAGCCGGGGCTCGAGAAGGGTCAACCGCGAATCCTGTATTCGTTCCTCCAGTACGGTATACACCTCGGGAGTCGGCAGCGGGGCGACCGCCTTGAGGGCCTGAATTTGTAAACCCGGGTCGGGGTCATCGATGAAATCCATCAAGACCGCGTCCGCCTCCGGACACTTTAACCTGCCCAATGAGCGCAGCGCTTCCAGCCGCACACGAGCGTCGTTGTGTTTTGCGGCCTTCTTTAAAAAAGTGACCGCTCGCGGGCGATTGATCCGGCCCAAAACTAATGCCACGTTGCGCACGACATACCAGCGCTTGTCGTACACATAATTGCCGACCAGGTCGACGGCTTCATCGCCCCGACCGCCCAGCAGACCGTAGACCATCTTGCGAGCGGCATGATGATGCAGTTCGCCGAGCATGGCGGTGACATTACCCAGAGCGGTGCGATCGAGATATTCAAGATAAGAGCGAAACGGCGCCAGGTCCGTTTGCGGATTTTCATTCAGAAATGTTGCCATCCGGGAGAGATATCGGCGATTACCGGCCTGCAAGATACCCTTGTTTGCCGCCTCGGCGAGATTCGGGTTTTTGTCGCCCTGCCGGGTCCAGGTAAAGAGTTTTTTCAAAATTTCCGGTGCGACAGCCCATTTGTCCTCATCGATCATCAGGTCAAACTGATAGCCCATAACCTGGATGATTTCCGAAACCCTCTGCTGCGAGGTCTCCCCCTGCATGATCTCCTCGAGGATCTTGAGGGCCTCGGTTTGGCCGTCACACTCGGCGTCACGAGTAGTCAGTTCGACCAACTCCTGCGCATCCTGTTTATCCAGGGCGACTTCCCCGTCGAAAATTTCGCTTATCTGCCGATACCGTTCTTGTTGCACTCCTTTGTATCCGTGCGGATTGTTTTCCTGGTTGTCTTCGGTCGACTCCTCCTCCTGCTCGTCGATCTCCACGGTGGAAAAAAATAGATGGTTGGTCCGGCTATAATCGGCCAAACCCGGCGCGCGAGTCAGTTCGCCATCGGCAACCCGATCAATCACCCGGTAGTAGACCGACCGAATACTCAATTCCCAGAGTGCATTGGAAATATCCAATGATTCGCCGGTACGTGCGAGCATCTTGACGAATACATCGAGGAATTCATTGGACTCAGCAGCGGTCAACGTCGGGAGGAATCCGATTTCGCGAACCCCGTCACGGAAGAGGACATAAGCCGGGTTCGTATCGGAGGGTTCGTCTTCCCAGACAATCTGTCCTTCAAAATAAAATCCGCGTTCACTGGTTACCAACAACAAAGGAGAGTGTATTTTTAACAATTCCCGGGCCGCGCGAAAAAATTCACCGCGAAACTGGTCGGGCAGCGGGTTTGATGGCGGGTAGAGCAGAAGGGTGTGGATTGTCTTGATGAACAACTTGATAAATTCACGGACCGACTGCACGAGCGGATCATCGGGGGTGACCACCAGACTCCCCGATTCATTCAACTCTGCATATTCAGTATGCTCTACCATGGGCCGAATTCCTCAAAGCTTATCATTATAGTATTATATCGGTAACTAATTGGAGTGGGTTAACTTCCCGATCAGGCTGAGCCGGGGAGTTGGCGTCGGACAAAAAAATCCCCGCTCGATCTCGAGCGGGGAGTCGATCATTTATGGGCGATCAAGGCATCGGTGATCGTCATATCTCTATGAGATCACGATAATTATCCGTAATTACTCTCCACACGGGTCGCACGGTCCCGGAGCAGGGTAACGATAAACAAAGTTGACCATTTTCACAACGTCACTCAGGGCTACGATACCGTCACAATCGAAATCGCCGCGATTGACCACCGGACAGGTCGGATCACTTTGCGGAGCCGGGCCGGTTTGTCGCAGCACATAATTAACCAGATAGACTACATCGACTGCGTCGATTTGCCCGTTTTCCACACAATCCCCGATTGTGCCGCAATCGCACACCCCGATCCCGAACCATTCGGCAACTGCCTCGACTACGGCGTGGGCATCGGCGTCCTTCAGATAGTAAAAGGGGGTACTGAGAAAGACAAATTTATGGCCGCCGTTGTCGCGGCGCACCCCGATGATCTCACCGGTATGAGCGCCGGATTCACTGTCGAATCGGGAAATAATCTCGCCGGTTCCATCGGTACCCAGGGTGCCGATCCAGCCCATTTTCCCTTCCCAAACTGCGAATACTTTGTCCGGGTCAAGCGCCGCGCCGGGGAAGGCGCCTTCGCCAATCATCCCTTGGTAATCCACGTCGAAGACTTCATCGACCCGGTTAATCCCGGCCAGGTCATAGAGCAGGTTCCCCGGACCGAGGTCCTGATGAGAGCTGAGGCCCGCATATTCGAACGCAGTCCGCCAACCGGCCTGCATCATATTGGTGTTGTGATCCAAAAACCAGCGAAGTCGTTCTATTTCCACGTCATCCCAGGCCCGCCCGGCGTTATGGTCGCCGATCCAGAAAATGGCCTCGTATTGCCCGATGATCGATTTGCTCAGGGGAGCGACCAAGTGGTCATAAAAATAATACGATGTTTCATACCCGTCAAACGCCGCCGCAAGGAAAGCCTGCATTTGTTCGGCGGTCGGGTTACCCGCGCCCGGCGGCGTGGTATTGATGATGAGAATCCCCTGGTCAAAGGTCGCCGCTGCCGCATTGACCGGTTCGGAATTTTCGCTCACATTGCCGTCGAGGTCCACCGCGGTGATCACATATTCATACATCACGCCGGCTTCGACATCGGTGTCGCTATAGTCCAGTCCGGTATAATTATCCACCAACAACGAGTAGACCCCCGGTTCGGTGCCCCGATAAATCTGGTAATGGCTGAAATCCAATTCCCGGTTTGCCGCCCACGATAATGTTACCTGCCACTCCTCGGTTTCGGCGGTGACCATCCCCGGCGCGCGGGGAATCTCCCACGGGGTCCCGGTGAACTCCGGCCGCAAGATCGATTCGTTGCCATCTTCATCAATGGCGGTCATTGTGAGGTAATATTTGGTGCCCTCGGTCAATCCGCCAATCGTCTCATTCGACGACGAACCGCCCGGCACGAATTGCGAATAGGGATAAACACCTGTGGTGAATCCCCAGTACACCTGGTAGCCGGTGATCTCCGGATCGGCCAGGGCCGGCCATTGCAGTTGTAACGACTGTCCGTCGCCAACATCAAAAGCAACGGCGTCATCGATCGTCGACGGATATGCGCTGACCGCATAGACCAGCCCGGCGGCCATTTTGATCACTTCAGTCATATAGGGGAAATTCATCCGGGAGGTCAGATCCAACTCGGTATGCCAGCCGTCCCAGTTAAAATCACTCTCATCGATGTAGGCCGTGACAAAGCCATACTCATGAAACGGCACATGATCAGAACCGCTGCCCGCCGGGACAACTTCCGGATACAGCCCGGTATACTGGTTGGCCAGGTCTGCCATCAGCTCCAGGTAAGGTCGCGAGGTATTATAGTACCCGCAGTTGATATTCGGGTAATCGTCCTGGGTGAATCCGATCATGTCCATGTTCAACATCAACTCCACGTCCGCACCGATGTAAGACAGGTAGTCGGCGAAATACCAGGACCCGACCAGGCCGTTTTCCTCGGAATCGAACGGGACAAAAATGATGGTTTTCTTTGTCGGTACATCCGCGAGTACGCGCGCGATTTCCAGGATGCCGACCGTACCCGAGCCGTTATCGTCCGATCCCGGCGCATAAACCCATGGGTCGTTGCCGTCATAGACAATCGAATCGAAATGTCCGCCGATCACGATCACCTTGTCCGGTTCGACTGTCCCTTCCTTAACACAGACAACATTGTACGCGGTGCCCGATGCGCCGTAGCGGTTATCTCCACACCAAAAATCTAAAAGTGAGATTTCGGTGTAGCCAAAATCGGTGAACTTACTAACCAGCCAGTCGCGCGCCGCGCGGTTGGAATCGGAGAGGGTCAGGCGGGTCCGGAAATTTTCCAGCCGTGTATTGTACGAATAAATACTGTCCAGGATAACGGCGGCCACCACCGCATCCATAATCGGGTCGGAGGCGCTTAGACGCGGGGCCGGTGAAGAAACGCTCGGGGCGAACCAAGTCAGCGGTAATTCGCGTTTCTTGATTTCGACCGGGTTGAAACCCGATTGGCGATATAATCCATAATCGACCGGACCGGCGGCCTTGTACAAGGCCTGTCGTCCGACTTCACCGAGCCGTTCGAACCCGGCCACGGGGATTTTACGCGAGACGATGGTCTCAATCGAGCCCAAATAATATGGCGAGCTGAACGGGTGGTCGTCGACAATCTCAAATGGAATACCGGCATTCCGCATCGCCGAGATTTCGGTTATGGTCAATTCCGCAAAAAACACATTTTCCAATCGAAAAAAAGGTTGAATCTTCAATGCCTTGGCCGCGAGAAAATCCTCATGATCCTGCAGATCGATCCGCGCAATTACCGTATTATTTGCCGCAGATGCCGGTATTGATAACAGCAGACACAGGCTTAACCCGATGAAAATCCGCATTGCACTCGTTTTCATACCACCCCTCCGCCATAAATGCCGTGCCCCGGTCAGCAGGCACAATCTATTGTTGTACAGTTCATTGTATTTGTTACGTGTTTTCGGCGTCTTTGTTTCGCGCCGGCGTCGCGGGTATTTCGTGTGTAATAATTACACGCGGAACGATCCCTGTCTAAAACTCATCTGACATATTTGTTTAATATAGTCGATAGCGCTGATAATCAAAAGAACTCTTCCCCAATTTCGGTAATGATCAGGTCGAAAAAATCGCGTTACATTCAATTGTCACACGGATTACACGGTCCGAGCGCCGGTGATCGATATACATAATTGACCAATTTGACGATATCGGCGATGTTTGTCACACCATCGCAATCGAAATCACCACGATTAACCACTGGGCAGGTAAGGTCGTTTTGAGGCGGCTTCCCGGATTGGCGCAACACGTAACCGACCAGATAGACCACATCTGCCGGGCCGATCCGGCCGTCACCGGTACAATCACCGATTCGAGTGCAATCACAAGGGATGGGCCGGCCAAACCAACCGAGTACGGAGGCGACAATATTACGCGCCCCATCATCTTTCAGATAATAAAATGGGGTGCTCAGGAAAACGAATTTGCTTTGGCCGTTCTTGCGACGAACACCGATGATCTCGTCACTGTACGCACCAGATTCACTATCGAATCGCGCGATGATTTCGCCGGTCGTATCGACTCCGAAAGTGCCGATCCAGCCCATTTTCCCCGACCAGGCCTCGTACACTTTCGCCGGGTCCAGGGAGGCGTCGGGGAAATCGTTCTCCCCGACCAAACCGGCATAATCAATTTCGTAGACTTCGGTAAAATGGTCAATTCCCGCCAAATCATAGAGCAAATTCCCCGGGTTGAGTTGCGCATCAGGTTTCAGCCCGGCCAGTTCAAAAGCCACTCGCCAGCCGGCAATGGCCAGAGCGGTATTATACCGGCTATACCACCGCAGCGCTTCCTCGGTGGCGTCATTCCACAATCGGCCGGCGCTGTAGTCGCCAATCCAGAAAACAACTTCGTACCGTCCAAGGAGCGACTTGCTCAATGGGTCATCCAGATAATCGTAATAGATATAGGACGTATTAAACCCCGCAAATATCGCGGCGAAGAAAGCCTCTTTCTCTGCGATTGTCGGGTTTCCCGGGTCGGGTGGAGTGGCGTCGATGATCAATATTCCTTGATCGAACGTTGCCGCTGTAGCGCCCACTGCCGCGGAATACTCACTGGTATTTCCGTCGCTGTCCACCGCCACGATGACATATTCGTAGTAAATGCCGCCTTCAACCGCGGAGTCGATATAGGCGGTCTGAAGATAATTGTCCGCCAGCAGCATAAAATTACCCGGTACGGTGCGGCGAAATATCTGGTAATGGCTGAAATCCAACTCGGTATTGGCTATCCACCTGATTGAAATCTGCCATTTCCCGGTTTAAGCGACTACTCCGGACGGGGGGAGAGGTGTCCTGCGCGGCGTTCCGGATATCTCCGGCCGGGCAATCGATTCGTTTCCGGCAAGGTCGACACCGATAACCGCGGCATAGTATTGCATGCCATTATCGAGACCTTCCAGAATGAATGCCGATGTGGAGTAGTCCCCAACAAAGAGGGTATCGCTGTATCTCCCGCTTACGGTGCCGTAATAAATGCGATACCCGATGATGTCCGGATCGGCTCGCGGGATCCATGATACGCGCAGCGAATGGCCGTCGCCGATATCCCCAACTTCAGAGTCGTCGATGGTTGCCGGCATCTCACTGATTCCGTAAACTGTCGCCAGGCTCATTTTGGTCACTTCAGTCAGGTAGGCAAAGTCCATTGCCGAGGTTAGGTCCTCCGCGGTATACCATCCCGGATTATATCCATATTCGGTGACGTAGGTTGCACGATAGCCGTATTCGCGGAAGGGGGTGAAGTTATTAGTCCGCTGGATGTCATTGGTAAATTCCGGATACAGCGCTGAATACCGGGTTGCCATTTCGCCCATAAAATACAGGTGTGAGGTACTCGGAAGATCGTAACCGAAATAGACACCGTCATATGCATTGTTGGTATAACCGATCATATCCAGATCGAGCATGAATTCGAGGTCGATACCGTTATCATACAAATATTCTGCGTAGTGCCGCGCCCCGACCGCCCGATATATCCCTGCATCGAAGGCCGCGAAGATAATAGTTTTTTTTGTTGGTGTATCTACCAGAATCCGGGCGCACTCCAGGACGGCTGCTACGCCCGAGCCATTATCGTCGGCGCCGGGGGCGGCCAAGCCATCACCGGACCAGGTATCGAAATGGGCGCCAATAACGACAACTTTGTCGGGTTCGACAGTCCCCTCCTTAATACAAATCACGTTGGCGCTGATGCCGTCCCCAAAATCATCATTGTAATCCGGAAATTTCTGAATAGAGATATCCTCGTAGCCGAACTCCACAAATTTTTGCTGGATCCATTCCCGTGCTGCGAGGTTTGAATCGGTCATTGCATACCGCGTTTGAAAGGCCTCCAACCGACTAACGAAAGAAAAGAGGCTGTCCTGATTGACTTCCGCGACTAACAACTCCAATGCGTGATCCAACACAAAATGGTTCGCGCTGGTTGATGATTGGTCACCGGCCAGCCAAGTCAGCGGTTTTTCCCGTGTAGTAGATTCCAGGGGAATGAAGCCGGATTGACGCAGGGATTTACGATCAATCGGTCGCAGAGATTTGTAGATCGCCCGGTCGCCGACTTCGGTCAATCGCTCAATATCGATTGGGGGGGCTTTGCGGGAGACAATCGACTCAATCGGCCCGACCAAATCCAGGGCATCCGATGGCGCATCGTCGATGATTCGGCAGGAGACACCGCCGTTTTGCAGGGTCTTCAACTCAGTGGTGGAAAGCAACGCGAAAAAAACGTTTTGTAATCTAAAAAATGGTCGGAGGTCCAAACCCCGGGCTAACGCAAAATCCGTTTGTCTTTGCAGGTCAATCTGCGCGACCACTCGGTTGCCGTCGGCCGACACCGACGACGAAAGCGTCGCCCCCAACACCATACCGATCCACACTGCACGAACAACACACTTCCACATCCCGACCTCCGGTGTTCGCGCCACATTTCTTCACCGAAACCGTTGTCCGATCGTGTTGAAAATACCCCGCCCGCCAGGTAATGTGGCCTGACGACACAACCCGGTTATGGCGCGCAGGGATCACAGAATTCCGGCGCAAACCCTCGGTAAAAGAAATTGATCAATTTGACGATATCAACTAGGTTGGTCACGCCGTCACAATTGACATCGCCGCGATTAGGCAGCGCACAATCGGGATCGGTTGGCGGTATCGGGCCGCCGTGGAACATATACTGAATCAAATAGATCAGGTCACCCACCGTGGCGCCGACACCGTCACCGTTGATATCAAGCGTCCGGTCGCAGCCGCAAAGGACCATCCCACCGTCAAAAAACTCCTGGATATTTTGACTTGCCGCCTTCAACAGTGAGACGGATTCGAGCCGGTCGTTTCCTTGTGCCACAATTACCGCCAGCCAGAATTCCACGGAGTCGCCCGCGAGCATATTCAGTGGGCCGCTGGAACACATGAACCGACGGTCGGACGGGTTGCTGTCCAGCCAGCCGGTGCCCAGTATCGGATCACCCGAAACCATAAAGGTCGTCGGCATCGTCGTCGTTGGGTCGATAATCGGTACGCCGCCGCTTTTGGCGTCGAGCCCCTGCAAATACCAGTAACTCTCTTGGGGGGTGTTCGGATCAGTACCATTGATATACATCATCGAAGCGGTCATCGGAAACAGGCCCAGCGTAGCCGGGCCGCTTAACAAGTCAAATCCCACAGCCGGCGGGTTCGATCCGTAAACAGCATCATCGTTGTCGGCATTATAGCAATACACCAGACCCAGAACACTATCGCAGCCGACAAAATCGTCGTTTGCCCCGCCCAGATCCGGGTCGGCCCAAAAGCCGACATACATGCCTGAGAAATCCAGACCACTTTTATTATATAGCTCGTAGTGCATGAATATCGTCCGACCCAGATCGCCCGGCTGATCGAAAGCAAATGTTGTCTGCCGGATTTCCACCCCAAGCCCTTCAGCCGTGGCTTGGTAATTACTATGGTGAGCATCATCGGCGTCATTGAAAGCACTCCAGAGGGTCTGGTCGCCGGTAATCAGCGGATTGCCGGTCGGATCGACCGGGGCTCCGTCCACTGCCGGCCAGTTATGGTAGTCGTCCCATTTTTCTTCCATTGACGGGTCACCGATCGGGCGGGAACCAGCGTAAAAGCCGCTGTTCAGCAACTCACGGTAAATTTTATAGACCTTAAAGGCATTGTTATCCGGCTGGTGCTGCCCCGCCGACATTGGTCCCGGGACAAACGTATTATCATACTCGGCAACGCTAATCCGCAACTCTGAATCAACTATTGCCCCCAGCCACAGGCCGGCGGCATAGAACACCGTTTGATTTGACGACCTTGGAAAGTATAGGCCGTCTGCTTTACCGAACATCGAGCCAGCGTCATAAGCGAAAGAACCAACATTGGTCACAAACATTAACAAATCGTTCGCGTCAACCCATGCCTGGAAATCGAGCCCCGCCGGTGCGGTTGATTTCGCCAGTCCCGCCCGGTTTTGACGCGGCCCGGCGGTAAGAGCCAAAGACCCCCAAAGCAAAGTGATAATGCAGACCGAAATCCCGATGTTCCTTTTCAATCAGCAACCTCCCCGTAGTGTCCTGAATAATCCTCCAGCGAATCGGCAATGGTCGGCAGGCCTCAGACAGACCGGTCAACCAATCGTTTTCGACAACTCAATTGGCCCAGGTAACGTAACATACAATTCAGCGGCCCCGACTATTCCCGCCTACTCGGCGAATCCGATGGAAAAGATCGGCAGTGAAAACACTGTGATTTTGCGCGATGACCGATTGGCCGTATTTTCTCCCCGGGTCGTCGTCGTCTGCGATTGACCGATCAATGATGGTGTTGACAGGCAGAATATTCCATACCGCCGCCAAACCAGGTAAAATGCAAGTAACTCTTTGTTCTATAAAGCAATATAGCGATTTTTTGCGAAAAGCCAAGCGATATCCATGAATACTCAAGACAGGACTCCCCACAGAAATTGACACCAGCCGGGCCACCGGAGTATGATCGACCGACTGCCAGATTGTGACACCATGCCGCGGCAGTTCCCAGTACCCGTCATCTGTTGGTGAAAGAGCAAGGATGATGCCGAGGCGCAGGACAATGAGTTTGGTGCAGTAACCAAATGTGATCCAATACGTTATATCTTCGCGCACTCCTGTTCTTTTTTGCAGCGCACAGGAATTGGGCTAAAGCTGCACAGGATCGCGCCGTTGACATCTCTCGCCGGAGGTCCTATCAAATTTATTTTCGGATTTAGCGGGATTTGATTTATCGGCCACGATCCGGCCGGGCGCACCGTATTAACGGTCTGTGCGACGTTTCACTTGACGAAGCGGGGCAAAGGAGTATATTGCACAATTTGTGAATAGACAGTAATGGACAGGTGACAGATGAAAAGAACATTTCAGCCTTCGAACAGAAAACGCGCCAACGAACACGGCTTTCGGAAGCGCATGTCGACGGCCAGTGGTCGTGCGGTCCTCCGGCGTCGTCGGGCCAAAGGGCGCAAGCGCCTCACCGTCAGCATTGCCTCCAAATAATCGTGACCGTAATCTGAGCGCCGCATGATGAGTCCGGCAGCGAATTGTCGATGGCCCCGGGCAGTGCGATTAAGCCGTAACGAAGATATTCGCCGTACTATTCGTCGCGGCCGTTGTTTCCCGGGGGACGGGTTTCGGTTTTTTTTCTGGCCGCAACCACCTTCGTGTAGTGTCCGCTTTGCCATCAGTGTACGCAAGAAAGTCGGCAATGCCTGTAAGCGAAACCGCGAACGCCGGCAATTCCGTGAGGCCTTGCGTATCTCGCGCAGATTATGGCCCCGTCAGGGCTGGGGAGTTGTCGTGATCGACCGTCCGTCCGCCTCGTTCCTGACTTGGAGCAAACGGCAGGAAACCATCGGTAAACTGCTTGCGCAGGTTGCTCGCACGTTAGCCAACCAGACAAAGCGGATCGGATGAAGATATTGCAAAAAATTATCGTGGTGATCGCTGTCGCGGCGATCAGGGTTTATCAGGCCTCGAGGAATTTTTTTCTGCCACAAACCTGTCGCTTCTGTCCCACGTGTTCGGAATATGCGGTCGATGCGTTGCGCAAGTATGGCCCGGCGCAGGGCTTATGGAAATCAGTCAAAAGGATTTGCCGCTGTCACCCTTTTCATCCCGGTGGTTATGATCCGGCTTGAATAGCGGGAAAACTTTAGGGTAGGTATGACAGACAGCGATCAGACGTACACCGATTCAGGTGCGAACACATCCGGGGAGTAAGCATGGAGTCGAACGAAAACCGTCCATTTGATTTTCGTATGTTACTGGCGTTCGCCTTGATGTTCGCCATCATTACCGCCTATTCGATGTATTTCCAGCCGAAGCCGGAAGAAAAGCCCCCCGCCGCCCCGACGCAGAGCGAAACCATACCGGCCGATCGTGATACTTTTCCGTCGGCAGTCCGCGAACCCGGCTCAATCCAGGCGGCGGCTGATTCTCTCATTGCAATTCCCGGCCCCGACTCGACAATCTCCGCCGATACCATCCGGGTGGAGACACCGTTATATACCGCCGAGTTTTCGACTCTTGGCGCCGATTTGGTTTCCTATCATCTCAATGACTACTATTATATCACCGATAGCACGACTGACCGACCCATTTCATTGTTGACCAAAGGCGCGAAATCGGCCCTCCGCTTTGAATTCTGGGGCAAACCGCTCCAATTATGGAACCGTGGATTCACCAGCGACCAGGCCGCCGTTGTCCTGACGAAGAACGAAGATTCAACTTCTTTGGTTTTTACCTGGCAATATGATCAAGAGTATGAAATTAAGAAGACGTATATTTTCTTTCCCGATAAGTACTCGTTCGATATCGTTCTCTCCATCCCGCAGGGCTTTCCCCTGACCGTCGACCGGGAATACACTTTTGGCTGGGACCCCGGCCTGGGCCCGTCGGAATTGCGCGAAGAGGATATCAAAAAAATGGCCGCGGTGGCGATGCTGGGTCAGGATATCGAAGAAATCGAGGAGATTGATGACGCAGATCGCCCCAAACGATTTGGCGGTTTAGTGAAATGGGCGGGCGTTCACACGAAATATTTTGCCAATATAATTATCCCGGATAACGTTGAACCACAAGAGTTTATCGCCGATCGACATTTTGGTACGATCATGGTTAAGGATAAACAGTTCAAGATACCCTATTTTTCGTCGCGTTTTGCCGTTCCGGTTTTAACCGGCCAGCAAATCGAACATCGGTATTCGGTATATATGGGGCCGCTGGACTATTTTGTGGTGAAGGGATACGGAGATGGGCTCGAAGGGCTAATCAGTCTGGGGTGGCGGTATATCATCCGCCCATTTGCGATCTTTGTCCTCTGGAGTTTCGACAAACTCTACACCTATGTCCCTAATTATGGTTTTGTCATTATCCTTTTTGGTTTTTTGGTCAAACTGTTGTTCCATCCTCTGACCAAGAAAAGTATGGCC
This sequence comes from Candidatus Zixiibacteriota bacterium, assembly GCA_024277855.1. Classification (GTDB taxonomy): domain Bacteria; phylum Zixibacteria; class MSB-5A5; order WJJR01; family JAJRUJ01; genus JAJRUJ01. The sequence continues at coordinate 80,219 of JAJRUJ010000075.1, forward strand.
TCGATGCAGCGGATGAAGGATATGTCCCCGAAGCTGCAGAAATTGAAAGAAAAATATAAAGACGATCCGCAGCGGCTGAACCGGGAAACAATGAAGATGTACAAGGAAACCGGTTTCAACCCGGTCTCCGGCTGCCTGCCCCTGCTGGCCCAGATGCCGGTCTTTTACGCCTTGTACCAGGTGTTGCGTAACACCATCCAAATGCGCGGCGCTGACTTTATCTTCCAAATTACCGACTTATCGCAGAAAGATCCGCTATATATCCTGCCGATCATTATGACCATTTCGTTTTTCTGGCAGCAGAAGATGACGTCAACCGACCCGAAACAGAAAGCGTTGGTTTATGTCATGCCGTTGATGTTCGGCTTTTTGTTTATGAACTCTCCAGCCGGCTTGACGCTCTACTGGACGGTCTACAACGTTTTCTCGGTGATCGAGCAGTATATTATCAAGCGGGCAGGTAAGAAAGATGAACCAGCCCCGGCCACTTGATGTTTTCGGTGATCCCGGTCATCCCGACACAATTTGCGGTATTGCCACCCCGCTCGGTCGCGGGGGGATCGGGATCATCCGTCTCTCCGGTCCGCGGGCCATGCCTCTCGCCGAAAAAGTGTTTCACGGGAAACATGCATCGCTTTCCGGCTTGTCGCACAGGGTGTTATACGGAAACTTTTGTGATCCCGGCAGCGATATTGCACTCGATGAAATCCTTCTCACACCTTTCAAACAACCGAATTCATATACCGGAGAGGATGTTGTCGAGTTTAGTTTTCATGGTTCACCGACTATTCTCCGTCGTGCCCTGGAGATCCTGATCGCGGGGGGCGCCCGTCTGGCTCAGCCGGGGGAATTCACCTTTCGTGCTTTTTACCACGGTCGGATAGATCTTACTCAAGCCGAGGCCGTGGCGGATTTGGTGGATGCCAAATCCGAGCAATCAGCACAGGCGGCTTTTCAGCAGCTCCAGGGTACGCTGAAGAACCGAATCCAGACTCTTCGCGCCGATTTGATTGAAGGGCTTGGCTGGCTGGAGATGTCGGCAGATTTCGTCGAAGAAGATCTCGAATTTAAAAAAGTCGAGGAAATTGGCGAGCGGATTAATTCGATTGCACAGCAAATCTCAGTACTCAGCAAAGCATATCAGCGGAGTAGGATCGTCCGCGACGGGCTGGTCATCACGATTATCGGCGCGCCCAACGCCGGCAAATCAAGCTTGTTTAACTACCTGCTGGCCCGCGAGCGGTCAATCGTAACCTCGACTCCGGGAACCACCCGCGATACAATCGATGAGTTCGTCAACCTGGGCGGCTATCCCGTCCGCTTCGTCGATACCGCAGGGATCAGGAAAACAGCCGAAACTGTCGAGACAATCGGGATTGATCGGACAATCAACCAACTCTCCGAAAGTGATTTGATTTTCTGGGTGGTGGATGGTTCAGTCGGCCTTACTGAGGATGATTACGAAACCCATCAACTGATTGCCGACCGTCCGGCAATTGCTTTAATCAACAAGGCAGATATCGCCACCGGACAGCAAATCGATCATTGCCGAAGGTCGGTCGATCTGGCAGATGTTATTGTCATATCGGCGGCTACCGGCAAGGGAATTGATCAACTGATCGATTGGTTGACCACCAATCACCTGAATTTCGCCACCGACCGTCGGATTGCGCCATTTTTAATTAATCAGCGTCATCTGATTGCCCTGGAGGCCGCCCGGGAGCATCTTGCGCTTGCCGATCGTGCCCTGGTCAAGAAAGAATCATATGAATTTGTCGCTTTTGATCTGCGAAAAGCTGCCGAATGTCTCGGTGAAATCACCGGAGAAACAACGCCTGATGATATTTTATCGCAAATTTTCGCAAATTTTTGTATCGGAAAATAATCTCCGCCCGAATTCCACCCGCATTTGCGAAACTCCATACATTCGCGTATGTTCATTAAGCCATGAGTGAGGTTTTCGACATTGCCGTTATCGGCGGGGGGCACGCCGGAGTTGAGGCGGTCATTGCCGCTTCGCGGATGGGAGCGTCGGTAGCTCTGGTCACCACCGATGTTACCGCTATCGGGCGGATGTCCTGCAATCCGGCGATTGGCGGGCTGGCCAAGGGACACCTGGTCAAGGAAATCGATGCCCTCGGCGGAGAAATGGGTGTCCTTGCCGACCGAGCGGGGATCCAGTTTAAAGTCCTCAATAAACGCAAAGGTCCGGCAGTGTGGTCCTCCCGCGCGCAGACCGACAGAAAATTGTACGAAGCATACGTACGTGAGGCAGTTGAATTGCTGCCCAACACCAGAATAATCGAAGATTCGGTGGTGGATATTAAAGTCGAGCATGGCCGGCTTACTCGTATTATTACCAAGTCAGGGTCGGTCATAAAAGTCCAATCGGCCATTTTGGCCGGCGGAACTTTTCTCAATGCAATTATCCATACCGGTTCGGTTTCCACCCCGGCCGGGCGGGTCGGCGAACAACCCGTGATCGGCCTGTCTGATAAACTGGCCGCGCTTGGTTTCACTGTCGGCCGTCTGAAAACCGGTACGCCGCCACGGGTCGACGGCAAGACCATTGATTTCTCGCTGATGACTGTTCAGCCCGGCGATAACCCGCCGAGGCCGTTTTCGACCCGTTCGAATGGAAATATCCGCAATCAGGCCGAATGTTGGCTGACCAATACCAATGAGGCCTGTCATCAGATAATTAAACAGAATATTGATCGGTCGCCGCTTTTTAACGGTCAGATTAAAGGTGTCGGCCCCCGATATTGTCCCTCAATTGAGGATAAAGTTGTCAAATTCGCTGAAAAACCGAGTCATCAACTATTCCTCGAACCTGAGGGCCTTGATACCGATCAACTCTACGTCAATGGGTTTTCCTCAAGTTTGCCGGAGGATGTCCAGTTGGCCGCATTGCGGGCGGTCCCGGGCATGGGGGACGTCGCCTTTGTGCGACCCGGCTATGCGGTTGAATATGATTATTTCCCACCGACCCAGCTCAAGCCGACCCTGGAAACAAAACTAATCGAAAACCTGTATTTTGCCGGGCAAATTAACGGCACTTCGGGTTACGAAGAGGCCGCCGCACAGGGCTTGATGGCCGCGATCAATGCCGTGAACAAGTTGCGCGATAAGCCGGCATTTATTCTTGACCGTTCCGAGGCATATATCGGCGTGATGATCGATGATCTGGTGACCCGTGGGGTAGACGAGCCATATCGTATGTTTACCTCGCGTGCGGAGCACCGGCTGCATCTGCGCGAGGATAACGCAGATCAGCGCTTGACCGAGTATGGCTATCGTTGCGGGCTGGTTCCCGAAGAGCGTTATCTGGCATTTGGTGAAAAGTATCGCCGGGTAACCGATGAGAAAAATCGACTGGGTGAGCAACGCGTGCCCACCATAAGTATCCCTTTAAAATATAAGAGCTTACGGAAAAGAGGGGCGGTCTCTCTCTCCCACCTCTTGCGTATCCCTGAGATTCATTATCAAGACCTCGGCGAAATTGATCACACATTTACTCCAATTGAGGGGGTTATCGGGGAATCGGTTGAGATACAAATTAAATACGAGGGGTATATCGAACGACAGTTAGCAGAAATCGAGCGTTTCAAACGCAATGAGTCGATCAGGATTCCCGCAGGTTTTATTTATGGCGAAATGCCCGGACTGCGCACAGAAGCCCGGGAGAAATTTTCTCGGATCCGTCCGCTCAACCTGGGGCAGGCGGCACGGATACCGGGGATTACCGGAGCGGATGTCTCCCTCCTGATGGTATATCTCCGGGCCAGCGGCCGAATCGGACCAAAATCCCGAATCTGACAAGCGCTACAGATTGTTTCACGTGAAACATCCATTTACCCAAAAGCAGGAAGAGTTTCTGGTGCAGTTCTGCACTGACTACGCGAGCGTTGATTTCGACACCCTGCTGGATCGCTCCTCGCTATACATCCGGGAGTTGGTCAAGTCCAATCAGGCAGTCCATCTGATCTCCCGCGCCGGTGATGCACCGGTCCTGGCCGCCGAGCTTTTTGTTACTTCCCTGCCGATCCTCAAATTCCTGCCTCAGGATAGAGGGGTGACATTGATTGATATCGGTTCGGGCGGTGGTTTTCCGGCAATTCCATTGAAGTTGGCCCGTCCGGATCTGCCGTGCGTGTTACTGGAATCGCGGGGGCGGAAATGCCTCTTTCTCGAATCGGTTGTCCGTCGACTCGAACTTCCCGAGATCAAAATCGTCAATTCGCGTTTCGAAAATTATGTCCCTGCCACAGATTGCGCTGCAATTACCGTTACCTCCCGCGCCGGGCCACCGCTTCAGAGTATTTTGCCCTGGGCGGCCAAGTTACCCGGCCTTACCCAGGTTATCGTGTTCGATACGGCCTCTGCCGGTTTGGAGGAGGGCATCGCTTCCGATTCTCATGGTTTTTATCTCGATACCAAGCTGGATATTGGCTCATCAGCGGAAATTCATGATCTACGGCTATTGGTATTGAAATTGAAATTAACTAAATCCTCCTGATTACCAAATATTTACTTGCACAATTACATTTTTGTTGATTTCTTGCTTTTTCAAGCAAAAGTACCTGAAATACTGCATACGAAAATGGACCAGACAGCCAAAGCAAAGATTGTCGCGATTGTAAACCAGAAAGGCGGCGTGGGCAAAACCACCACCGCGGTCAATCTGGCGACCTGTCTGGCGATGGCCGGCAAACGAACCCTGCTGGTCGATCTGGACCCTCAGGCAAATACGACAAGTTTTATCGGGATTGATAAGGCGAAGATCAAGGGCTCGACATATGAGCTTCTCTCCGGCCAGAATCCAATATTGGATATTATTGTCGACACACAAGTTGAGGGACTTCAATTGGTGCCGTCTCATCTGCGCCTGGTCGGCGCCGAAATCGAATTGATCAATGTCGAACGTCGTGAATTTTTGTTACAGGCGGCATTGAACAGGGTACGTGATCGGTATGAATATATTCTCATCGATTGCCCGCCTTCGCTTAATCTGCTGACTATCAATGCATTAACGGCAAGTGATTCGGTTTTGATCCCGATGCAGTGTGAGTATTTTGCCATGGAGGGTCTTGGGTTGCTGATGCACACAATCACCATGATTCGTGAGAAGCTTAACCCGTCCCTGACCATCGAGGGCGTTGTGTTGACGATGTATGACACGCGTCTCCGGTTGACCAAACAAGTCGAAGATGAAGTGCGGAAATTTTTCGCGGATAAAGTCTATCAAACCGTAATCAACCGTAATGTTCGTTTATCCGAGGCCCCCAGTTTCGGCAAGCCGATCGTCCTGTACGATATGCTCTCGACCGGAGCTGAGAACTATATCAGACTGGCAAAGGAAGTGTTGGCGTCGTGAACAACAAAATTGCGTTAGGACGAGGACTCGAAGCCCTGATTCCAGGCGGGGCCACACCAGCGGCGGCCAAAGGCACGTCGATCTTGCAACTGGACCTGGATCGTGTTGTCCCGAACCCGTACCAGCCGCGATTGAATTTCGATCCGGAGAAGCTTAAGGAGCTGGCCGATTCGATTCGCGAGAAAGGCGTGATCCAGCCGATCCTGGTCAGGACGGCCGACGATAGTTATCAAATCATTGCCGGTGAACGGCGTTGGAAAGCCGCACGGATTGCCGGTTTGGAAAAAATCCCCGCGATGCTTGCCGATGATCTCACCGATGACGAGCAATTGCAAATTGCCTTGATCGAAAATATCCAGCGTGAGGATTTGAATCCAATCGACGAGGCGCAGGCCTATCGCAAACTTTCCGAGCGGTTTGGTCTGACGCAGCAGTTGATTGCCCAGAAAGTCGGCAAAGACCGTACGTCGGTGGCCAATATCCTGCGCCTGCTGGGATTGCCCGAGGAAATCAAAGACAAAATATCATCGGGAAAAATAACGGCCGGTCATGCGCGCGCGCTCCTCGCCCTGGATTCAGCGACCGACCAGATTCGCCTTTGTCGGCGGGTGGTCAACGAAGGTCTTTCGGTGCGTAAGACCGAAGAGTTGATTTACGGCCGCAAAAAACGCGTGTCCCGTTCAATCAGCCGTTCGGCCGAAATCGAATCGCTCGAAAACCGCCTGCGTCAGCGTCTGGGGACCGCGGTACGCATCAGCGAACGTCGGCAAAAGGGCAAGATTACGATCGAATACTATTCGCATGACGATCTCAATCGCATTCTCGGTTTGATCAACCTGCAGTAGTTCGGGAGGATTGTCGGCGATGGGCCGCGAGAAGCGCGTCAATGTACTGGTCGTTTACGACCAGTCTGAACGAAGTTACCAGTGGTCGCTGTCGATTTTCACGTTGCGGGTGATTTTTGGCGGAGTCGTTGCGGCGATCCTGCTTTCGCTGACCGCAGCAGTGCTGGCCTGGGTATTGATCGGGCAAAACCACCGTCTGGCCGAGTTGTCCGCCGAAAACCAGCGGCTGACTGTCTACTCACTGGAGATAAATCAACTCAAGGAAGAACTTAATCTCCACCGCGACTTTACTCGCCGGATCTGCGAGTTGATCGGTGTCAAGTTCCCTGATTCTTCATTTGGCACAATCGCCGAAATGGCTCTGCCGGCACTTCCACCCGAATTACTCGACTCGACGGTATCACCCGGCCGACCGGTGCGCAGTATGATGCAGTTGGTCAGCGAGGCCCCTTTGCCCAGCCAGCTTGAGGCCGATGCCGACAATCTGCCGCGTGGCGTGCCGATGCGGGGACGGGCATCACGCGGGTATAATCCCGACCAGCAAAATCTTTCACTCCGGCATTTTGGACTGGATATCGCGGGACGAGAGGGTTCACCGGTTTTTGTGACCGCGGCGGGCGTCGTTGAATTTGTCGGCTGGGATGAAGCGTTGGGGAATATGATTACGGTCGATCACCAGAATGGGTACAAAACGATTTACGGCCACAACAGCGTGGTGATGTGCAAGCAGGGTGACCGGGTTAAGTTTGGCGATATCATCTGCTTGTCGGGCAACACCGGGGTGTCGTCCGCCCCGCATCTGCACTATGAAATCCGCCTGCGCGACCAGCCGGTCGATCCACTCTGGTTTGTCCTCGCCGATTCGACGGCAAAAAATCCCAAACAGACGACTGCCCAATAACTCTTCATTGATTGGCTGCACCGGGAATTGGATGCAGTTAAACGCCGATTATTTTCAGTCGAAAAGATCGCCTTCGCGCGGAGGTTTTGGGGGTTTACGCATTGCCTCGGGCACAGGCGGCAGTTCGTCGGCTTGGAAACAAGGCCCGGCGACGACGGCGTCGAGGAGTTTCGTCTGTGCGGGGTAGCCTTCGATTGTCGCTTCCAACACCCAAAGCAGTTCGAGTAGTTCAGTCGTAAACTGACCGGTCCAATGTTCAGGACGGATATCATCGAGTGGAGAGGACTTTTTACCCGCGCCTTTTTTCATGCGATATTTCAGCCAGGATTGAACGACTTTCAGTTATATCTCGAAGCTTCTTTTGATTCTCCCCTGACGTGGACAGAAGTCTTTCCCAGCGTGTCACGAGAATGGCTGGACCTTCAGCCACAGGCCAAGTGCGCGAGCACTCTCGACGATGAACTTTTCAAATGGGGCACGCAATTGTTCTTCCGGCTCGCCAGGAGTCAAGAGGGCCATCTTCTCCCTAACGGATTGGGCGAATTCTTGCAGAGCAGTCAGTATCGGATTACCCTTGGCCATACCAGAGGATTCATATCGACGTACTTATTGTCAATCACATATTTACAGCATCTCGCCTAATATGCTTTGGCGAAGATGACTCGTTTTTTGCTCGGTGCGCCGCAGATGATGCACTTGCCGTTTTCCTCTTCAGCGTCCAGCGGGATACAGCGGATCGTCACTTTCAAATTCTCGGTCGGCCACGCTTCACATTCGGGCTTACCGCACCAGTGAGCCGAGGCAAATCCCCCGTGGATTTCCGGTTTTTCCGTGTTTTTCGGCGTGAAAAACTTGATAAACTTGTCTTTGGTGTCGAACCGCAATGTGTGAGCGCGGCGGAAATCTTTCGCCCGGTCAAATAGACCCTGTTGAATTTCCTCCAATATCTGGGGCACGATGAAAACGAACTCTTCGCGTGGAACCGCCTTGCGGTCTTTGGGGCCTTTGTCGCGGCGTCCATAGAAGACCTTGTCTTCGGTAAACTCGCGCATTCCGATCTCGATGCGGATCGGCACGCCTTTCTTGATCCAGCCCCAGGTCTTTTCACCGCCGCGTTTTTCGGAGGCATCAATCTGCACCGCAATCGGCCGACCGGCGAACTCCTGTTTGCCGATCTCGGTTTCCAGCCGTCGGCAATATTCAAGCACGTCTTTGTCCTGGTCCTCACCGCGCAGGACCGGCAGGATCACCACGTGCAGCGGCGCGATTTTCGGCGGTAACACCAGCCCGTCATCGTCGGAATGGGTCATAATCAAGGCCCCGATCAGCCGGGTGGAAACGCCCCAGGATGTCGTATGCGCATATTCCAATTCACCGGTGCGGGAGGAAAACTGAATTTCAGAGGCGCGGGCGAAGCTTTGTCCGAGATAGTGCGATGTTCCCGCCTGGAGGGCCTTGCGGTCCTGCATCATCGCCTCGATACAGAAGGTATTATTCGCCCCCGGAAACCGTTCGCCCGGTGTTTTTTCGCCACGGATCACCGGGATCGCCGCGAAATTCTCCGCAAAATCGGCATAGACCCCCAACATCCGGATTGTTTCGGCCCAGGCATCGTCGCGGGTTTCGTGCACAGTGTGGCCTTCCTGCCACAAAAATTCGGTCGTGCGCAGGAACATCCGAGTGCGCATTTCCCAGCGGACGATATTCGCCCACTGGTTGATCAAAAGCGGCAGGTCGCGGTACGATTGTACCCACTTGGAAAACATTGCGCCGATAATTGTCTCCGAGGTCGGCCGCACAACCAGTGGTTCATCCAGCTTGCCGCCGGGTACCAGGCGGCCGTCCGGCCCGACTTCCAGCCGATGATGGGTGACCACCGCGCATTCCTTGGCGAACCCCTCCACATGCTCGGCCTCTTTTTCCAAAAAACTTAACGGGATAAACAGCGGAAAGTAGGCGTTCTGGTGGCCGGTGGCTTTGAACATCTTGTCGAGTTCGCGCTGGATATTTTCCCAGATCGCATATCCCCAGGGTTTGATCACCATGCAACCGCGCACCGGTGAGTTCTCGGCCAGCTCGGCCGCAATAATCACCTGTTGATACCATTCCGGATAATCTTCTTGTCGAGTCGGTGTGATCGCCGTTTTCTGGCCCTTTCCCATGGTGCCGCTTTCCTTTCTACCGATTACAATGCCGTCAGGCGTTCCCGCGGATTGTCCTGCAAATCTTACGACCGGCAAAGCCGTCGTCTCGATCAGCCGGAAAGTAAGGAAAACCGACGGGTAAATGCAACGACGGGCTTGCCTTCGAGCCGATTTTACCGGTTTGCCCGACGGCAGACTTTGACAGCAGGCCATTGTTTTTTCTTCGGTTGTGCGACACTTTATTGGTCAACGGTCCGTATGATGAGTTGAAATTATGGATGAACCGGGTTGGTGGATGTAAGGAAAGCAAACCCATACATATCATGAGGGGAGTTGTATGAAACGTCGTGTGGTAATTCTGTTGATTGCCGGTCTTTGGCTGGTATCACTGGGTACGGCCGGGGCACAGTCGGGAAACATTCCCCAGCGCTCCGAGATTCCCGCCAAATATCAATGGCGGCTGTCTGACATTGTGGCCGACAGCCTGGTTTGGGAAGCCGAATATGCCCAGGTTAAGGAGGGCATCCCGAAAATCGCCGCCTACCAAGGCCGGTTGGCCGAATCGGGCGAAACGCTGTTGGCCTGCCTGAAATTGATTGGCGAAATCTGGACGATCAACGACCGTCTGTATGTCTACTCGAATATGAAAAAAGATGAGGACACCCGAGTCGCCGAGTACCAGGAACTCTCGTCGCGTGCGGAAGCGTTGAATTCGGAAGTGGCACAGGCGGTCTCTTTCGTCGGGCCGGAAATCCTGGCCGCCGACGAGACTCTCATTCGCAAATATGTCGCCCAGACTCCCGGGCTGGAGGTCTACGCCCACTATGTCGACGATCTATTGCGCCGGAAAAAACACGTGCTCTCCCCCGATAAAGAGGCGCTGTTGGCGATGGCCGGCGATGTGACGCGCGGCCCGATTACGGTTTTTTCGATGATTGACAATGCCGATTTAAAGTACGGCACGATAATCGATGAACAGGGCAAGGAAGTCCAGCTGACCAAACAACGGTATTCACGTTTTCTCGAATCAACTGACCGGCGAGTTCGGCGCGACGCGGCGAAAACGTTCAACAGCGCCTACCTTACTTACGAAAACACCCTGGGGGCGAATCTCGCGACGCAAATGAAATGCGACCTGTTCTATGCCAAAGCCCGCAAATACAACACCTGTCTCGAACGGGCGCTGGATGATTACAATATCCCGTCGGCTGTTTACGAAAACCTGATCGCCGCGGCCAACGACAACCTGGAACCGTTACATCGCTATAACGCGCTGGTGAAAAAAGTCCATGGCCTTGACACGCTGTACAAGTACGATCTCAATGTTCCGCTGGTCACTACCGACGCCAAATTCCCTTACGATGATGCAGTCGAAACCGTAACCCGGGCACTCAAGCCGCTGGGTCAGAAATATGTCGATGTTGCTCATGATGGGATGATCGGCGGCGGGTGGATCGATGTCTATGAAACCGCCGGCAAAACCTCGGGCGGGTACAACTGGGGGTCGTACGGCACCAATCCCTATATCCTCCTGAATTATTCGGACAAGATCGAGGATGTTTTCACGCTCGCCCATGAAATGGGTCACGCGATGCACCACTACTACTCGACGCGGAAACAACCGTATGCCTACAGCGATCCGGTGACTTTCACCGCCGAAGTGGCCTCGATAACCAATGAGATGTTGCTGCTGGATTATCTGTTGAAAAACACCAAAGATCCCGAACTAAAGAAGTATGTCCTCAACAAGCAGATCAGCAGTTTCATCGGGACTTTTTATACGCAGTGTATGTTTTCCGAGTACGAACACGGCCTGCACCAAAAAGTCGAAGCCGGCGGGGGCCTCTCGGCCGAAGGTATGCGACGGATGTACCGTAAGATTTTCCAGAAGTATAACGGTCCCGCCCTGACGATGACCGAACTGGACGACCTGGGTGCGTTGCGGGTCTACCATTATTACCGCAACTACTATGTTTACCAGTATGCAACCTCGATCGCCGCGGCCACGGCAATTGCCGACCGGATTATCAATAAGGAAAAGGGCGCTGTCGAGGATTACCTGGCATTTCTGGCCTCCGGATCGTCGGATTACCCAATTGCCCTGTTGCAGAAGGCGGGGGTTGATATGACGTCCGTCGAGCCGATCAACCGGGCGATCAATCGTTTTGATAAACTGGTCACCGAGTTTGAAAAACTGCTGGATTAGTCGCAAGCTGTTCACTCGATACGAAATCAGCCCCTCATTTTCTCCCCCTATTTTGGAGAAAAGAGGGGCTTTGTTTATTGCCGGCAACCGGCGACCCGCACGATCACGTTGTTGGACAACCTGTTGGGCGACATTGAAAAGGCGGAGGTTTTTTCGGATCATGTGCGACGGGACGAAAATAAAAAACCATGAATTTGTCGTTGTCCCTTGACAAACGATTTGGGGTCGACGATATTTTAGCCGGAAAATAGTAACCGTAGTGTTGTAGCTATTGAGGAATTCAGTTCTGACAGTGCAAGATCGCGCGTCATCGTTTTGTCGTTGCGGCGTCCCCCATCAAATCTTATTTACACGTTAGTCGCAGAAAGGTTGGGTCTTTTCATGCCCAGAGGTACGGTCAAGTGGTTTAACGACCAAAAAGGTTTTGGCTTTATCTCCCGCGAAGGTGAAAGTGATGTGTTTGTGCATCATACCGGAATTGCGGGTGATGGTTTTAAGTCGCTACAGGAAGGCGAAGAGGTTGAATTCGAAATAACGCAGGGCCCGAAAGGTGACCAGGCAATTAACGTGACTCGCGTGCAAGCATAAATCCAGATAATAAAACACAGATTCGAGCAGATCAATCCGGAGTGTCCGTTGGCGGTTTTTTGCGTCGCGACGGCGGGTGTTCCACAGGTTTAATGCCGTCAGGTGTTTAAGGAAAGGTCAGGGTGAGGTATGCCCAGGGGAACAGTCAAGTGGTTTAACGACCAAAAAGGTTTTGGTTTTATCTCCCTCGAGGGTGGAAGTGATGTGTTTGTGCATCATACCGGTATTTCGGGAGAGGGATTCAAATCCCTGCAGGAAGGCGAAGAAGTGGAGTTTGAGATAACCCAGGGCCCGAAAGGCGACCAGGCGATTAACGTGACTCGTGTCCAGTCCTGAGTAAAAGTCCAGGAAGACCCTGAAAAGACTGGATGAGGTAAGCATCTTCGGCCGCCGGCGATGACGCTGGCGACCAGGTGTTTCCGGTGATCTCTGGAGAAATCGTCTTGAGAAAGGACGGGGTGGATTATGCCCAGAGGCACGGTTAAGTGGTTCAACGACCAAAAAGGCTTCGGTTTCATCTCGCGTGAGGATGGGGATGACGTCTTCGTCCATTACTCCGGTATCGCGGGGGACGAGGGATTTCGTACTCTCAAAGAGGGCGAGGAAGTCGAGTTTGAAATAACACAAGGCCCGAAAGGTGACCAGGCGATCAACGTGACCCGGGCCTAAAGCAACAATCAACCACGGGCCGGGTATTGCGGCGAACGAAAAAATAGGAAACATTGGCCGCGACGATCGACATCGTCGCGGCTATTATTATGCGAACATCTCTCCATGCCCCCCGTCGGTCGGACCGGGCAGATCTCTTTTTTGACGACAATCTGAATTACGGCAGGATGTCACGCAAGGCGCTGTCAAGATGGGGGTATTTGAATTTGTAGCCCAATTCGCCCACCCGCGTGGGCGCCACCCGCTGTCCCTGTAAAAGCAGGTCGGCTACATCCCCCAGGGCCAGTCGTAGAAATAATGCCGGGACCGGGACAAAAGACGGTCGCCCCAGCACTTTGCCCAATGTCCGGGCAAATTGCCTATTGGTCACCGGGTTTGGGGCCGTGCCGTTGAGCGGTCCCTCGGCCCGGGGGTTCTCCAGCGCCAGCAAGATAATCCCGATCAGATCGTCCAGATGAATCCACGAGACCCATTGCCGACCGGAGCCCAATGGCCCACCAAGAAATAGTGTAAAGGGGGTCGCCAATTTCGCCAACGCCCCCCCGCCGGGTCCGAGGACAACCCCGATGCGTACGCGAACCGTGCGAACGTTTTCGGTATCGTCATCCTCGGCTTCCTCCTCGGCCGCCAAACTGACTTCGGCTAAGAAACCCTCACCGGGCGGGGAATTTTCATCAAGTTTCTCGTCCCCCCGGTTGCCGTAATAGCCGATGGCGGAAGCATTGACAAAGACATCCGGGCGATGATCGGCCCGCCGGATCGCCTTGATAATCCCTGCTGTCGAATCGATCCTGCTTTTGAGAATGCGTTCCTTCTGCGCCTCGTTCCAACGACGGCCGATTATCGGCTCGCCGGCCAGATTAACCACGCCATCGTAGCTCTCGAGCAATTCCCCCCACTCGGGAGCATATTCCGGGGTCCAGGGAACTGCCTTGACCGCATCCCCAAAACGTCTGCGCACCAATTTTGGTCGACGCGAGAGCGCGAGGACTTCATCGCCACGCCGCAACAATTCACCGACCAATGCGCGACCAATGAATCCTGTCGGACCTGAAACGACTACTCTCACCCGGCACCATTCCGTTTACGGGGATCTTACGTTTCACTTGATTTACTACATTATATACCAAATTCTGATTGGGGAAATATATTTCGTCCAAATTCGTCTAAAGCAGCCGAACCCCCCTCTGGTTATTAGTTTATGAGGAAACAGCCCCACAAAACCCAAAAAAATCAACGAAAATTAGAATTTTGCCCCAAAATCATCCTTGCATTTCTGACAAAAGGCCACATTTTATAAGAAAGGTAAAGGCAATACCAGCAGTATTACGTCAATCAACAACTTAACCAATTTATTGTAACGGCCGCCGAGGTTATGCCGGTACCTGGCGGCCTTTTTTATTGTGGTATTACTTTCCTGCCCATCTGCAAATGGCACGAATGAGCACCAAA